>JBALXR010000084.1:0-13856 GCA_036960525.1 Marinobacter sp.
CGAATCGCTTCAGGAACTCCAAGTCCTGCGACCTCAGCGGCGAGGCAATAATGTGTTCACGCAATAGCACATCAAGTGTATTCAGGTTGATCTGCGTGCTAATGTCACCGCGGTTCAGCAACTCCTGCAGCCCTTGGTGAGCAAACACTTCACGCTTTAGCACTCCAGTTTCCAACAGGTGCATAAAACCGTCAATGATCATTTCACTGCAACCGTAAAGGCCCTGATCAAACGTGCCGGTGCCACCAATACCATCGACAGCCGGATAGCGGGCGGCGATGTCCAGCTGCTGGTATAAGCGCTTCCAGGCGTCATTATGGCGGTGTCGCAAAATGGTGCTGTTGATTAGCGCAGCACCCAGGGAACCGATACCCACCTGCAACGTGCCACCGTCTTTTATCAAGGTGCTGGCATAGAAACCAATCAGATGGTCCGGCGGACTAATGGCCATTTGTGGCGCCGGAAACATCGGGTAATCGCTTTGCGGTTGCGCCAAAACCACGTCTATATCGGCTTCGGCTATCTGGGCATCACGGCCCAGCCACGGCAAATACCGGTTCAGCTCACCCACCAAAACCGTGGGTGAGCCCTCTTCGCGCTCGCGCGCGCGCAAAAGCGGGATAAGGTCCAGGGTCAGGTCCGGATTGCAGCTCAAGCTCACCTGCCCCGGTTCACCGTTTTGATCACCTGGTGCCACCATTTGAGCCAACACGTTGATACCCATAGCCATCAAATCGCGCACCGCATGAGTATAGTTCAGACTTATATAGTGGCGCTGCTGCGACGAGTTATGCATAAAACTGCCAGCCTTGAAAAAGAACTCCGACACTTTCACATTCGGCGGCAGTTTATTGGTCTGCAAATCCATAGCGTATTCCAGATCCGGGATCGCGCCGTACAAGCGCTCTGAAAAAGGTTCGAGGAATCGCTTTTCCAGGGCCGAACGGCCACTAGGTTTCACCAGCGACAAGGCCGTGAAAATGTGCAGTTCGATTTGGGGGTCGCGCCTGGCGCGCTGATAGAGCGCATTTACAAAGCGCAGGGGTTTGCCCAAGCCCAGAGGCAAACCAAGAATAATCTTGTTGCCAACACGGCGGATTACTTCTTCGACACAGGCGTCTGCGTCGTCCATTCGCATCGTGCAATCTTTGGCCATTTTCCGGTTCCCGTTAACCCATAATGAATTCTGTTAACAGAATCATCACACGGGCAGCACGGCCAAACAATGCGTCAGATCAGTAATCGGGTGTCCCGCTACGTTAATTCAGCGGTTTCAGAAGGTCCACTTAAGATTCAGGCAGGCGCCCTCGTCAATCAGGGACAAGCCGTGGTCGGCCCGTATCGTTTCGTAGGCGTAACGGCGGGAAGTGTCGCGGCGGGTCAACGACAGGGTGAGCAGGCGAGAGCCCACTTCGGCCAGAATATCGGCACTGTTTTCCGTCTGGTCGATGGTGGCGTAACTCCGCCCTGCCATAACAGCTTGCAGTTGTTGTACATCGGCCATAGTGACAGATTCCTTCACCGTGCCATGGTCGCTACTGCCTATGTGTTCAGACGCATCTGCGCCGGCCGCAAAGATAGCAATGTTGATAACGAGCAATGTAAAGAAGAGTCGAAGAATCATATCGGGCAACAATTTTGGCGAATCAAAAATTATACGAATTGACTAACCCAAAGTCTAATACACTTCAGCATCTGCGCTGTGTTTCAACGCACATTGTCGCATCGTTTATTGCCTAGTCAGTCAAACAACCGCAATTGTGTGACCGGTGCCTCATCATTCCGAAACCGCACTCCCATTCCCAGCAGCCGCACCGGCCGCCGGGTGTCGGTCATCAATTCATTCAACAATTGTTGGTAGTCTGCAATAGTTGGCAGCGTCGCGGATTCACGCACCCGCTCCAAAGTGTGCGTGGAAAAATCGCTGTAACGAATTTTTACAAACAGTTTGTGTAAGGGTTTGTGCTCTGCCTTGCGGACCAGGCGCGCGCGCAAGTCATCCAGAAGGTTCACCAGCACTGCGTCACAAGCGGTTCTGTCTGGCAAATCCTGCGCAAAGGTACGTTCAACGCTCAGGGATTTAGCGGTGCGCGAAACCACCACCGGGCGTTCGTCGCGGCCGTGGGCCATTTCGTGCAAGCGGTAGCCCTGCTTGCCAAAACGCTCTATCAGAATTTCCACGCCCAGCTGCTGCAGGTCGCCACAGGTTTGGGCTCCCATGGCGTAGAGCTTGCCCGCGGTTACCTGGCCCACACCAAACAACTTTTGCACCGGTAGTTTAGCCACAAACCCGGCAATGTCCTGGGGCCGAATCACGAACAAGCCGTCGGGTTTTTCCCAATCGCTGGCAATTTTGGCTAAAAATTTGTTGGGCGCCACCCCGGCGGAAATAACAATGCCGGTTTGCTGCTTTACTCGCTCGCGCAGGTGGCGGGCCATCAGCGTTGCGCTGCCCTGGTGTTCTGTTACGTCAGACACATCCAAAAAGGCTTCATCCAGCGACAGCGGTTCTACCAAATCGGTCAGCTCGCGCAATATCGCCATCACCTGCTGCGACACCGCCCGGTAACGCGGCATATCAACCGGCACGGTCACCAGGTCTGGGCACAAGCGCTTAGCCTCGCCGCCAGGCATGGCCGAACGCACGCCGTAAGCGCGAGCCTGGTAATTACAAGTGGTAACCACACCGCGCCCACCCTGCCCGCCCACCGCCAAAGGAACATTTCTCAGGGAGGGGTCATCACGCATTTCTACAGCGGCATAAAAGCAGTCGCAATCTACGTGAATTATCTTGCGTTGAGACATAAAACCCCGCTTAACCGCATCTGCTGTATATACATACAGCCTTGCATCTTAACTCCAGTTGCTCAAAATGTCAGGATTGTCCGCGGCAAGCCGCTTACAAAGCCGTATAGCATGAATTTCTATCCATATTTCTGACATCGCAAAAGGCCATCTATATCATGACTCAGCCCATTTCAGACGCCCAGCGCACCGAACTGGAAGCGGCCGCTTTCCGTCGCCTTATTAGCCACTTGCGCGAACATACCGAAGTGCAAAATATAGACCTTATGAACCTAGCCGATTTTTGTCGCAACTGTCTGTCAAAATGGTATCTTGCCGCAGCACAGGAGCAGGGTGTAAATATGACCGATCCGCAAGCGCGCGAAGCAATTTACGGCATGCCCTACGATGAGTGGAAACAACGCTACCAGAGCGGCCCAAAGCAGGATCACCATTAATGACCGATACCCCAACCACTGGCACTAAACAAGGCTTTCAGCTGAAAAGCGCCAGTGTGTCGATGACAGCTTTGGAGCTTTATTATTTCGAGAGCGAAGAATTTGAAGCAACGCTGCGGGACAAAATTAGCCAAGCGCCCGGCTTTTTCAAAGACGTACCGCTGATTATAAGTCTTGAAAAGTACGAAGGCTTGGACGGTGATCTGGATTTTTTCAGCATTATTGGCACCTGCCGGCGCCACAATATTCATGTTGTGGGCGTGCGTGGTGGCAATGAAAACCACCGCCGCATGGCCCGAGGTGCGTCGCTGGCATTAATACCCGGCACCAGCGCGCGCGATAAAGATCACGCCAGCGAGCCGACCACCGAAGCGCCCGCCGCCGAACCCGTCGCAGAACCCATACCTGCGCAAGCGGTGGCGGTGCCCGCCAAAATCATCAGCCAGCCGGTACGCTCCGGCCAGCAGGTGTGTGCCGCAGAAGGTGACCTGGTGATTTTAGCGCCTGTGCAACCCGGTGCCGAAGTGATGGCAGCCGGTAATATTCATGTATACGGCCCGCTGCGCGGTCGCGCACTGGCGGGTGTACACGGCGACGAAAACGCGCGCATTTTCTGCCAGTCATTAGAAGCCGAACTTGTGTCTATCGCTGGACATTATAAAATATCTGAAGACTTGCAAGGAATCGGCTGGAAAAGCGCCGTGCAACTTCAGCTCAAGGACGATCTGATGGTGGTAACGCCACTGGAAAAGGCCTGATCAGACCCGGGTTTGCCAGCAGTAACTGGTATACCAGGCCTAGACAACCACGACATCGCAATGCGGGAATCAAATTTTGGCTAGAATTATTGTAGTAACCTCAGGAAAAGGCGGCGTTGGCAAAACCACCACCAGCGCCTCAATCAGCACCGGCATAGCCAAGCGCGGCCACAAAACCGTGGTTATCGATTTTGACGTGGGCCTGCGTAATCTTGACTTGATCATGAACTGCGAGCGCCGGGTGGTGTACGACTTTGTTAACGTGATTCAGGGCGAAGCTACCCTGAACCAGGCACTGATCCGTGACAAACGGGTAGACACCCTGTTCATTCTGCCGGCATCGCAAACCCGGGAAAAAGACGCGCTGACCAAAGAAGGCGTAGAAAAGATCATCAACGAGCTGGCACAAACCTTTGATTACATTATTTGTGACTCGCCAGCCGGTATTGAACACGGTGCCCAGATGGCCCTGTACTTTGCCGATGAAGCCATTGTAGTCACCAACCCTGAAGTGTCTTCGGTGCGTGACTCTGACCGCATTCTGGGCATTCTGCAAAGCAAGTCGCGCCGTGCCGAAAAGGGCCAGGACCCGGTAAAAGAACACCTGCTGGTTACCCGCTATAATCCGGTGAGAGTAGAGCGTGGCGAGATGCTGTCAGTGGCAGATATCGAAGAAATTCTGGCAATACCGCTGATGGGTGTTATTCCGGAAAGCCAAATTGTGCTGAACTCCTCTAACCAGGGCCTTCCCGTTATTCTGGAGACCGAGAGCGACGCCGGCCAAGCTTATGATGATGCCGTGGCGCGCCTGCTGGGAGAAGAACGGGAACACCGTTTCATGACAGCCCAAAAGAAGGGCTTCTTTTCACGGATGTTCAAGGGGGGCTAACGCATGAGTTTTTTGGACTATTTCAGGAGCAAAAAAACCAACACCGCCAGTGTTGCCAAGGAGCGGCTACAGATTATTGTTGCCCACGAGCGGGGCCATCGCAAACAGCCCGATTACTTGCCGGCGCTGCAGCAGGAACTGCTGGCCGTTATCCGCAAGTATGTGGACATCAGCGACGACATGGTACAGGTAGAGATAGACCGCACCGACACGTGTTCGGTGCTTGAACTGAACGTAACACTGCCCGAGAAGTGACGCCGGCACGGGTTCGGGCTAAGCTTTTATCATCTTTTAAATATATAGGCTGCCTGAACCATGCCGTTGCTTGCACGCGAGATAATGACCCCGAGTATCAAAACGGTGCCCCAGTCCTGGACTATGGACAGGCTGGCCCGCTTTCTGACCGACAACGAAATCGCTGGTAGCCCGGTTGCCGACGACAACGGCGAAATCATCGGCATTGTCACCCTGAAAGATATTACCGAATTTCGCCGGAAACCCTGCCGCCCGGAAACCGAGGCGCAGCTGACGGAAGACGAAGCCCGCGAGGCCCGTCGATTGCGTATGGCTATTTACAAGGGCATGGGCAAACTTCCGGTGGAGGTCAGAGACATAATGACCTCCAATCTGCTGTCGGTTGAGGAAGACACACCGGTGCGCGAAATTGCCAAAACCATGATGGCCGAGCATCTGCACCGCATATTTGTCACCCTTGATGGAAAAATCACCGGAATCATAACCACCTATGATCTTCTTAAGATCATAGTCGACCGCGATATGACCCGGCGCTACGCGATGCAAGACTGAACCGGCCAGCCCGTATCCGCCAACCGATTCGCCCGTTGTAGAGGTACTGCCCCTTATGCCCCCAGCATCGCAAGACCGACTCAAGATGTACGTGCTAGACACCAATGTTCTGATTCACGACCCCAACGCCTTGCTTAATTTTGAAGAGCACCAGGTCATCATTCCGATGACCGTGCTGGAAGAGCTAGACAGCCTGAAATCCGGCAAGCAAACGGTAGCAGCCGATTGTCGCCAGGCCATTCGGACCATCGACCGGCTGTTAGGCGACGCCAGCCCGAAGCAGATTGAAAGCGGTGTGCCTATTGCACGGGGCGAAAAAGCAGAGCCCATGGGAACGCTGTCAATTCTGATGAGTTCGGAATCGGTAAGCGGCCATGCCCTGCCCGAGCACCTGAACGATAACAAAATTATCAACAGCCTGGCCGCCTTGCAGGAACGCCACACCAACCGCGACATCATTCTGGTTAGCAACGACATCAACATGCGGCTGAAAGCCCGCGGCTTTGGCGTAGAAGCACAGGTTTACCACAACGACCAGCTGGTAGACGACATAGGCCTGCTGCCCCGGGGCTACATCGAGTTCCCAGGTTCGTTCTGGGACACCATCAGCAAAATGGAAACCAAACAACGCGATGGCGCCACCGAGCACAGATTCAAACGCGAAGGCGAACTGGCGCGACTGAACATAAACGAGTTTGTGCTGGATCAACAAGGCTTTGTGGGCAAGGTGTGCGAGCTAGGCGACGACTACCTGGTGATACGCGACCTGCACCAGCACGACCTGATGAACGAAGAAGTCTGGGGACTGGTTCCCCGCGACATTTACCAGGCCATTGCCCTGAACCTGCTGCTAGACCCAGACATCCACCTGGTGAACTTGACCGGTGCCGCCGGCTCTGGCAAGACCATTCTTGCGCTGGCGGCCTGTATTGAGCTGACCGTGGCCAGCAAACTCTACAAACGAATTATTGCCACCCGCAGCACCCAAGGGCTGGACGAAGACATCGGATTTTTACCAGGCACCGAAGCTGAAAAAATGGAGCCTTGGCTCGGCGCCATTGTGGACAATCTGGAGGCGCTTCACGAAGACGACGAGAACATGACCGCCAGCGTGGATTACATTCTCAGCAAGGTGCCCTTGCACTTTAAATCCCTGAACTACATTCGGGGCCGCAGTTTCCAGCACAGCCTGATCATTATTGACGAATCCCAGAATCTGACTCCACACCAGATTAAAACCATCATCACCCGCGCCGGCAATGGCTCCAAAGTGATCTGCCTAGGTAATTTGGCGCAGATTGACACCCCTTACCTGAGCGCTCTGAGCTCCGGCCTGACCTACATGACCGAACGCTTCAAAACGTTTCGCCACGGCGGCCACATACACCTGCAAGGCGTGCCCCGTTCGGCATTGGCGGAATTTGCCGAAGCCAACCTGTAAGCTATGAAGATATCGCGCCTGCCAAGTGGTTAAAACCTGATTAAAAAAGCCCGATCAGTTCCTTTGCTGACCGGGCTTTTTCAACCTACCGCCAATTGGCCCAACACCCCGAACAAAAACCCTAGAACCGCGCCCATAGGCGGCAGCCAGTGTTTTTCTAACTTTGCCTGCGGCGCAATGTCCTGAAACACCAGGTACAAAATACCGCCAGAGGCAAACAGCATAATAAAGTCCAGAACTTCATCGTATTGCGCCAGCCAAACGTGCCCGACAACGCCTGCCACCGGCCCCAATGGCACCAGGCAACAGAATATCAGCAGCACTTTTTTCCCTTTCATTCCCCGGGCTTTGCGGCCACGATGAATGGTCAACGGGTTTTTCGCTGCGGTCATCTCACGGTAGGCGTTGAAGCCTTCCGGTAGGTTCTGCACCGCAATTAGCAGCGCCAGCAGCATACCGCCATGGCCGCCCACCGCAAGCATCGCCCCCAGCGCCAGCGCTTCCGGTATGAAATCCGCCAGCATGGCAATCAACTGCGACAGCGAGCCCTGAGCCTTTGCCAGCAGCACATCCAGAAGGCCAAAGCCCAGCCCGCCCATTATCATGGCCAGCGCTACCCACCCACTGTTTAGTAGGTCAACACTTTCTGGCACCAACACCAGCGCAACCGCCGATAATAACGCGCCGCCACCGAAGGCAATCACACCGTGGCGAAATTCGCTTTCCAGCCAGCCTGGCCCAATGTGCTCAAACTTTGCCAGAATCGCGCCAACGGGAATGGCGGCTCCAGCCAGCGTTGCTAGAACAACGGTTGTCCATAACGAAGTCATAACTGCGTGTATCTCCCCTTTTTTTGATCTATGCCGAGTTGTAGCCTACAGACTATCCAGCGCTACCATTGTTGCCAATCCTTCATCTCACAACGCAAACCGGCTGCTAAAATTTCTCAGATGCACATGCTTTAATTTTGCATCCTTTGCATATCCCAAATAGGAGATTACGCATGAAAAAACATCGCTCAATAACAATTTGCACAGGCAAAGTTGCCTTGCTAGCAGGTCTCGCCCTGGCTCTGGGCGGATGTGCCAGCCCCGGTGAACGCCCGGATGCCGACCTGCAAAGCGCCGAGTCAGCCTTACAGCAAGCGGTGGCCGCCGATGCCAGACAATATGAGCCAGTGCTTTTAAACGACGCTCAAAACAAAGTCGCTGACGCCAAAAATCTGATTGAAAAAGAAGAATATCAGAACGCCGAGCGCTTGCTGCAACAGGCCTCGGTGGATGCACAGTTAGCCGGAGCCCGCGCCGAAACCGCCAAGGCTCGCCAGGCGGTCGAAGAAATAAATCAGAACATTGAAGCGCTGCGCCAGCGCATAAATCAGAGCCAGTAATCGCCATTGCCAAAGGGGACAGTGATGAAACAACGCCATGTAACATTAGGTTTGGCCATAGGCTTATCTGTATTGATGACTGGATGCGCCTCCACACCACAACAAAATGCGAAAGTTGAAGAAGCCCGCGCTTCCTACGACCGCGTCAAGAATGACCCTGCCGTAGCTCGCAGTGGCGACACCCAGCTGCGCAGCGCTCGGGACCAGCTAAACCGAGCAGAGTCGTTGTTAAAAGACGGTGCCGACAACAACCGTATTGAGCACGCCGCCTATATGGCCCTTCGCCACGCGCAAATCGCCAGCCAACAGGGTGAGCGGGCAGAACTGCAGACTCAGATTGAATCCGCCGAGGACCGCAGGCGTGCGCTTATGCTGGCAGAACAGACCGGCGAAGCCGAAGCCGCCCGCCGTGAAGCAGAAGCACTGCGTCAGCGTATGGCCGAACTGCAGGCGGAACAGACCGATCGCGGTATGGTGCTTACGCTTGGGGATGTACTGTTTGACCTCAACCAAGCTGACCTGAAACCCGCCGGCGAACAGACCGTAGGTCGCCTGGCCCAATTCATGCGCGAATACGAGAACCGTCGGGTGCGGATCGAAGGCTATACAGACAGCACCGGTGCTGACTCTTACAACCAGCAACTGTCGGAGCGGCGCGCCGAATCCGTACGCAACGCGTTGGTAAATCAGGGCATATCGTCCCGTCGGGTTGAAAGTAAAGGCTACGGCGAACAATACCCGGTCGCTGGCAACGACAGCTCATCCGGGCGCCAGCAAAACCGTCGTGTTGAAATTGTCATTTCCGATAAAGACGGGAATATTGATACCCGGGAAGACTGAGAAACCAGATTCGTAACAGACCGGGCCATGGAACGCCATCAAACCTGCTTACGTGAAGTTCGCAAACCCTTTTTGCTATAACGCATTGGGGCCCGAAGTTTTCAGCTTCGGGCCCCAATGCACTCATAACAACTCAGCTCAACTGTAAGCCGCTTTACCCCACGAAAACAGGGGTCGCAATGAAGTTCCAAATAATTACCGAACCCACGCGAGTAGCAACCAGAATAACAAGAGCCACGGTCAGTAATGCGCCGCCATAAAATACGGCCCTGTCCTGATCAATGCCCATCACAATGGGCAAGCCGTCATACATCAACCAGGCGCCATAGCAGGCAGCCGCCAGGAATACCATCGCATTGAACCAGGGCACCGGGTACAACAGAGCGAAGCCTGCCAAAAACATCGGTGTGCAGGAGTACGCCGCCAATGCAATGCCGTTAGACGGCGTTATCTCTTTTTTGGCGCCGTAAGTTTTAGCCATCCAGTTCACGGCGTAACCTAGTGCAAAAACGCCCACCAGCATAGCAATATATGTCAGCACACTGAGCTGGGCCGCGCTGATTTCGGTCAGCTTTACAATCCTTTCGCTACCCACTGTCCAACCAAAGATAGCGGTTGATATATAGGCACAAATTGGCGCTATCGCGGCCAGAATCACGACGTAGGCAACATAGAGCCGGCGGGGAGTTTCGTGCTCTTTACGAATGGCAGCCCATTCTGCGTCCGGTTTCGTGAATAATCCAAAAGCGTGTGAAAGAAGCATAAGCACCACCTATTTTTGTTAATGTTGTGGGAGAGTATATACGACGTTTCCGATTACGTCAGATCAGCGGCGATTGAAATAGTAGATTAAAATTTGACCACCTACACTCGATTCGAAATCATAAAGTGCCCCACCCTTGGGGCTAGACGGAGAACTGCCTAAGTAAACTGTATTTTCGAGGCCAACAGCTCGCCCACAGTCGTTCATGCTTTAATTTGAAACTTTTTCAGAATAATGTCCAGCAACTCCGCCTGCTCGTTCAATTTTAGCGCCGTATTGGCCGTTTCTTTTGCGGTATGGTTACTCGCTTGAGTAATCGTTTCGATTCCCGTAACGCTCTCGGTAATGTATTCGGCAGCCTTCGCTTGCTCACTGCAGGCATGAGCTATTTGGGCCACCAGGTTGGACGCTTCGTTCACGTTAGCGAATATATTCTTTAACGACTCCGTTGTTTTGCTAGCAATATCGATGCCGTTTTTAGCTTTTTCAGTCGATTTCTCAATTAATGCGGATGTCTCTTGGGCCGTATTCGCACTTCGTCTAGCCAAATTTCTTACTTCGTCAGCAACCACCGCAAAACCACGCCCTTGCTCTCCTGCTCGAGCCGCTTCAATCGCGGCGTTTAAAGCCAACAAATTTGTTTGGGATGCAATTTCATCAATTGTTTTAATGAAAGACTCAACATTTTTGCTTGAACTGTTAATTTCTTCCATCGCTAACATCATACGCGACATTTCTTTACTGCCTGCTTGCGCTGCTTGCTGTGCATTGGCTGTTAACTTCTGAGCTTGCAAAGCGCTATCGGCATTTTCATTGGTTTGAGACGTTAGTTCAATTAACGATGATGAAATACTCTCTAAGTTCAACGCTTGTTTATTTGCACCATCAGCAACTTTTTTACTGGCCCCCGATAACTGACTACTCCCCGCAGAAATCGCATTGCCCGCTTCATGAACCTTCCCAAAAAATTCATTTAGGTTAGCCACCATTTTCTGCATCGAACGGCCTAATACATCACGCTCTGACGCTAAGGAAACCTCAACGGTTAGATCGCCTTGCGCAATGCGCTCTAATACTTCGGCTTTTTCCTGTAGGTTTTTAGCCATATTCTGTAACGTCGCAAAAATCCCCATTGAATCCTTGC
The DNA here is from genome assembly GCA_036960525.1 of Marinobacter sp. Classification (GTDB taxonomy): domain Bacteria; phylum Pseudomonadota; class Gammaproteobacteria; order Pseudomonadales; family Oleiphilaceae; genus Marinobacter. The sequence goes on from JBALXR010000084.1 coordinate 11,275, forward strand.
GCGACATTGCCTCAGCGTTGGCTTGTAGATCACCCGACGCTACATTCGTTGCGATTTTTTCGATATATGCCGGCTCCCCGCCTAGTTGGCGCATGATACTTTTCGCAAAAAATGCAGCCAAAGCAAAACCGCAAAGAATCGCAATCAGTGTGCCAAACACCGTTATATTGATCACAAAAGCCGAATCGGAATCCAAAGAGTTCATTTGTGTCACCATAAGTGACTCTTCTCTTTCTTTAAATGTAGCAACTTGTTTTCGAAATATATCAAAATGCTCCTTGCCTTTCGCCTGCCCTACTACGTTCGCGACGTCGTAGAGAGTTCTTATCACGCCCACCTGCCGACGCAGAGCAATGTTCGGCTCACCAATTTCTCGCTTCCATGTTGCGACGGTTTCTCTGATTTCAGACAACAACAGCACTTGCGGAGGGTCTTTTTCAACCGTGACTGACAGCTCATCAATTAATGTGTTTATCTGTAGTTCACCTAACTTATAAGGATCAAGAAACGGCTCTTGTCCCGTCAACAAAAACCCTCTCATACCCGTTTGCATATCGACAGCCGCTGATTCAATAGAAGAAGCTTTAGCCAACACTTTATGGGTGTGGTCTACCCAGTTAAAGCTATACAACAAAGACTTAATGCCCATATATGCGATTGTCGATATAACAATTAAAAACAGTAAGATTAACCCGTTTACCAAGAATAGTTTGGTGCGCAATCTCATGTTTTTCATGCTTTTCCCCAGAATAAATAGACGCAGATCGCCTAGCAATCAAATTTTTTGAAAACCTATACACTTATCGTAAAATTCCTGAAAAACTTTAGGGAAAATTAATCTCCGCAGCTTGTTTGCCTCCCACTTCCAGCATCATGATGCCTTTCACGCTGCTGGTAACATGCTGCCGTGCCGTGACCAAAGTCACACAGTGGGAGCCTTCAGATGCAGAGAGGGCAAAAAAGGGGGGACAGATTTCAAATCTGCCCCCTACCTTGAATCTGAGCGACACTTCAGCGCTCATGGCCAGGGAGCCTACTATACTGTTGAGCAAAGAAAACTGAAAAAGATGACAACACTCAATATGGAAAAGGAGCGGGCATGGATATTCACGCCGAATTACGTTCAACGATTCAGAATCTTATTCAGCCAGGCAAGGGGATTCTTGCTGCCGACGAAAGCCACCCGACCATCGCGAAACGCTTCAAGGCGGTGGGGGTTGAATCCACAGAAGATAAGCGCCGGGAGTATCGCAGCCTGATCTTTTCCACACCGGGACTTGGAGAATTCGTCAGCGGTGTGATTCTTTTTGAGGAAACCCTGGGCCAAAGCAGCCTGGACAATGCACCGATCACCAAGCTACTGAAAAAACAGGGAATTGTTCCGGGCATTAAGGTAGATACGGGTAAAAAGCCCCTAATCAATGCTCCGGGCGATGAAATAACCTATGGCCTCGACGGCCTGGATGACCGGCTGGAAATCTACAAAAACCAGGGCGCCCGTTTCGCCAAGTGGCGTGCTGTGTACAACGTGTCTGACACACTGCCCTCACGCCAGGCGGTTGAGGCCAATGCGGAAATGCTGGCCCGGTATGCCGCGTTGTGCCAGTCCAAAGGTATTGTGCCGATTGTAGAGCCAGAGGTGCTGATTGATGGTAACCACACCATAGAACGGTCTGCGGCCGTAAATGAAGCCGTGATTGCGGAGGTTTTCAAAGCCCTGCGCCGCCACCGCGTGCAACCGGAAACTATAATCCTGAAGCCCAGCATGGTGACGCCCGGCAAAGCGTGTGCGAAGGCGTCTCCGGAAGCAGTAGCGGAAGCCACTTTGCGGGTATTACGCCGAGTTGTGCCGGCGGCCGTTCCGGGTATCAACTTCCTCTCCGGCGGACAGACTCCCGAAGAAGCTACCCTCAACCTGAACGCGATGAACACTCTTGGCCAGCAACCCTGGAGTCTGAGTTTTTCTTATGGGCGCGCCCTGCAGGAACCAGCACAGAAGGCGTGGGCCGGAGAACTGGACAACGCACACGCTGCCCAAACCGCCATGCTCAAGCGGGCCAGGCTCAACGGCGCGGCCAGTACCGGGGCGTATAAAGCGGAAATGGAAGACTGAAATTGGCTGTACGTTGCCCTGAAATTCAGAAAAAGAAATGCCGAATCATTTGCACCACAATCAACACAGCCATAAGCGGAAAAATGAACCGCGTGAGCTTGCCATAATTACGCGATTCACCTTTCGGCGCATATTTCTCAACCAGCGGCAGAATAACGATCAGCGTCACAAACAGCACCGCCAGTATGATCAGCAATGTTTCCATAATAAAAGTCCTTGAATACAGGATGTTGGTAGAGACAGATGTCAAAAGTAATGACCCAGAGTTTTTATCGTATATAATCGCGCGTTTTTGAGGGAAGAAAATGCTCAAAACGCCCTATTACCTGATCGATAAAAGCAAACTTCTGCGTAACCTTGAAATCATTGCCAGGGTGCGGGAAGAATCCGGTGCCAAATCCTTGCTGGCGCTCAAGTGCTTTGCCACCTGGGGTGTCTTTGACTTGATGCAGGCGTACATGGATGGCAC
>JBALXR010000085.1:0-13587 GCA_036960525.1 Marinobacter sp.
GTTTGAAGTGGTGGGTGTCAGGGCTTGGTAAATTACATCACCAAGCCCATTCCCCGGTGGTTTCCGCTTGTTTTACATCGCAGCATTTATGGCTTTCAAGTGTCCCTGAATTTCTGCGTTGTCTGGCGCTAGCGCCAAGGCCTTCTCAATGATGGGCTTGGCGTCTGCGTGGTTGCCGCCCAGGTGCAGAACCCATCCGTGGGTGTCGAGTATGTCTGGGGCTTCGGGTGCCAGCTTGCTGGCGCGGCTGGCCAGTTCTACGGCGCGGCTGTTGTTCTTTTCACGCAGTAGCCAGGCCAGGTTGTTCAGCGCCACCACGTTGTTGGGCTGCGTTAACACCACTTGTTCATACAGCTCGGTTGCTGGCTGGTCCTGCTGTTGGTTCATTTGCAGGTCGGCCTGGGCCATCAGAATGGCGACGTGGTTGTTGTGGGTTTCTGCGGCGGCTTGAAGGGCTTCTAACGCCTCAGCGTTTTTACCCTGAGTGATGAGTATGCGCGCGGGCAGCAGCGCGAAGCCGACGTTTTCGGGCTGGATGGCAATGGCTTCTGCAGCTTTGGCCAGGGCCGTTGCGTAATCTTCGGCTTGTGCGCTTAAAACAGATTCTGCGGCCAGTAGCTGTCCGTAGGCTCTGTAGCCGATGGGGTTATCTTCGTTGGCCATTGGCTTAAGAATCGTTCGTGCCTGTTCTACATCCCCTTGTTGTATGTGAATCAACGCAGATAACAAGCTGGCGTTTGGTGCCAGTGGCGGATGTGTTTCACCAACGGTGCCCAGCCACTGTTGAACTTCTTCCACGCTGTGGGTGGTGGCGTATAGCTGGCCGGCCTGCTGAAGCGGTCCGATAACTTCTGGCGTAATGACGGCGGCGGCCAGGAATTGTTCAACGGCTTTGTCTGGGCTGTTGGTCGAGGCGTACAGATTCGCCAGGGCCAAGCGCGCCTGCTGCATATCCGGGTTGTCTACTGTCAGTTGCTCAAGGCGAATCATAGCGAAGTCGGAGTTGCCCATGCGCCCGTCGGCGATTGCCGCCAGCAGGAGCGCTTGAGGCTCGTTGCCGTAGCCATTGACCAGCGAATCGCGTACGTCTTCGGCTTCGCGGGTTTCACCGCTGTCGATCAGCAGGCTTAAATAAATAGCCGTGCTTGCCCAATCTGCTGGCTGGGCGGTAAACGCCATCCGCAGTTGGCCCAAGGCCTGTTCGGTTTGCTGGTTATTGATGTAGTGCCGGGCCAGCGCAATCCTTAAACGGGTGCGATCGGGTTCGTTGCTGATGGCTTTGCTCAGGCTGGTGACGCCTGCGGCTTCCTGGCCGGGCATGCTCAGGGCCAGAACGCCGTGCATGGCCAGCAGATCGTTGTCGTTGGGGCGGGCTTTTACGGCACGTTCCAGAGTGGCCAGTGCTTCTTCACGTTCGCCCACGTCAATCTGGGCCATGGTAGAGGCCCGAATAAAGCGGGTTGGGGTGGTTTCCGGGTCCAGATTTCCAGACAGCAATTCGGCGCCTTCTTCCAATTCACCGGTACCTGCAGACAGGGTGCCCAGCATTAAGGCCAGCTGTTCGTTGTCGGGGTCTAGTTTGCGCATGTCCCGCAGCATGGTTTTGGCTTCGTCAAAGTTGCCAGCTTGAATGGCGGCGATAACGGCTTCGCCTTGTTCGCGGGCGCCTGAGTCGGTTTGTTCGGCCAGGATGCGGCTGTATACCTGGGCTTCGGTGATTTTGCCCTGTTCAGTCAACACCCGTGACAACAGCGACAGTAACTTGCCTCTTAATGGCATGAATATGTCGGATGCCGGCATTTGGGTAACGGCGTCGGTGAGTGTGGCGGTGGCGGGCTCTAGTTCATCAAGCTGATATTGGGCCAGGCCTTTAAGATAGAGAACGGCTGGCGTGGTTTCGTGGCTGGCCAGCCAATCGTTGGCGGAACCGAGCGCGGTGCGGGCATTGCCTTGTTGAATATGGCTCTCTATTAGGCCCGTTATGGCATCCACGCTGGTGGAGTAATTGGCGCTAATGTCTCTGTAGGCGGTGATTGCTCCGTCTACGTCGCCAGACAAGCGCATGGCTTTGGCTTCGATCAGGGACGCTTCGAGTTTCTCGTCAGAGCTTTCGGGGTTTGCTAGTGCCAGGGTTTCGATGGCAGAAAGGTGTTTGCGTTCTTCCACATAGGCCCGGGCCAAAGGCAGGGCTACCGCTTGCGGGTAGTCTTTTAGCCAGGGTTCCAGCAGTTCAACGGCCTGTTTGTTGGCGCCCAGTTCCAAGTAGAGTTCGCCCAGCCGTGCAATGTGGCTGACGTTGTCTGGTTCGGTCTGGATAGCGTTTTTGATTTCGAGAATAGCCGAGCGGAACTGGCCCTGCTCGGCGTAGGTGTCTGCGCGACTCAGGTGCGACAGCGCTTCGGAGGTGTCCGGGCCGCTGTTACAGGCGCTCAGCAGGGGTAGCATCAAGCTGCCCAATAGAATCAGCCGTGGGAGTTTTTTCTTGGGTGTTGTTATCGACATCGTTTATGGCTCCGTTAATGGCTTGTAGGAATCGCATGTTTCGATGATGCGGCCGCTGTTCAGCTTTCCGTAGCATCGGCTGAGGTGTTAATCCGGTATTTGTCAGTCAGGTTGTACAGGGTGGGGCGGGTAACCCCTAGAAGTCGGGATGCTTGCGCCATATTGGAGTTGCTGGTGCGCAGGGCCTGAACAATGGCGGCACGTTCGGCATTTTCACGCACTTTGCGCAGGTTCAGTTGGCTGTCGCTGGTGTCTGCGTTGTCATTGCTCAGGGGCAGTTGAAGGTCATCTGTAGTGATGCGTTTGCCGTCGGCCATAATCACCGAGCGTTTTATTTTGTTGATCATTTCGCGCACGTTGCCGGGCCAGGGGTAGGTTTCTATGGCGCTTATGGCGTCGTCACAGAAGCTCAGGCCGGGCCTGTCTAGTTGTTTGCTCAGGCTTTTCAGCAGTGACTGGGCGATGACCAAGGCGTCGCCGTCGCGGTCACGCACCGCGGGCAAATCCAGGGTGATTTCGCTGATGCGGTAGTAAAGGTCTTCGCGGAAGGTGCCTTCCTGAATCAGTTCGTTGACATTGCGGTGGGTAGCACACACCACGCGCACGTCTACGGGCGTGGGTTTTAGTGACCCGACCCGGTCTACCACTCGTTCCTGCAGGAAACGCAGCAGTTTGGCTTGCAGCGCCATGGGCATGTCGCCGATTTCGTCCAGAAACAGGGTGCCGCCGTTGGCGCTTTCAATTTTGCCTTTTTTGCTTTGGGTGGCGCCGGTGAACGCGCCTTTTTCATAGCCGAACAGTTCGCTTTCCAGCAGGTTTTCTGGAATGGCCGCGCAGTTGATGGCGGCGAAGGGCATGTTTGCCCTTGGGCTCAGGTCATGCAGGGCGCGGGCCAGTACTTCTTTGCCGGTGCCGGTTTCGCCGTTGATCAAGGTAGTAATGTCGGTAGGGGCAACCTTTTCGAGCGTGCGGCACACCGCCAGCATTTGCGGGCTGGCCGCTATAATGCCTTTCACGCTGGTGCTGTCGCGGTTGGCCAGTTCAAGGTTTTCTTTTTCCAGCTCGGCCAGGCGGAAAGCGCGGTTAACCACGAAGCTGAGAATGTCGGCGTCTACCGGTTTTTGGTAGAAGTCGGCGGCGCCCATGCCTATGGCTTTCACCGCGTTTTCTTTTTCTTCGCGCCCGGTCACTACAATGACTTTGGTCATGGGTGCCAGGCGCAGTATGTCTGCCAGCAGGGCAAAGCCTTCGGCGCTTCCGCCGGGGTCTGGCGGCAGGCCCAGGTCGAGGGTTACCACTTCGGGTTCCAGGCGCCGCAGCAGAGTAAGGGCGGTTTCGCGGTCGGCGGCAACCGACACTTGCAGGTCGTCGGTGAAGCACCAGCGCATCTGGCTTTGCAGACCCGGGTCGTCCTCTACAATCAGTAATTGTCTTGTCACGGGTTTGTTCGTTCCTTGTTAACGCGTGTGTCTGCGTTTGGGAGTCTTAACCCAAAGCCCGCATTTTGCAACGGTTGTGTGTGCCAATTCTTGCTTTTGCATAAACATGTATTTTTAGGAGTTACATTTTCATTCGCTTGTCTGGCTTTCTTTTTTTGCGGCTGGTGTTTGAGTTGACGTTGCGGCGTCGGCCAGAGGTAGGCGCATTGAAAAGCACGAGCCTACGCCTGGCTCGCTGGTAACATCAATGCTGCCACCAAGGTCCAGCAGGTATTCCCGGGTTTGGTAAACGCCTATGCCCATGCCTGTTAGCCCCTTGGTGCTTTCGAAAGGCTTGAACAGACGGTTGCGGATGAATTCTTCGGTCATGCCGCTGCCGGAATCCTGAATAAACACCACGGCGGTTCCGCGGGCGACTTTTAAAGTGACGGCAATGTCGCCATCTGGCGGCGAGGCTTCCTGAGCGTTTCTCAGTAAATGGCCCACTACCGTGCCTAGCTGCTCGGCGTCTGCCCTTATCCACACGTCGCCGTTTCGATCATCAAAATGCGGTTGCGGATTGCGTCTGCTGGCGTCGGCTACGGCGCTACTGAGCACGTCTGCCAGGTTGATCAGCTTTGCGGTTTGCCCGTGGCTGTCCTGGGGCTTTTGAATGTGGGTGACCAGGTTCGACATTTTGTTCACCGCGTGGTCTGTGGTTTTAATCATGTCGTCAATAAACGCCGGGTTGTGGCGATGCTTTGGTGCATTTTTAACCAGCAGGGACAGTTGCGCGATCACGGTTTTCAAATCGTGCAGCATGAAGGCAGACGCTCTGCTGACGGCTTCAAACTGCATGGCCCGGGTGAGTGCGCTTTGGGCATCGGCTTGTGCTAACAGGTTGCCGGTTTGGCGTGCAATCACGCGGATTAAATCGAAGTTCTCCCAGTTCAGGTCAACCTGGGTGAGGGGCGCGCCAATCAGTGCCATGCCGTAGAGTTCGCTGCCCAGGTACAGTGGAATGATCAGCCAGCCATTGGGGCATTGGTTGAAAACGTCGGGCACTTCCAGTAAGTCATAGGCAACGGGGTCTACCTTGTAGGTATTCAGGTCGATGATCCATTCTTTATCGCGGAAATAGCGCACCAGATCGTCATTGGGATCAATCAGGGTGTGGCGATTGAAATTCATGTTGATGGTGGCTTTTAACTGGTAGCGGTTTTGGTCGTCTTGCAGCCAGATGGCGCCGGCGTTGCTTTCTACCAGGTCTGCCAGAATGCGGATAACCCGTTCCGGCAGGGGCGGCGAGTCGGACAGGTTGGCCAGCTCTTTGGTCATTTTCAGCCATTCATTGCGGTAGTCGTATTTGTAGTCAAAAAAGTTCTGGCTGATGGCAACCATCATGCGGGCACGCAGCCTGCGCGAAAGCAGCAGGGTAACCAGAAACACCAGTGCCAGGGTGAATAACAGAATGCGCAGGGCTTCGCCCCAACTGCCGCCGACGGTTTTGATGTAGTAGCCGGCAACCGATAGAAATACCAGGTAGGCGCCGGCGAACAGCAGGGTGCCCACGTGAAAGGCGGCGTGCCGCGACACCCGGAAGTCTATGGGCTGTTTGCGGGTGTTAACCACGTTCACCGCGAACAGCGGTACCAGCAACGCGTTGGCGAGCCCGCGGGCGTCCCAGAAGTTCTGGCTGATTTGGCCGAACAGCAGGGCATCGGCGTACATCACAAAATCAAAGATGAATATGGTGGCTACGCCGGTGCACATATATTTGATGCTGTAGCGGCGAAAGCCCAGAGAGTTGCGCCAGATCTGCTCGATCAGCAGCAGGCCGATCAGCGCCAGCGCCAGTTGGCCCACTATTTTTGTTTTGCCGCTAAGTATGTGGTTTATACCATAGTGTTCAGCTGTGCTTGCCAGCAGCAGTAGCACTAAAAGGCCAGTAACTGCCCCGGCCAGAGTCCGTTTTATTCTTCGCGCAGAGCCGTTGTTTGGCAGAGCGTTGCCCAGCAGGGTAAAAATAAGTGCGATCCAGGCGCAGTCGCGCAGCAGTTCCAGCAGGTACCGCACGGTAAAATCCGGGAACCCCCAGATGGACTGGGTCACCAAAGCCGCTGCCCACAGGGCGGATACCAGTGCGGCAAAGAACAGGGCTCGATCGGAATTGCGGCGCATGTAGCGGGAGGCAATCAGAATCGCCAGTAGGCCGTAGGTGATAAAGGCAACGGCGTGGCTGAGGGCGTTGAAATCGTTAAACATGGACTCTTCCGGGTTTTTGTTCTGGCGGCTGCTTTTTGGCTAGGGGTGCAGGCTAGATGAAGAGTAAATTAAAATGCTTCGTTGGGCGAGGCGGCACTGTGGAAAGCGCTAACGAAATCCGCCGTTGCATTATTCCGCTTACGCTATGAGCCGAATCATGATCGTAATCGGCTCACCACTTATACTTGTAGTACATCATTGCGTTTGTTACTATGCGCGCCGCATTCAGGTAAACATTCTGAAACGCCGTTATGGTGGCCCTATTGGTGCCTTCGCAACATGAAACCGTGAACCCGGTCAGACCCGGAAGGGAGCAGCCGCAGCGGTCGATATGTGTGCCGGAGTGTCGCTGGTGGGGCCGCCACCTGTTTTAGCACTCCCCGTTTTTCTGTTACTGCTTTTTTCTCTATCGTCTAATTGCTATTTTCTTTGTTACTTTTTCGATTGCTCTCGTTATTCACTCCTCATTACCTATACCCTCTGTTTTTCGGTTTTAGCATCCATGCTAGAATTAACGCTATTTTTCACGGCAATTGGCGAACTATGAGCTACCAGGTACTTGCCCGTAAATGGCGCCCGCGCACCTTCGAAGACATGGTGGGGCAGGAACACGTGCTTCAGGCGTTAATCCACGCGCTGGAAAGCCAGCGCCTGCACCATGCCTATCTATTTACCGGCACCCGCGGTGTGGGTAAAACCACCATTGGCCGCCTGTTGGCCCGCTGTTTGAACTGTGAAACCGGCATTACCGCGAAACCTTGCGGTGTTTGTGGCAGCTGCCGCGAAATTCAGGAAGGCCGATTTATTGACCTGATTGAAATAGACGCTGCCTCGCGCACCGGCGTTGACGACATGCGCGAGCTGACAGACAACGTGCAGTACTCGCCCACACGCGGGCGCTTTAAGGTGTACCTGATTGACGAGGTGCACATGCTCACCAATCAATCGTTCAACGCCTTTCTGAAAACCCTGGAGGAACCGCCAGAACACGTTAAATTCCTGTTGGCTACCACCGATCCCCAGAAGCTGCCGGTGACGGTGCTATCGCGCTGCCTGCAGTTCAATTTGAAGCGGATGACGCCGGAACACATCGCCGGCCATTTGAACCACGTGCTGACCGCTGAAAAGATTCCTTTTGAAGAGCCGGCCCTGTGGTTACTGGCGCGTGCAGCAGACGGCAGTATGCGCGATGCCCTGAGCCTGACCGACCAGGCGATTGCGTTTGGTAACCAGCAACTGGCGGCAAGCGATGTCAGTTCCATGCTGGGCACGATTAACCAGCGTGATATCGAAAGCCTGGTTGGCACTTTGGTTGGCCGTGATGGCCCGGCATTGCTAACAGAAATTAGCCGTATTGCTGATTTTGCGCCGGATTACGGTGTAATTCTGGCGGATCTGTTGTCGCTGTTCCACCGGGTGACCATGGAGCAGGTGGTGCCTGGCAGTGCGGACAACGCCTTGGGCGACGCGCACCAGATTCATGCGCTGGCTAAGAAGCTGAGTGCGGAAGACGCCCAGTTGTTTTACCAGGTGGCGTTGATGGGGCGCAAAGATCTGGCGATAACGCCGGACGCGCGCATGGGATTCGAAATGACGCTGCTGCGTATGTTGGCATTCCGGCCCGGAACCGCTCGCCGGGAACCGCCCACGGCGATTGCTGCGGAGTCGGCACCGGCCGGAAACCGCGATGAACCAGACCCTGTTGCTGCCAGCTCGAATCAACCTGCTGCGCCAGTACCCGCAAAGCCGGAACCTGTGACCCCGGCAGCTTCGGCGCCGCCGTCACCACCACAGCAGCACGAATGCCGGTTGAGTCGATTCCACCTTGGGAGCCTCAGCCTGGCACAGACGTAGATTACCCTGACGACGGTGCCCTTTACGGCGCTGATGAGGCGTTTGAGGCTTCTGCCCCAGAGCAACAGCCGCTGTCCGCAGAGCCCGTGCATCAGCCAGCTCAGCAGAATCAGTCAGAGCCGCAATCTGCTGTTCAGCTAAACTCGCAGCCTGATGACCAACCACGGCCATTGGCCAGTGAATCGCCAGCGCAACCAGAGGTAGCGGAGGAGACATTACCGGCGGGTGAATTTGTTTGGCAGCGGGATTTTCGCAGCCTGAATATTGCGGGCATGCCGGGGAATCTGGCCAGCCACGGCTCTATGCTGCACCAAGGCAATGACGTGCTGCTGACCATTGATGAGGGCCACGCGCGGCTGCTGAACGCCCGCCACGAAGAAAAAATTCTGGCCGCCTTGAGAAATCGCTTTGGCGCCGCCACTGAATTGCGTATAGAAAGAGGGCAGCCAGACGATACGCCGGCTGCCTATGAAGAGCGCCAGCGCAAGATTCGGCAGCAAGCGGCAGAGCAGGCCATTCGCACTGACCCGCTGGTACAATCGATTGTGGATCGGTTTGCTGCCCGTGTTGTGGAAGACAGCATTCGACCGATTGAAGTCCCCAAAAAGCGCCCGGCCGATGACAAGAGTCAGGCCGATATAAAGAGCCCGGCCGGCTCAAACAGGAGATAACGTGATGACGGACAACATGGGCGAGCTGATGAAAAAAGCCCAAAAAATGCAAGAAAACATGCAAAAAGCCCAGGAAGAAATCGCCAAGGCAGAAGTAACCGGTGAATCCGGTGCCGGGCTGGTAAAAGTGGTGATGAACGGTCGCCATGACGTTCGTAAGGTGGATATTGATTCATCGTTGATGAGCGAAGAAAAGGACATTCTTGAAGATTTGCTGGCGGCAGCGGTGAACGACGCAGTACGCCGTGTGGAAGCCAATCAGAAAGACAAAATGTCTGGCATGATGTCGGGCATGGGTCTTCCTCCCGGCTTTAAGATGCCTTTTTAACTTATTGAATTTTAGGGAATATTATGGCGTTCAGTCCTCTGGTGGATGAGTTGGTTGAAAGCTTGCGGGTGCTGCCCGGCGTGGGCCAGAAAACTGCGCAGCGTATGGCTTTTCATTTGCTGGAACGCGCCCGCAGTGGCGGTAGCCGCCTGGGTGATGCTTTGGGCCGGGCTATGGATGGCGTGCGCCGCTGTGATCGCTGTCAGAATTTTGCCGACACCGACGTGTGCGGCATTTGCGAAAACCCGGAGCGCAACACCGGTGTGCTGTGCGTGGTGGAAAGCCCGTCAGACTTGCTGGCCATCGAGCAGGCCGGCGATTACCGCGCCGGCTATTTTGTGCTGATGGGGCATTTATCCCCCATTGATGGCATTGGGCCGGAGCAGATTGGTGTTGACCGGCTGGTTCACCGGGTGCGCGATGAAGGCGTAACCGAGTTAATACTGGCTACCAATCCCACCGTGGAAGGCGAGGCTACGGCGCACTACATTGCCGACCGCCTGGCTGACAACAACGTACTGATTACCCGGCTGGCCCACGGCATTCCTGTGGGTGGCGAGCTGGGCTATGTCGACGGTTTTACCCTGACCCACGCTTTCCGCGGCCGCAAACCTTTAGCTGGCTAAGCCATTTCCCGATCAGGCAATTTTATGAATGCGAATGAACTTCCCCGGCTGACAGCGCCGGCGCCATCCGAGCCGGTGCTTTGGCTGGAAACCCCTGGGCAGCTGGACGACTGGCTGGCGGCGCAGCCGACAGAGCCTTTGACCCTCGACACCGAATTCGAGCGGGTGAGCACCTATTACCCGATACCGGGCCTGGTGCAGCTTGGACTGGCCGATCAATTTCGCCTGGTGGACCCTGAAGTGGCTGAAGCCTCTGCCGGTTTTCGCGCGGCTCTGGAAGACGAACAACGCCCAAAGCTGTTATACGCGGTGAGCGAAGATCTGGAACTGTTCCGCCATTGGTTGGGCATTCCCATGCAGGGCGTGATTGATCTGCAGTTGGGCGTGGCCTTTGCCGGGCTCGGGTTTTCCATGGGTTACGCCAAATTGGTTGAAAGCCTGTTTGGTGAAAGCCTGGACAAAACGCTTACCCGCTCTAACTGGATTTCACGGCCTTTGAGCGATTTGCAGCAGCGCTACGCCATTGATGACGTGCGCTTTTTAAAGCCGATTTATGACTGGCTGCAAAACGTTTTAGCCGGGCGCGGGCTTCAGCAGGCCTTGGTGGAAGAATCAGCTCGCTTTGCTGCAGACCTGGCAAGCCAGGACGATCCCACCCGGCATTATTTAAAGCTGCGCGGCGGTTGGCCTTTAAACGCCCGGCAGCAACAGGTGCTGCAGGCCCTGGTTAGTTGGCGCGAGCGCGAATGTCATCGCCAGGACAAGCCCCGTAACTGGGTAATGGCAGACCCTTTGCTGTTGGCAATGGCCGAGACGCAGCCCAAAACCCTGAACGCGCTGTCAGACATTCAGGGCCTGGCATCCGGCCAGGTTCGCCGCCACGGCGATACTCTGCTGGCACTTATTACAAAAGCAGATGCCGCCGATGATGTTGCCATAGAGCCAATTTCGGCGCCTTTGACCCGAGACCAGCAGGGCTTTTACAAACAGTTGAAGAAACACTTTGTGCGTGCTGCGGAATCGGCTGATATTCCAATAGAATTGCTGGCGCCGCGCAAGCGCCTGGAAGCCGTGGTGCAGCAACAGCAGCTGGCGGGCAACCCGTTTTTTGAAGGCTGGCGCAGCCAGATACTGGCTCCGGTTCGGGGCAGCATAGAGGAACTGCTTTCGTGACCAAAACCCGCGACTTTGTTTCTGTTTTCCGCAGCAGTAAAAAGCCCGACACTTATCTGTATGTGCGCCGGGGTCACCTTTGGGATGACTTGCCGGAAGCCCTGCGTACCTTGTTTGGCAAGCCGGTACACGCCATGGATTTGGTGTTGACACCCGAGCGTAAACTGGCTCGCACCAGCGCCGAACAGGTTCTGGCGGGAATTGCGGACAAAGGCTTTTTTCTGCAGATGCCGGAAGAGCAAGACATGGCGATTGTCGAGTTCAAGATGAAACTGGGGCAGCGCAACCGATGATTGCCCAGGTGCCATTCTGGCAGCGCAAACGCCTGCATGAGATGACACCGATCGAGTGGGAATCGTTATGCGACGGTTGCGGGAAGTGTTGCCTGAACAAGCTGGAAGATGAAGACACCGGTGAGGTATACCACACCGATTTAGTGTGCCAGTACATGGATACTGACACCTGCGGTTGTACGGTTTACCCCGAGCGGTTGAAAAAAGTACCCGGATGCACGCTGATTACGCCGCAAACATTGCCGGATTACCACTGGCTGCCCTATACCTGTGCCTATCGCACTCTGGCAGACGGTCGCCCATTGGCCGATTGGCACCCATTGCGCAGCGGTGATCCGCAATCCGTGCACGATGCGGGTGCGTCGGTGCGCGGTAAGGTTGTGTCAGAGGCCGCCGTGGCCGAGCAAGACTGGGAAGAACATATTATTCACTGGGTAATGACATAATGGATGCGGAATTGCAGAACGTGTACTGGCTGTTTTGGGCCGCCTACGGTGTAGGGCTGGTGCTGTTTTTATGGATGATGCAGCGGTTGTTGCGATTTTTGCCGTTTTACGGTTTGCGCACACTGTTGCTGGCTGCGTTGGCGGCTATTCTGGTGGCCCCGGTGGAATCTTTAGACATAGCGGGTTGGTGGATTCCGGCATGGTTGTACGGCGGTTATGAACTGATTCTGGGTGACGGTGTTGCGGCCAGCGCTGCCTTGTTAAATATTGCCTTGGCCGGCATGGTATTGCTGCTGGTGTGGATTCTGGACCTGGTGCGTTATCGGATGAAACGCTGAGCGTTGAATAATAAATTGGCGGCTGTTCCTTTTACGGCTGTTTTACACAGGGAAAACGTGGTGGGAAGCTTCATGAAGTCAACTCTGGTAACGCACAAAACACTGTTGCGCGCGCTTATTATCATGCTCATGGCGGCGTTTGGGGGAATGGTCCAGGCTCAGGCCGAACAGGGGGATAGCCCTCAGCTGCCGGGTGCGGTGGACGTGCGCATTATTGTTGATATTTCTGGCTCTATGAAGCAGAACGACCCGCAAAACCTGCGCCGCCCGGCGCTGCGCTTGTTGGCTCGATTGCTGCCCGACGGCGCCACATCTGGTGTGTGGACGTTCGGCCAGTTCGTGAACATGCTGGTGCCCCACCGCGAGGTCAACGATGCCTGGCGTGATATGGCGATTGCGCAAAGCGACGCGATCAATTCGGTGGCTATGCGCACCAATTTGGGTGCGGCCATTGAAACCGCCAGTGATGGTTACTTTACCGGTGGCGTACTGAGTAACACCCACTTTATTGTGCTTACCGACGGCAAGGTGGACATTAGCCGAAACCCCAGCGCCAATAAAGCCGAAGCTAACCGCATTCTGGATACTTTGGTTCCGCCGTTGAAGCAGCAGGGCGCCCGCTTTCACGCGGTAGCGCTGTCGGCGGAGGCAGACACCGAGTTTCTACGCAAACTGGCCTCCGGTTCCAATGGCAGCTTTCACGTGGCAGAAAATGCGGATGATTTGAGCCGCGCCTTCCTGGACGCTTTTAACGCCGCCGTGCCGCAAGAGCAGACGCCCATAGACGACGACGGCTTTATGGTAGACGCCGGCGTAACCGAATACACCGCGCTGGTTTTCTGGGGCGACAATGAAACCTCTGCCAACCGCACTTTGGCGTTGAAAGCGCCCGGTGCAGCCGCGGCCACCTTGCAGCAGCACCCGGACAATATTCGCTGGGCCCGCGAGCCGGGGTATGACCTGATTACCGTAACCGACCCCGTAGCCGGGCGCTGGAGCCTGGACGGCCAGCTAGGCGAGGGTAGCCGGGTAAGCGTGGTGAGTGATTTGCGGATGATTGTAAATCCCATTTCCGGTATGTTCTCGATTGAGGAGCCGCTGGCGATTCGAGTAGGGCTTTTTGACGGGGATGAGCCGATTACCGATGCCGATTTTTTGAGTGTGCTGACCGTTAACCTGACGCTGACACATGAAGATGGCCGCAGCGGGACCAAGCTGTTGTCAGGGCAGAGCCCGCCAGCAGATGGTGTGTATCGCTATAACATTGCCGAAATGCCGACCGCCGGCCAGTACCAGGTGGTAGTGGAAGCGCGCAGCAGCACCTTTGCGCGCAAGTTCTCCGGAACCACCCGTTTTGAACCTGCCGCCGGTGCCGAAGCGTCCGCCGCAGACGCGCCATTGTTTGCGCCTGAAATGGACGCCGCTAATCCTTTCAAAACCGCCACTCCTGCTAAGCCCGAACCGCAGCCTACTGCTGCGCCTGCCGTTGATGAGGCGCCCGCGCCTGCAGTCGCCAGCGAACCGGTCGCAGAAGTTGAGCCTGTCGCAGAGCCTGAGCTTACCCCAGAAGAAGCTGTACAACTGATACAGCCAATAGACGTTGCTGAATTGGATGAGCCCGAGCCGGCAGAACCCGAAAACGCAGATTCGGCAATAGCACCGTGGATGATTGC
>JBALXR010000086.1:0-11478 GCA_036960525.1 Marinobacter sp.
GCGGCAACCGAAAACGGGTTTAATCGTCCATTCGGATCAAGGCTCTCAATATGCCAGCAACGCTTATCGGCGGTTGCTGTAGGCAAACGGCTTCGTTGGTAGCATGAGCCGCAAAGGCGATTGCTGGGTGTCAAAGCGGGCGGCTACTGGCCCGGCAACGCCGCCCAGGGGCTGACAAATCATCAATCCACCGTGGCGCTGTTCGACCCGAATACCGGACAACTTAAGGCTCTGGTGGGTGGCAATTATCTGACCGCCGTTCGCACCGCCGCATCGTCCGCTGTCTCGATTGCCCATCTAGCCCGAAAGGATGCCAAAGTGCTGGGCATGATCGGTGCAGGCTTTCAGTCGACTTTTCAGCTACGCGCCGCGCTGGAACAGCGCGACTTCAAGAAAGTAGTGGCTTGGAATGCCCACCCTGAGCATTTGATCCGGCTGGCTGACGTGTGCAAAGAATACGACCTACCCTTCGAAGCCGTTTCCCCGCAGGCACTGGGGGCTCAGTCGGATGTTGTTATTACCATTACGTCAGCCTCTGAACCTCTGCTAAAAACCGGCTGGATAAAACCCGGCACGCACCTCGCATGTATGGGTACGGATACCAGGGGAAAGCAAGAAGTCGATCCACGGATTTTGGCGAAAGCAACGGTCTTCACCGACGAAATCGCCCAGTCAATCAGTATCGGTGAAGCCCAGCATGCTGTGGCCGCAGAGATCTTGTTCGCTGAGCAAATCACGGCCATTGGAGAGGTCATCAATGGATCCTGTCCGGGCCGGCAATCAGAGCAGGAAATCACCCTATTCGACGGCACCGGTGTAGGTCTCCAGGACTTGGCGGTTGCCTCAGCAGCCGCGAGTCTTGCCGAAGTGCGGGGGCTTGCTCAGAGAGTCACGCTGTAGATTGAGCTTGCTTCAAGCGTATTGATAAACACCGCGAGGGTGTTTGCCCGCCTTTATAAAGCGTAAGCTCTCGTTGTCGTGTTCGAGCCCAGAGGCTTGCCGGTTCTGCTCCAGAAAAGCCATCGCATCGGTCCGAAGCGGCAGCTTGAGGGCAACATTGATTTCCCAACGTTTATAGCCCAGGTCCGACAGTGTGTCGTCTTTCTCGGCCAACAGCGTCAGCGCCATGCGCCGGAACTGTTGGCGCCGGGAAAAGCTACCCACCAAGGTAGCGGTGTGCATTCTGATTGTCTGATCATTCTTGTGGGAGCCTAGCATCGCTATTCGTCCTTGTATGAGTATTGAACCCAAATGAATGGTTGAGGTCTGCAAACGCGCTTACCTCATCGATTTGTGCAAGTATAATGGCGGCTTCTTTGCCTTCAATCAAACGAAAAGAATTTAACTCTGCCTTCAGATATACTTAAGCCAAATGCCCATGCTTTTTTCGGAGATATAATCAGGTGACGATGCCGCTGCTCGATAATGAAGTGCTTCGAACGTTTGTCGCGATTGCAGAGTGTGGAACGTTTACCGCTGCGGCAAAAGTCGTCCACCGAACGCCTTCGGCGTTGAGCATGCAAATCAAGCAACTTGAAAAAACTCTGGGCAAACGTCTGTTTGTTCGCGAACCGCGTCAGGTGCGTTTAACCAACGACGGTGAGGTGTTACTGGCTTACAGTCGGCGGCTATTGCGACTCAATCAGGAAGCGGTAGAGCATTTCATTGCGCCCGCGCTGGAGGGCAAGGTCGGTCTTGGTACCTCAGATGATGTGGGCACCCGGATTCTACCCGAGGTACTCGCCCAGTTTGCGCGTTCCTATCCGGCTGTGTTGGTGGATGTTGTTGTCGGTTCAAGCAAGCAGAATTTAACAAAACTGGATGCGGGAGAGCTCGATATGGTGTTGGTGACTGTGTCAGAACGTGTTCGGGGCATTCGTGGCGAGGTTGTGCATGAAGAGCCACTGGTTTGGGCAGGCAAAGAGGGTTCTTCGGCGCATTTGAACAGGCCCCTGCCGATCGCGGTGGCTCACGAGGGATGCGCATGGCGCCAGATGACTTTACGCGCCCTGGAAAACGCTGGCACGCCGTACCGGATTGCCTACACCTGCGAGCACTGCTCTGGCCAGGAAGCGGCGATGATTGCAGACCTTGCCGTTGCGCCCTTCCCCCTGAGCCTTGTGCGGTTACCGCTCAAACAGATTGTCAGCGACGACCTGCCAGAGATAGGCCGTTATCAGCTGGCACTCGTGCGCAGAGGCTCCAATCCCCTCAATAACGCTTTGGCTGCCCACGTGAAAAGTGCCTTTCAGAACTTGCAATGATTTTGCCTGGTCAATAATCAGACGTTCACTAACACTCAACCAAGTAGAAAGTTTCCGCTCTTGCCGGCACCTGCCAATAGTGGTTCTTCAGCGTCATCCTTTAAGTTAACCCCAGACAGCTGACGGCGACAGGCCTCGCGCATCAAATAAAACAGACGATGGCAGGCCATCGGATAGCTCAAACCTTCCAGGCGAATATTAGAGATGCAGTTGCGGTTGGCGTCAGTCAGGCCGACCTTGGGTGCGTAGGTAAAGTACAACCCCAGGCTGTCTGGTGAGCTCAGGCCAGGGCGCTCACCAATCAGGATAACCACCATACGCGCGCCCAGCCGTTCAGCCACTTCGTCAGCCACGGCTACCCGGCCCTGGCTAACAAGGGCGACGGGCGATAAGCTCCAGCCCTCAGCCAGGGCCTGTTCTTCAATGTGTTTCAGCATGGGCATGGCATTGCGATGCACGGCCAGAGCAGAGAGGCCATCGGCCACCACAATAGCCAGGTCGTAACCCGCTGGGTTGTCCGCAAGGTGCTGATTCAGTAACTGAGCAGATTCATCATCCAAACGGCGCCCCAGGTCTGGGCGATTCAGGTAACTGTGGCGGTCACTGGCGGCGCTGTGTAGCAACAGATTATCGCGCCCGCGCTCGGCAAGTTGAGCGCTAAGCCCGGCGCGATCGAAGGGCAGGTGCACAGCATCACGAGCCTGAGCATGGGCGTACTGGAACTCCAGCTGCGCAGCTGTGGGCATACTCGTGCCTGCACGACCCAAAGCAATTCGTGCCGACGTGAGGTTGCGGAGTTGCCGCCAGGGGCTCTGGTTGCTGTTCTGGTTATCAGTGGTCGGTTTGTCCATGGCGTGCTCGCTCATTTCAATTGCGCTAGAGCCTGGCGAAAAGCCGGTGGCAGGCTATTACCAAAGTGCACTTTTCCATCAGCTTGGGTAAAAATGCCCATTTTCGCCAGCCACTCTTCGAATTCTGGCGCAGGTTTCAGCCCCAGGGTCTGGCGTGCGTAAAGGGCGTCGTGGAAGGAAGTGGTCTGATAGTTGAGCATGATGTCATCAGAGCCGGGAATGCCCATAATAAAGTTGATTCCTGCTACGCCTAACAGAGTCAGCAGGGTGTCCATGTCATCCTGATCGGCCTCGGCGTGGTTGGTGTAGCAAATATCACAACCCATAGGTATGCCCAGCAATTTACCGCAAAAGTGATCTTCGAGGCCTGCGCGGATAATCTGCTTGCCGTTATAAAGGTATTCAGGGCCGATAAAGCCGACTACGGTGTTGACTAAAAACGGGTTGAAGTGCCTGGCAACCGCATAAGCTCGGGCTTCGCAGGTTTGCTGGTCCAGACCGTGGTGGGCGTTGGCCGACAACGCACTGCCCTGGCCCGTTTCAAAGTACATGAGGTTTTGCCCAAGTGTGCCGCGGTTTAATGACAGCCCTGCCTCGTAACCTTCCTGCAAAATATTCAGGCTCACGCCAAAACTTGCGTTTGCCGCCTCGGTGCCGGCAATCGACTGAAACACAAGATCCAAGGGCACGCCGCGGTTGATCACTTCGATGGAGGTGGTAACGTGAGCAAGCACGCAGGCCTGGGTGGGAATTTCGTAGCGCTCAATCACCGCATTGAGCATTTCCAGCATGGCGCAGATCGAAGAGGTGCTGTCAGTGGCCGGGTTGACCCCTATCATTGCGTCGCCATTACCATAGAGCAGACCGTCAAGAATGCTCGCCGCAATCCCTGCCGGATCGTCGGTAGGATGATTGGGCTGCAAGCGTGTCGAGAGCCGGCCACGCAGGCCAACAGTGCTGCGAAACCGGGTCACTACGCGGATTTTCTGTGCTACCAGGATCAGGTCTTGCACGCGCATGATCTTCGATACGGCCGCAGCCATCTCCGGCGTCAGGCCCGGTGCCAGAGCGCGCAGACTTTGCTCATCAGCGGCGTCACTCAGTAGCCAGTCGCGAAAACCACCCACTGTCATGTGGCTGACAGCGGAAAACGCCGTTTTATCGTGGGTATCGATGATAAGTCGGGTAACTTCATCGGCTTCATAGGGAATCAATGCTTCGTGCAAAAAGCGCTTCAGCTCAATGTCTGCCAGGGCCATTTGTGCCGCAACCCGTTCGCCATCGTTTAACGCCGCAACACCTGCCAAAAAGTCCCCGGAACGAGCAGGGCTGGCCTTTGCCATCACGTCTTTCAGGTCGTCGAAGCGGTAGGTCATGGCACCGACAGTATGGGAAAAACTTGCCATATCAGCCTCCGTTGTAAATTAGGAAGGGGTGCTACTGATGGGAAGTGGCGCTGCTGATCGGCAGTGGCGCATCAGGATGCCACCTTCTTTAACTGATTCCCCAAACGGTTGTCGATTTCTGGGGTTTGCCCCTGGGAACGCTTATCCTACAAACCGGTGAGCAGTTCTATGGCCCTTTCGACTTTCCCATGAACCGGTCACAGAGGCAAGAGTCGGTCATTTCGAAATTGTCGAGGTGGGTTTCCGAGCCGACGCTTGCAATTACGCACTCACCAATTCGATCACTTGCGCATGGTGTGGCCCTTACTTTGCCAACACTGAGAGCTGGAACAAAGTGCCGCCACATCTGCAGGCACTCTTCCGGTCCACCATCGACCAGTCACACCATTACCGCAACGTGTGGTATTGGGCGGGAGAAGCAAGACTCCATGTGGAAGGCTGCCTACCCGTACCGCTAATCTGTCGTTGTTTGCTGTCCCGCTCCAGCGGGCACAAAAAAGCCCCGGGCCCTTTGGGCCCGGGGCTTTTCCATATAGACAGCGCTGACTGTTTGATATTCAAATAACGTCTTTTTCTGCCCGCATAGCCACTGAAGCAGATTCGTTGCACTGGCGTATCCAGTCAGGCATGGCCGCTGCCGGCATGGGGCGTGCGATACCGTACCCCTGGCCAAAGTCACACCCGAGTTTTACCAGCTGTTTACTGTGTTCGGGCGTCTCGACGCCCTCTGCAATCACCCCAAGGCCGAATGATTTAGCCAGGCCCAGAATGCCCTGAACAATGGCAAAGTCATTGGGATCAACGAGCATACCGCGAACGAAACTCATATCAATCTTGAGCCTTTCTACTGGCAGCCGCCGCAAGTAAGACAATGACGAATAGCCCGTCCCAAAATCATCCAGCGAGCAAGCAACACCCAGTTGGCGACAGGCCTTGATCGTCTCGGACACAATCTCCAGATTTTCCAGGGAAGAAGTTTCAACAATTTCCAGCTCAATCTGTCCCTTCGGAATCGACGGGTACAGGCTGAGTATTGCCGCCAATCGTTCCACAAAATCAAGTTGCCTGAGGTGTAAGGAATTGATGTTGACACTCACGGGTATAAAAACGCCTTGGCTCCGCCATTCCGTCATCTGCGACAAAGCTGAGTTCAACACCCATTCACCCAGTTCAACGCTCAGGGAATCGTGTTCAATAAGTGGCAGAAAATCATTGGGCGCAACCAGACCCCGCTCCGGGTGCTGCCAACGTATCAAGGCTTCGGCCCCGACAACCTCTCCCGATTTCAGGTTAACCTTGGGCTGATAAAAAAGTACAAACTCATGTCTGTTCAGGCCCAGCTTAATCCGTGTCTGATTCTCATGAAGACTACGAACCGTTCTGTCGTTTTCAGCATCGAAATACTGGACCCGATTTCTGCCTTTCTGTTTCGCAACGTACATCGCCTGGTCTGCCTGACGAAGAAGCTGATCGGCGTCTTGAGCCTCACTTTGCGGATAGAATGTCAGGCCGATACTGGCTGTTATAAAAATCTCTTGCTCCCCCAAAATCACTTTTTCAGCGACGGCCAGTAGAATCCGGCACACAAAGTTTTCTGCCATTTTCGTTTCGCCAATCCCTGGCAGAAGCACCACAAATTCATCGCCTCCAAATCGGGAAAAGGTATCGCTGACGCGAAGTTCCTGTGAAACACGCCCGGTAATTTTCTGTAACAGTTTGTCCCCTACGTCATGTCCCAGGGTATCGTTGACCTGCTTGAACCCGTCAAGATCCATAAACAGCAGCGCCAGCCTATCGTTGCTTCGTTCAGCCTGCCGCATCGCTTGGGTTAGACGATCACCCAGTAACACCCGGTTCGGCAGGTTGGTAAGCGCATCGTATTTCGCCATATTTTCAAGCTGCCCCTGGTACTCTTTGATCTCTGTTATATCGTTCAAAAGAAAAACATATCGACGCATCTCGCTGCGCTCGCCACGAACCGCGCTGATGTTTTGACGAACAATCACCGACTTTCCGTGCTTGTTCGTGATGTGCAGATCGTTCTGCCATTCGCCCACCTCAACGAGCTTTTGCAAAGCCTCGGGCATAAGCACGTCATCTTGCCGGCTGGAGAAGAGCTGCTGTGGGCTTTGCCCCACGGCCTCCTCCTTCCCAAAGCCCGTAATTTTTGTGAAGGCCGCGTTAACATCAAGAATAGAGAAATCGGAGTCGGTAATAAAAATGCCCTCATTCGCGTAACGAAAGACACTGGCCGACTCACGCAGTTTACTATCAGCAGAAAAACGCGCCGTAGCAATGGAGATCAACCGCGACGCTTTTTCAAAAATCGCTATATTTTTCGCTGAAAGCTTAGGTTCCTCCGCCCAGAAAACCTTCAATACGCCCAAAGACCGTTTCTCCGAATCAATAATGGGCACCGGGGTTGATTGACCATGAATGCTTCCCCGATCTGTGTTGACAAAGCAAGCTCTCGGAAAATACCAGTCTGATTCGGGCTCCATGTCATCGAATTCGATGACACAGCGTACCGCGATTACGGCTTCAAGGCTGGCAATGACGTCCATATAAATGTCTTGCAGCGCATTGTTTCCAGCAATTTTTTCGAGCGCCTTACTACCAAAACGTTCCAGGTCAGCGGTGTCTTTTTGCTCAGTTATGTTTGTCTGAACCGCTAAGAAGCCTTGCATCACACCGTCTTCACGGTATAAAGGCTCGCAATTGATGCGTATCCAGTAGCCACGGCCATTCTTGCCGTAGTTGAAAATTTCCTCATCAAAGGCTCGTCGATTGGCAAGCGCCAGGGAAATGCGGACAACGGTTTGCGGATCGGTACCCACCCCCTGCAGAAAATGGCCCGGTTTTTTCCCGTGAACGTCTTCCAATCGATACCCGGAAATAGTGGTGAAACCCTTATTAATCCACTCAACCCGACCGTCAAGACCGGTGATAATGATGCCATTGGTTGCACTGTTCAGCGCCGTCGACAGCCGCCAGATGGGTATGGTGAGAAGTTTACTCGCAACCCGGGACACAAGAATGCTGACCAGAACCAACCCGCCCAGCAACACCAGAAACAGGAGACTTGTCTCCTCCATCTTTTTCACAACAAGCAAAGCCGGCGTCTGAATAACAAAGGTACGGGGGAAAGTCTCGCCGACCGTCTGCGTCATCTCATAACGCCCTTCGCGCCAGCTCTGCATTGTCGACAGGTTGCGGGCGGGCTCAAGAAGGCGCAAGCTTTCATTGAGCGTTGACCCTTGCCGTATTACTCCCGACCGAATCCATGGATCGCCATCGCTTGCCAGTACTTTTCCTGACTCGTCCAGAATCGCAACCGCCAGCCCGTTGCGGAGCCATCTACGCAATCTGAAGTCGACGAGAAAGTCACTCTCAGACTTCTGAGAAACGCTGAACTCGGCCACAAGATGATTCAGAACCCCCGACAGGTCTGCTATCAGGAGATTTTCTCTGTTTTGACGTTCAATACTGCCGAAAAGAATGATCGGAACCGCTCCTGCGGCTACCATAAGCCCAACCATTGCCTGGAACAGAATATTTTTGACCTGGCCGCTCGAAAGATACACCGGAGACCTTCTGTTATGCGCCATGCCCAACAGGAACAGTATTAAACCAGCCATTACAACATTGAATATTCCGTTGATACCCTGCTTCAGAGCGACAAGCGCAGACGCTTCCAGCGACAACCCCAGTGCCTGACTGTAGAAAAGAATAAGCGCTGGACCGCCGATGAAGACCCAAAACAGACCATCGGCCAGCAGTAATGACTTGCCCATTCGGCGGTTCAGCCAGTAAACGAATACAGCTTCCGTGACAACAACAACCATGGCGTAGGGATGCCCCCACAACATCCAGGTATAATATCCGCCCGCGATGGCAACAAGAAACGTAGAGAACCCGCCGATATAAGCCACAGCGATGAAAACAAAGACAGATCCAAAAATTAGGTCTATCCCATAAAAAAGACTGACCGAAAAAACGTTACCCAGGAACGCAAGCGTTGCCAATAAAGCTGTCAGAGACAACATCGCAGCCTTGTGGTTCCACAGCGGCTTCAGGACATGCATTGCCAGATTCCTCGGTCAGTCTCTTCAACGGCATGGGACGGGCGTTCCGCTTCCTCGAATTGCATGCCAGTTTGAGGAAGCGCTGGTTTATGATAATGAAGGCCGACCGGAGTCCTAACATTGTTGGTTTGGCTTAACAGTTCATCGTTGCCAGGGTGCATAATTCAGCCCGCAGGCTACTAGGTTCGGTAATGTGCCAGCTGGGCGCGCAAGCTTTCTGCCATGGCGGTCAGTGACTCCGCTGCCTCATTAGTGGCTGTCGCGTTGTCATGACTGGTTCCGGCGATCCGGCGTATCTGGTCCAGACGACCGTTGATGTCTTCGGAAACCTGGCTCTGCTCCTCGGCGGCACTGGCTATATTGGTATTGGTTTCACGAATGGCGCGAACACTGTCACTCAAACTGGCAATGGCCGCGTCAGCCGCTTTAATGGTCTCTTGGGCGACGGCGGCAAGTCGATTGCCATCTCCGATGACCTCGCCCACCATTTTGACACCTTCCTGCAAATGTTGAATCTGATCCTGAATTTCTTTGATTGAGTCCTGAGTTCGGCTGGCGAGTTTTCTCACCTCATCAGACACAACCGCAAAACCACGACCGTGTTCGCCGGCCCGGGCCGCCTCGATAGCCGCATTCAGCGCCAGAAGATTCGTCTGTCCGGCAATATTTTCGATAACAGACAGTATGTTGCCGATGTTATCGGAGGCTTCTTGCAGTGCGCTACTCGCCTTGACTGACTGTTCATTGTTGTTGAGTTGTTGCGTGATCGCATCGATGGTTTTTCCAAGCATCGCCTGGCCCTTGGTTGCCAGGCCATCTGCTTCGGTGGCAAGGTCTTCAGCCGTCGCAGCGCTTTGTGCCACTGTTTGAGCTGTTTCGCGCATTTCACTCATCGCGGTGGCTACCTGCTCAGTCTGACCGGCCTGTTCAGCAACGGCAGATTCTGATGCAGAGGCAATCTGTCCGAGCTTGCCCGAAGCTTCAAGCCAACTATCCGAGGATTGCTTGGTTTTGGCAATGGTGGCTTGCAGCCTGTTCAGAAGATTGTCGAAACCCTGAGCCATAACGCCAAGCTCGTTGCGCTTCGACGAATTAAATCGAACCGTCAGATCGCCCTCTCCGTCAGCGATGTCATTGATGGTGTTAATCATGTGGGTGAGCGGCCTGGCAATGACCAACTGAACCAGCACGCCCAGACACACAATCAATACCAAGCCGCCAAAGACAATCAGCACAATGGTTCTGACGGTTTGCGACCAGACCATTGTGGCCACTTCAGACTGAGAGTAGCCGGTAACGATCTGATAGCCCCAAGGTTCAAAGTCAGTACGCTGAATTTGCCAATTCTCCGGCGTATCCGCCAACAGGGCTTTCACCCGATCGCGGTCACTATTATCCGACAGCATCCTGAGTTCACCTTTGTCGTCGACCACGCCAACAAACCCCTCTTCGAGCAGGCGGGAAGACTTAATCGCGTCGTTAAGAACCTCGAGATCGGCCGAGTAGCCGACGTACCAGATGCCGACCGTTTCCTGTTGTGCATTGCGCATCGGGCTGTACGCGGTCAGATAGGGATTTCCGAGAATCTCGACCTGGCCGAAAAAGGTCTCGCCGCGCTTGATGGCTCGACCAGCACCACTGTTCAGATTGAGCTTGGTACCAATCGCCCGCGAACCATCACCCTTCTTGACGTTGGTGGTCACCCGGATGAACTCCTCTCCATCATTGACAAAGAGGGTAGCGGTGCCCTCCATGACCTTGGTAAGGCCATCAACCAGCTCAAACTGGTTGTTCATCATCGAATCACCGAGGTAGAGTGCCGGCACGCTGGCGCCACCTACAGTCGAGAAACTATCGATTCTGGGCGTGCCGATTCGCTCGCCCCTCTCAATCAGTAGATCCAGCGAACTCTTGACCCGCTTGCCCATTAAACTGTCGGTGACAGAGAGGATGTTGTAGACCTCGTCCCGCAGGGCATTTTTCTGTTCATACACATCGGCCGTAATGGCGCTCTTTGTTTCGACTGCCACAAAGAGGCTAGCAATAACGGTTATAGCAATTAGTAACCCTGAAACGGCTATCAAAAAAAGGCTGCGAATGGTCATCATGGCTCCGAAATACTAGTAAGGTCGTCTTGGTATTTGATACCGATTCAGGCCTTGAGAGCCTTCTATCTCATCTTATTTACATTTATTTAACGACAGCTATAAAAAAAACTTTAAAAATACAGTTCGCGATCTTCCGGCGCTACTTAAACCTCACGACCAGTTCGCGCAATTCACCTGCAATTATCTCTATTTTCTGGACACTCGCCGTGCTGTGCTCACCCTGTACAAGGCTATCTGCAGCCAGAACGGAGATTTGTTCGACTTGCTCATTGATCTGATCAGAAACCTGAGACTGCTCTTCGACTGCCGCCGCCATCTGAATCGCCATTTGTGCAATGTTGCCAACAGACTCCGTAATCTCATTCAACGTCCCCTCAGCCTCCAGCATGCGTTCAAGACCTTTATTTGCGGCTACATTCCCCTCCTCGGCGATAATCACAGAAGCGGAGGAGCGCGAGAGTAATGTCTCTATAATGGTGTGAATTTCTCTCGTGGATTCCTGCGTCCGCCTGGCAAGATTTCGTACCTCGTCAGCGACTACCGCAAACCCTCGACCATGCTCGCCGGCCCTGGCAGCTTCAATCGCAGCGTTAAGTGCAAGCAGGTTGGTTTGATCAGCAATGGCTTCAATGATCTTTGCTGCTTCCGCAATTTTCTCACTGTTGTACCGCGCTTCCTACTTCCAATATATGGTATCAGCGCTGCCTGCTCTGTACGCTCGCGCACAAAGCACAAAGCACAAAGCACAAAGCACAAAGCACAAA
>JBALXR010000086.1:11574-13406 GCA_036960525.1 Marinobacter sp.
GCAAGCACAAAGCACAAAGCACAAAGCACAAAGCACAAAGCACAAAGCACAAAGCACAAAGCACAAAGCACAAAGCACAAAGCACAAAAGATGATAGGGCGTTAAGTTTGATTTTTGGGCCTGCTGTCACGCAACTTGGTGAAGTAGAATCACGAACCCCCTATTTACCCAGCGTAAGTTTTCAATCCAGACGCCATAAATCATGACACACCTTATAAAAGGTATATTTAATATGAATTTGTACAATAATTGTATTGTTATACATTGAGCCGGTGAGCTTGAGATTGCTGTGGAAATTGTGCGTGTCACTTTTACCGCACCCCGGCCACTCCCAGAGCTTTAACGCAGCGATGGAGCGCGTCACTGGTTGTGCGGCAGATCACGTGCAGGGCCTTCACTTTAATCTTTTTGTTGAACCCGGTTATCGCGTTCAAACCCAGGCCGCGTTCGACAAAGCCCAAAACGGTGAATCCATTACCTACGAAACCATGGGCACTCACGCGTCTGGCCACCCCTACTTTCTGGAGGTCACTAATTTCCCAGTTACCATCAAGGAAAAAATTGTTGGTGTATACGGTATCTGCCGGGACATCACCGATCGCAAAGAGCAGGAAGCCCAGATTACCTTTCAGGCAAACCACGATCTGCTGACAGGTTTGCCTAACGAGGCCTCGTTTAAAGAGAAACTGCGTGACGCTCTGGCGACGAATGGTGAGCGTGGATCATTGGTCGCCATGTGTCTGGGCCTCGACGGATTCAAGCCCATTAATAAAGAATTGGGGCACCCTGTGGGCGACCAGATACGCGTGACCATTGCCGGTTGCGGTTAACATATCGTCCTTACAGTTTGTTCGTGACGGATTTCTGGACGACGTCCGCCGAATACTCAAGGAAACCGGCTTTTCGCCTCAAATGTTAGAACTGGAAGTGACCAAAAGTGTCTTGCTGGACGGTACAGCGCCCGTTATCAAACTGATGAAAACCCTGAAAGGCTTGGGCGTGCGCTTGGTTCTGGATGATTTCGGGACAGGCTATTCCAGCCTGAGTTATCTGCGGGACATGCCCGTTCACAAAGTAAAACTTGATCGCAGCTTTGTGGAGCAAACCACAACAGATCACCGAATTGCCGCCATTGTTCAGGGCGTGATTACCATGGCTCACCACATGGACATGACGGTGGTGGCGGAAGGGGTCGAAACCCGGGAACAACACCAATCAAGCAACTAACCAGCGAACCTGAAATGACCGCCTATGGACTTCAACAACGTGTCAAATTCTAGTTCGGGTAACGGCTTGGAAAAGAAGTAGCCTTGCCCATAGTCACAGCCCGCGGCTATTAATAAATCTCTTTGTTTTGCTGTTTCTATGCCTTCTGCGATTACTTTCAGGTCAAGCTTGTGCGCCAAGCCGATAATTGCCTCGCACAAAGCCAAATCGTCAGAATCCGGCTCTAGGTTTTCGACAAATGATTTGTCGATCTTTAGGTAGTCAATACCTAATTTTTTCAGGGTAGATAGCGATGAATACCCCGTGCCAAAGTCGTCGATTAATACCTGAATATTTGCATCTCGAAAATCTAATAATATCTTGTCAACACTGGCTTCGGATTCCATCAATATTCCTTCTGTGATCTCAACCGCAATGGCATTTCCTGGCAACTCCAGCGTTTTTAGGTGTTCGGGCCAATTTTTTACATTGAAAGCATTATTTTTATATTGTACCAGCGAGGTATTAATACTAATTTGAAAATTGGGTCGAAAGGAAGTGCGCCAGCGAGCAACCTGCCGGCAGGCCTCATGGAACACCCAGTCGCCGATGCCCAAGATCAATTT
>JBALXR010000087.1:0-13229 GCA_036960525.1 Marinobacter sp.
GGCATGATAGACCCCCGCGACGCGCGTAAGACCCTGGGCTTCCTGCTGGAAACCGTATGGGAAACCCGGCACCGCACAGTGCGCCCGAACAGCTTCGGCATCGCGCGCATGTAAGCACGCGGAAGCAGGCGCGCGGTAGCAGGCGCGCGGAAGCAGGCGCGCCATGCCTTTGGGAATGCGTTGATACAGGGCTTTCGCCTGTTCTGGTGCCAAACCCAAGGGTATCAGCCCTTTTTGGTCGCCGATCAGTTCACGTATAGCCGGCAGTGAGACCAGGCTCTGGGTCAGATAAAGATCGAAAACCCCCTCGTTTTCGACGGCGGTCATGAGTTCGATACCTGCCCCGAGCCGCTCCTGCAAGGACTCAGCGGCAGCACAGCTGACATTGCCCAGTATCAGCCCTGGTGGCGTAGCCAGCATTCGGAAAACCTGATCGGGAGAAACCCCGGTTACCCGTGCAATGGTTTCGACCGCATGGGGGATGCGCGCGGCGTCTTCAATATGGATGGCTAGCTGAAAGGTCTTTACGGTTTGTGGAACCGTTGCGTCGTTCGATGCACTGGTGACATCAAGGCCGAGGCTGGCACAATGGCTCAGTAGCTCTGGAAGGCTGTCGGCGGGAATGTCGCGGGCCAGTATGCTTGGTGCACGGTATATGTCCTGAGAAAGTGCGCGTACGGGCACACCAAGGGCAGACGCCATCACGGTTATGCCGGCCATATCGACCTGGCCGGGTGATCGAATAATTAACGCGTAGGTTTCCACATAAGATCCCTCATAACTGTCGTCGGACCGGAGTTACTTCAAGACAGATAGCGCACCTTCTGAAACGGTATTTATACAATACTTTTAAATTAGCCCGTTTCTATTGAATAGCTAGGAAGTGAGTGATTTAAAAACACTTTACGTCGTGGGGGGCGACGCGTCTGTAAAAAAGGCTGGTTTCAAGTTGTGAGTCAAACGGCTTGCGTTAGAGCCCAAGAGTCTCGATTTCTCGGGTCCAGCGCTGCATAAATAACTTGCGCCTTAAGGGGTCATTAAACGCCAGTAGAGGCGCTTTAATGGGAATGGTGTAAAGCCGTTCGCCAATCTGATCGCGCAGGCGCCGAGCAAGAAGTTCATGAAGGTTTGTGCATTGGGCGCGTTCTTGTGCACAAAGGCCATGCGCATCATCACCAGCGAGTAATCCTGGGGAATCTGCACGATCAGCTTCGGGTGGCTGCAAACCCAATGCAGAGCTTAAGAACCCAACAAGTTATAGCCCAGCCAATCGGGGGCGTCGGTGAGCCCATCAAGCATGGCCTGAGTTTCGTTTCAGGCTTGCTTTGATTGCGAATATTGCTGCGCCCTGGCCTGTTTGCAAAAGTACTGACCATTCCGCGCCGGGCGCTGGTTCCGGGTATCGCCATTCTTGCATTCGTGGGCGTGTACCAGTTGCACTCACGCTTGACCGCTATCTAAATGATGTTGGTTGGGGTGGTGGGCTTCGCTCTGCACAAGCTCGGCTTCTCGCTGGCGCCTGTCAGTCTGGTATCTCTATTGGATTGCGGCCGCGTTACTGGTGGTGATGCCGTTTATTATAGCGAAACTGCTGCCCGGCAAGTCGCTGACTCATGCCTGAATACGGATAAAGCAAAAATAGCAGAGAGAGTGGCGAAAGCAGTGGACAGCGTAGGAAAGGTAAACGTCATGAAACGCGGGTGCTCGAATGCAGCCAAGCGGTTGCCAACGCTGTCACTCGGAGTTTGTGGCTACGGTGTGGCTTACGCCATCCACATGCCACTGCCCTTGCTGCCGGGTTCGCTGACTGTTACCGCGGCGCTATGCCTCGGTGGCATGCGCCTGCAAGCCCCCACGACTTCGCGCACAGTTGTTCTGGTGGTAATTGGGGTGATACTGGGCGCCGCGTTTTCCGCGGATATGGGTGGCGATATCGCGCTCTGGGACGCCACCCTTGGCATCATGCTGGTTGCCTGGATGAAACGCCTGCACCGCTAAACTGGTTAGCTGCAGCAACTCACTTGCAATTTTCCCGTTTGGGCCGATTATAGATAGTAGGATAACCATCTTTGAGCCGCTGCGAGGAACTCTATGGATTTCAAAGATTATTACGCCGTGCTCGGTGTGAGCGAATCTGCCTCTCCCGAAGACATTAAAAAGTCCTATCGCAAACTGGCGCGGAAATATCATCCGGACGTGAGTAAGGAAGACAACGCCGATGAGATGTTCAAAAATGTCGGCGAAGCCTACGAAGTTCTGAAAGACCCGGAAAAACGTGCCGAATACGATCAGTTGCGCAAGTACGGCGCTCAACCTGACGGTTCATTTCAGCCACCCCCTGGCTGGCAGAGTGAATCCGGTTTTGGCCGCGGTGGCTACACCGAAGCCGATGCCAGCCAGTTCAGTGATTTTTTCGAACAGATGTTTGGCCGCGGCCAGCAAGCCGGTGGCGGCGGTTTTCGTCAGAACACGCGCATGCGCGGTGAAGATATTCATGCCCGCCTGGGGCTGTTTCTGGAAGAAGCCTACAACGGTTGCGATAAACAGGTGTCGTTCGCTGTGCGCGACTCAGACGAACATGGCCGGGTTGTGGCGCGGCAGAAAACCCTCAAGGTCAAAATTCCCGGCGGTATGCGCGAGGGCCAGCACATTCGCCTGAAAGGCCAGGGTTCGCCCGGCGTGGGGGGTGCCAGCGCCGGCGACCTGTTTATTGAAGTGGAACTAGCGCCCCATCCGCAGTTCACAGTAGAAGGTAATGATGTGCTGATTACTGTGCCTGTCAGTCCGTGGGAAGGCGCGTTAGGTGCTAGCATTACTGTGCCGGTAGTCGGTGGTAAGGTGAACGTGAAGGTACCGAAAGGTTCTTCCAGCGGTCGTAAGCTGCGTCTGAAAGGCAAAGGCTTTCCTGGCAAGCACGTGGGTGATCAAATTGTGACGTTGCAGGTGACGCTACCTGAGGAGCATTCGGAACAAGCGTTGGCCCTTTACAAACAGCTGGCAGACGCCGAAAAAGACTTCAATCCACGCGCCAAACTGCACGTGTAACCGGAGGTTTGGGATGAGCAGACAAGACCGCATTTTGACTGTAGAAATTACCGATGCCGACGGTGGCGTGTTTACATTGCACGAGATTTGCGAGCGTGGCGAATGCCACGCAGAATTCGTGATTAAGCTGGTGAACTACGGCATTGTGTCGCCCATTGAAGAGGACCACCCACCGCGGGACTGGCAATTCGATGTAATGGCTTTAACACGCCTACAGCGGGCGCTAAGATTGCAGCAGGATTTGAAACTGAATTTGCCGGGTTTGGCTGTATCGCTCGATTTGCTGGATGAAGTTCAGCAAATGCGTAGAGAAGTGAACCGCCTGAACCAGCGCCTTCGACAGCTATCAGGCGAATAGGCTAGACGCGAGTATTCGGCGCGTGTCGATGACAGCAGCGCCGCTCTTTCGCTTTCAGGCTTTCTTTTCGAGCGCTTGAATTTCGGCATACAGACTTTCTGCTTCTAACATCAGTGTACTGTGGGTGCGTAAATCCCCATTGCGCTGATAGTGAAGTGCTTTTTCTAACTTGGCTTCGTAGGCTTTTTGCAGCTTTTTCTTCGGATCGCTTTTAAATAATCCCAGCATATATTTATCCCTTTTAATGATATCTACTACGTGTACGTCAAATATACCAAATTCGATGACTAGGCCAACACCTCCGGTTATGCTCTACTGCTAAGCCTTTAATACGCAACGGAGTTGGTTTTCATGGGTGAAGCAAAACGTCGCCATCACAGCGGTTCCGCCGCGGCTCGTAAACCAGCCAGCAAGCGCTCTCTGGCCTTGGGTGTTATGACTTTGATTGTCGTCGCCATGTTGATTGGCCTGTTTTTTATAACGTCTGGCCCGTCGCCGGATTCCGATGAACTGCCAGTTGCAAAACAAGGTACGCCGGAGTTTCCAGCCGAGCTGGACCAATTTGGTGTTTCAGTGGGTGCAGCTGATGCGCCGGTTGTGGTGCGGGAATTTGCGGATTATCAGTGTCCGGCCTGCGCCCGCTTCGCCGACGCCAGCCAACGCTTGAAAAAAGAGTACGTGGAAAGCGGTAAGGTGCGTTTTGTGTACTTTGAACTGCCGTTATCACAGCACGCCAACGCCATGCCGGCTGCCCAAGCTGCACGCTGTGCGGGCGACCAGAACGCCTTTTGGCCCATGCACGATGCGTTGTTCAGCAACCAGTCGGCCTGGGCGGGCGTTTCAGATCCGCAGGCAACGTTTACTCGCTATGCCGGCGACCTTGGCCTGAGTGAAAATCGATTCAGCCGCTGTATGTCCACCGAACTGCACCGCGAGGCCATCGAACAAAGCGCCAAAGTGGCAGCCCAATTGCGAGTGGTCAGCACACCCACTGTGATGGTCGACAATATCGTCTTGACCCGTCCGGGTTGGGGTCAGCTGTCGGCTGTGGTGGAACGCGAACTGGCTGCCAGCCGCTAAATTTCTTGGTGATATCGGGCTGCAGCGCACTGCTGCGGCCACTCCTGACTTGATCCCTCGCCTTAATTGGCTAAAATCACCTTCTCTTTGAATACCAGGCTACCCCAACCGTGCTCCGGATTTACGATCCGGCCCGCAGGAGATTGTTATGACGGATTCCGTTGTTGTGTGCGCGCTGTATAAGTTCGCGGTTCTGAATGAATACCAGGCTCTTCGCCAGCCGCTGCTAAGCCTGATGCTGGAAAAAGGAGTGCATGGCACATTATTGCTGGCCAGTGAGGGCATTAATGGCACCGTAGCCGGCAGCCGCGACGGCGTTGATGCCGTAAAGGGCTGGATTAACAGCGATGACCGTTTCGCCGGTATTGAGTACAAGGAATCGTTTGTCGGCGAGCAGCCGTTCAAGCGCACCAAGGTCAAGCTGAAAAAAGAAATTGTCACCATGGGCGTTGAAGGCATCGATCCAAAGCGCATCGTGGGCACTTATCTGAATCCCGAGCAGTGGAACGAGTTGATTTGTGATCCTGAGGTGGTGCTGGTGGATACCCGTAACCAGTATGAAGTGGAAATCGGCACCTTCAAAAACGCCCTTAATCCCGCCACAGATACGTTTCGCGAATTTCCCGAGTACGTAAAAAAGAACCTCGATCCGGCCAAACACAAAAAAGTCGCCATGTTCTGCACAGGTGGTATTCGTTGTGAAAAATCGACGGCCTATATGAAAGAGCAGGGCTTTGACGAGGTGTATCACCTCAAAGGCGGCATTTTAAAATACCTGGAAGAGATGCCGGAAGAGAAAAGCTTGTGGGAAGGTGAATGTTTCGTATTTGATGATCGCGTTACAGTCAATCATCGTCTTGAACGTGGTGACTATGACCAGTGCCACGCCTGCCGTCGCCCGATCACTGAAAATGACAAGCTGCGGCCGGAATACAACAAAGGCGTGAGCTGTCACCAGTGCGCTGGCGTATCAAGCGAGTTTCAAAAGGCACGATTTGCCGAGCGCGAACGGCAAATGCGCCTGGCCGAGGAACGTGGAGAAGTTCACGTAGGAGGCGATGCGGCCCGCGTTGTTGCTGAGCGCAAAAAACGCAAGCAGGCCGAGCGCGCACGTCAGGCCAAATTAAGCATGGAAGGCGAAAAAACCCGCTCCTGATGGGTCCAACGCTTTTACCCAGCGCAAACCGTGAGCATCGGAAAAACCGTTAGCGGTCTGCGACTTTAAGGCATTCTAGGTCTCGCCTTTTTGCGGCCAGTGCCAGCGTTTCACCGTAAATTCTGCGCACGTTTTGGCAAACGTTCACTCTGGTGGCCTTCACCAATCATGACAAAGTGAAACGCAACGGCGGTTTTTACCCCGATCATCCGCAGATATTCTTCAATCGAGTAAGTGGGCCGCACCGCCGGTGGTTATAAACAGGGTACTGTCGGTTATTTGCTCGTCGTAAAGGGACAGGTTTGCAGAGATGATCGCGTTTACGTCGCACTTCTCGACGGTGCCCAGCAGCGCCTTACGTAATTCCGATGGTTGTAGATAGTCGTCGCTTTGGTCAAAAGGCGCACTTTGGGCTGGGTGTAACGGTGGGTCACCCATAAAGATAATGCGGGCCTTGGAAGAGTCTTCGGCCAGCAGTTCATCGAGCCAACGCAACTGCCATTGCCAGTCGGTTTTGCCGGTGCTGTCGAGGAATATCAACCGGCTGACACCGCCACGATATGGTCCTCGAAAATACCGATGGAGTTATTGATGTTGCCCACCACCGCAAAGCGCAGAGGCTGATCGTCTGCCAGGGCTCTGCTAATGCGCTCTGCTTGTTCGGAATGCAGGGCGCTGAAGTCTTTCATGAAGAGGTTCAGGTACACCTTGTAGCCCACCAGAACCACCACCACGGTCAGGCACAGATAAAAAAGCTATTTCAGTAGCCTTGGACGATTCATGGTTTGGGCGCTTTCGGGCAGGTTTGATGCTTTTCAGTGGGCTGGTTCACAGCGGAAGTACTCACGTCAGGCGTAGTAAGAGTAACATGGCCGATTTAGAGCATAACCTTGAAAAGTCCTCGGGGGATCACAACTAATACTTATACATATGCCATTCATCGGCTGCGTGTTTATAGGCGTTGCGCGGCTTACTAACAGGTTTCCATTATGCCAAAACACTTTGAACAGGCGCCCGGACTTCATCACGAGCCGGTACCAGAAACTGAAGGCTTCGTATTTAACCAAACCATGTTGCGAGTAAAAGATCCGCAAAAATCCCTGGATTTTTACAGTCGGGTTCTGGGTATGCGTT
Organism: Marinobacter sp.; assembly: GCA_036960525.1. Lineage (GTDB taxonomy): Bacteria > Pseudomonadota > Gammaproteobacteria > Pseudomonadales > Oleiphilaceae > Marinobacter. The sequence goes on from JBALXR010000087.1 coordinate 6,774, forward strand.
TGGTTCGTAAACTGGACTTTCCAGAAATGAAATTCACTCTGTATTTTCTGGGGTATCTGGATGAGCGCCAAGCCAGCACGGTACCGGCCGATGACGCCCACCGCACCACTTACACCTTTGGCCGCGAAGCTATGTTGGAGTTGACCCACAACTGGGGCACCGAGAACGACGACGATTTTGCCTACCACAACAGCAACGACCAGCCCCAGGGTTTTGGCCATATTGGTATCGCGGTGCCGGACGTTTACTCGGCCTGTGATCGGTTCGAGGCTTTAAACGTCGATTTTGTGAAAAAGCCGGATGACGGCAAAATGAAGGGCTTGGCGTTTATCAAAGACCCCGACGGCTACTGGATCGAAATTCTGCAGCCCGATATGCTTGAGTACCAGCGCAAAGACTGATGTGCGCGGCCAGCCTTCGACGCTTACTCGTTAGTTAGCTGGCCGTGGTTGGTTGCCGTAACGTGACGCCACGATGACCGCTACGGTCAGTATAAGCGCGCCCGCAAGTCCGATTGGGCCTAACTCCTCGCCCAGAATCAGCCACGCCAATAATGCCACAAATAGAGGTTCCAAAATAACGACGATGCTGGCCAGGGTGGCCGGCGTTGTTTGCATGCCTGCAAAAAAGCATAGGTAGCCGATACCGGTTGGCACTACCCCGATGTAAATCACCATCAGCCAGTGCTGCCATTGAAGGTTTTGCACATCGGCAAAGCCACCGCTGAAATAAACCGCTGGCAACAGCACCAGCACGGCGGTAAAGAAACACAGAAAAGCAGTGGTAAACACTGGCGTTCGCGCAGAGTTATAACGGCTGGTCAGGTTGAACCCGGTGTACACAGCCGCGGCCAGTAGCGACATTAAAATACCGGCCAGGCGCAATGTACCCGCGGTTTCCATATCGCTCAACACCAGCATAACGGTACCGGCTATAGCCACGAACAGTGCCGCCAGAGTTATTGCACCCGGTTTTTCACCCAGTATGGGTGCGGCTAACAGGGCCACAAACACCGGTGGCAGGCACAGTGAAATCAAGGTGGCAATGCCGGCGCCGGTCAAATCTACAGCCACCAGATAGCTGCCCTGGTAAAAGGCTTGAAAAATACCCAGCCCGGCCAGTGGCACCAAAGCTTTTAATGGAATTTCGCGCAGGCGGGTGAGCGGCGCAGGACCGTCGGTCGGGTTTTTCCGTTGCTGGAGAGCCAGTTGGTGCTGTTCGCGGCGCATCAACAACCAGAAAAACGGCAAGGCCACGATTAATCTGAGCAAGCCTAAGGCAAGGCCTCCCAGATCAGAACTGGCAAACAGAAACTTTGCGACAATGCTGGTGGTAGACCAGAGCACGGCCGCAAATGCGATTAGTAATACGCCCCTGAGCATAAGAACATCCGGCAAAAAGAAAGGAAGCTATAATGGTTGAATGAAAATTCCGTATTCATCCACAATAGGGCTCTGTGCTAGAGGGTTCAGTGACAATGTCACGCACCGCGGAGTTGCGAACATCTTTAGGCCGCGTTGCGACCGCTAAGCTGCGCTAGCAGTCGCCCGGTGCTCCAAAGTACAGCTTGCAACAACGGCGTTATCAGCCAAAGAAGGCCGCGTAAAAGATAAAGAGCCGGCATTAGCAGCAATAACCAACCAACAAATTGAATCAGTAAAGCCGGTGCGCCAATCACGTCAGCCAGCTCGACCAGAAAGTCGTTAATCAGGCTGGGGTGGGTGAGAACCACATAGCCTGCGCCTATAATCAGTGGCCATTTGGCGTAGCGGGCACTGCTGAGCACTAAGCGGCCACCGCGACTGAAACGCACTGCCAGGGCCGCAGAGCGCGTGCCGCGGCTAGCATTCTGGGTGGTTGCGGCAGCGAATCGACCAATACGTAGAACTTTCACCGCGCTGGCGAACACCACCACATCCAACGCTGCCCAGCCAATATCACCGGCGCTAACGGGCTCATTCATCCGATGGCGTTTTTCCAGTTGGCGCAGGCCACCGGCGAAAAACTGGTTCAGGCCTTCCAGAACACGTTCGCTAGCAAGCCACTCAACCTTGCCGTCAGGATTTACCACAAACTGGCCCAGAAAATCATGACCTTCGGTATAAATGTACTGAACTGCATACCAGCCACGCTCGGTGGGTGTTAGCGGCTGCCCAGAGTCAACGATTGTCGAACTGTTTTCGTTATCGGTAAACCATTCTTTGAAGAGCTGATATTGCGTGCCAGCCCTGTTCATCCATTCAATGGACCCAACAGGATTGGATATAAAATATTGGATGGGTGGCAACACCGAATCGCCATGTTGCCGCAGAATTTCCTGAAACTCTGGCTCGCCGCCGTAAATTTGTAGCAGTTGGCGAGCCATAGCCGGGTATTTCAACAGAGCTGCTCTTGCCTTAAGCACCAGCAGCGGGTCCTCGGCCATATCCGCTAGAACAGCCTGCAAATCAACGGATTCATGCTCAATGCCGGGAAACTCGCCCAGCACATCGTTGGCGTGAATGCGGATAAGTTTTTGCTCAACCGGAACGGGTTCGGCAGCAAGGCTGAAAAAAGTGGCGATTAAGGCGGCCAATACAAAAATAGCAAAGAGTTTTTTCATCCCTGGTTCCTCCTTAGTTACCACTTAGTTACGGCCTAGCTCCATCAGGCCTTGAAAGAGCGCGTTGGCGCACAGAGATCATTAGGTACACTATCAAGTCATTGCAACAGGAGACCACATCATGCGTGTATTAATTGCTGGAGCCAATGGCCAGATAGGTCGTCATTTATTGGAAAAGATGGCAGACACCGAGCACGAGGCACGGGCCTTGATTCGCGACCCTGAGCAGGGACCAGATCTGCAAAAACTGGGCGCTACCGAAACCGTGGTGGGGAACCTGGAAGGTGATTGCCGCGAAGCGTTACGCAGTTGTGATGCTGTTATTTTTACCGCAGGTTCGGGCCCCAAAACCGGCCCTGAAAAAACCGTCGACGTAGACCAAAACGGCGCCATCAACCTGATGGACACCGCAAAAAAAATGGGCATCAAGCGCTTTATAATTGTTAGCAGTATGCGCGCAGACAAGCCTGGCGACGCCCCTGAAAAGATTCGTCATTATCTGGAAGCAAAACACAAAGCGGACGAGCACCTGATGGCCAGCGGCCTGAACTACACGATTGTACGCCCCGGCCCACTTACTGAAGATTCGGGCAGTGGTAAGGTCGATATTCGTGAAACCCTGGATCGCTCAGGCGACATTCCCCGGGAAGACGTCGCCAATGTACTGTTGGCGGTATTGAATTCAGACAACTGCGATAACCGTACATTCGAAGTGCTCTCTGGCACTACGCCGGTGGACGAGGCGTTGGCGGCGCTGTGATGTCATCGGTTCTGTCCTAAGCCCCGTAAGTTAGACAACAATTTAATCGACGGTCAACAGTGATGGAAAATAAGAGTGCCTGAAGGACCCGAGATACGCCGCATGGTCGACGATATTCAAAACGCCGTTGGCCAATGCAAGGCGGACAAAGTGTTTTTCGCATTCGACCGCTTCAAGAGCTTTGAACCAACATTGGCCGGCCGCCTGGTAACGGCGGTAGAGGCCCGCGGTAAAGCCGTACTGGTGTTTTTTTCAGCCCTTGGCGATGACGGACCTTGGTGCGTGTACAGCCACAACCAGCTTTACGGCCAGTGGCGCATTAGCAAGACGAATGCCCAGCCGAAAACCGGGCGGCAACTCCGCTTTGCGGTTATCGGGTCAGAAAAGGCCGCTTGGCTTTATAGTGCATCTGACATTCAACTGGTGCGGCCTGACGATCTGGAACAGGTAGCCTATTTGACGCGCTTGGGCCCCGACCCGGTCAACCAGACCGTTTCAGTCGAAAACGTGCTCGCGCAATTTGACGATAAACGCTTTCGCGGCCGCGGCCTGGGCGGTTTGCTTTTGGACCAAGGGTTTATCGCCGGTGTGGGTAATTATCTGCGCTCGGAAATTCTGTTTGAAGCGGGCCTAATGCCGTCCATAAAGCCAAAGGACTTGTCATCAGAAGCCCGCGAGCGGCTGGCCAAGGCCATTCTGGTTTTGATCGAACGGACTTACCGCCTGAAAGGCATTACCAACGATCCTGAGCGAGTAAAAAGGCTAAAACGGGAAGGGGGTACTTTTTCTCAGCGCCGATTTATGGTGTTCAATCGCGACTCTGAGCCTTGCTACGAATGCGAAACGCCCATCGTAAAACTCAGCGTTGCCAGCCGGCGATTGTATTATTGCCCTCTGTGTCAAGCGGATTGAAACTTTAGTGCGCTTGATGTTGTTCGATTAATGCCTCGGTCTGAACACAAATTGATCAGCTTGCTCGAGCTGATCAATTTCACACCACATCCCCGCAAGGCCTGTGTTTTAGGGGTTCACTAGACCTATCCTTGTCCTGCTCACAATGTTATCCACAGCTTCTGTGGGTAACTGTTAGTGAATAAGTTACACAAATAATGAGGCGTTGTCGCTTAGGCGTTGCGTTTTTTCGCGGGCGTCTAGCGACTGTCCAGATAGTGCATCCACAGCAGCCGTGCAGCGACGGCGCGCCAAGGCGACCAAGCGCTGGCAATGTCCACCTGTTGCTGACGGGTTGCGGGTGCGTCCAGGCGCTTAATCTGCTGCATGGCCGCCGCCAGTGCCAAATCACCCAGCGGCCAAACATCCGGCCGGCGCAATGCCATCAGGTAGTATACGTCAACACTCCATGGGCCTATCCCGGGGACAGCCAAGAGCGCCTCGCGCCCTTCGGTGTCGCTCAGGGAGTCTAACTGCGCCAAATTGAGCTTGCCGGTATGAATGCGCTCTGCCAATCCAAAGCAATAACGAGCTTTTTGACGAGTTAAACCAAACGCTTTCAGTTCTTCCTCACCTGCTGAAACCATCCGCTGCGGCGACATTTCACCCAAGTGAGTGCATAGCCGTTCAAACACGGTTTGCGCGGCCTTTATGGAAATTTGTTGCTCCAGAATAATGTGTACCAGTGAAGCAAAACCAGGCTCCCGCGCCCACAGCGGCGGAGTACCCAAGCGGGTGTAAATAAGGCCAAGATCTGCATCCACAGCGGCGAGTTGTTGTGCGCCGTAGTCAAGACTATCGAGGGTGAGCGAGGCTCTTTGCATTAAAACAATCCAAGCTGGGGCCGTTGTGCGGCCAGATCCAAAGCCGCTACCTGTGGTAAGCGATTGTGTAACAGCTTACTCCAAAGTTGCGCCAGAGCCAGTGCATCGCCGTTGTCGGGCATATGCATGAACACATAGGGCTGTTGGCCCTGTTCAATCCACTGGCCGACACGTTCTACCCAAGGCGCCAGAAAAGGGGAGTTCTGCTCAAGCTGGGGGTGGCCGATGTAGCGGATCATCGGTGGAGCGTTCACTGGCAGAAGATGAACCGGAACCCTTGGCTTTTTACGCTGTGCATCGCGAATGATATCGGTGCCGGGTTCTGCCGAAAAGAGCGCACGACTGTCCAAACACACGCGGGCCTGGTTGCGCTCACGCAGCCCGCGATTGAGCGCTTTTTCGGCCTCGCCCTTACTAAAAAATGCGCTGTTACGAACTTCTACAACGCAGGTGAGAGACGCTGGCAATTTATCCATGAACCGCCACAGCCGATCCAGATGTTCCGGCTTAAAAGCCGTCGGGAGCTGGATGAACATTGGGCCGAGTACGTCATTCAACGGCGACAATATGTCCAAAAACGCGCTTGTGTCAGCGGTTACGCCAGACAGAAGCAAATCGTGAGTGATGCGCCTCGGAAATTTAAACAGAAACCGGAAATCGTCCGGCACCTGCGAACGCCACTGACGGCACTGCTCCTGGCTGGGCGTGGCGTAAAACGTTGTGTTGCCTTCCACGCAATTGAGCACCTGGCTGTAACGGGCTAGTGGTGCCTGACCTGGCGGTAACAAGGTGTTCCAGGCTGGGTCCTGCCATTGGGGACAACCGAGGAAGTAAGGGAGCGTCATTAATTGGTAATGTCCTGATGTAGATTGCTTATTTCATACGAGTGACGCTCGACGTGACTTCAACCAGGCGCCCGTTCATTTAACTGAAATGAACCACCGAAACATAGGTTGTGGAGTTACTGGAGCGTGATGGAACCAGCTCTACAACCGTGCCCTCCGTGCTGGCGGCCTCTTTTAAAAAGATGCAGTGCCGTTTTAGAGAGAGAAAGCGCCGGCCAGTAAATTAGCGCCGATGAGTGTAAAAAGATATTTTGTGATGGCTAAATTTTTCAATTTCTTACCCTTGATTGAGAATGCTATCGCCTAATCTTACTGGCAGGATTTCGAGGGTATTAATTGCTGAACCAGTCTAACTTCAGGCGTCCATCCTTGAAGCGAAACATTGACAAACCGTACTTGAGATCTTGCCCGTTAGCGTCTTTTATGAATCCTGAATCTTTACCAAAAGAGAACAGGAACGCATCGAGCAGCATT
>JBALXR010000088.1:0-13214 GCA_036960525.1 Marinobacter sp.
CCTCAGTCGTTTTATCGTGCTGATCAGACAATGTTTTTACCCCACCTTCCTTCGGTTGTATGCCTATCCATTTAGCCTGATTTCATCAGGGAGCAGCGACTGCAAATTTTAGCCTCAAACATGATTGTCCAGTTTAAATTGAGCTTCAAAAAAGTCTGTAATTTTTTGCATAGGCAAGCGCAGGCGTTCTACATCAAAAATGATGTAACCGTCAGTCACGTCGTTTGGGTCTTTGTGATTCATGAGTCGCTTTAGCGCATAGGCCGGTATGTCGAGCCGTTCTGCAGCGGTAATAAAAGTGCGCCTAAGGTCGTGCATGGTAAATGTCACCCCAGACAATTTACAAACACGCTTTATCGCCGTGCGTGGCTCAGAAAGGTGTCCGCGCTCTGCGTCGCTAGGAAACACAAAAGGGCTTTCCTGTTCCTCAGATCGGCGCTTTAACAACGCTTCGATGGCATCACTGAAAGGCAACCGATGCACCCGGCCGTTTTTAGTCTCAGTAATCGTCAGAGTTTTGTCTTTGAAATCCACCTGTTCCCAGGTGAGGGTTGCGGCTTCTGTGCGTCGCAGACCGGTAAGCAGCACCAGGTGTAAATAATCCCGCGTGGTTTGCGTGTTCAGTTGCATGGTGGCGTCGTACCAGGCCTTAAGCTGATGATCCTTTATCAGGCTTTGTCGCCGTTCCACTTTGTACCAGGCGCGTTGATGGCTCAGTACATCGACCGGGTATGCCACCAGGAAGGATTTGCCGGAGGCGTCTTGGTATCGCTGCAAGGCGTGATTGAATACAGCTCGTAAAATGCGCATCCCGTTGTCTGCTCGTGCGGGGCTGCGTTGTCCGTATTCCGCATGGCGGTTCAGCACCATATCCCGGTTAATGTCTTTAAGCGCTTTGCTTTGCCAGTCCTTAAACATTTCCCGCATGGAGCGGTTGTAGTCGATGAGCGTATTTGGCTTTAGGTTTTTGCGAGTGACCAGGTAATCTTCAAAGGCGTCTTTTAGTGTGACGCGTTGTGCGCGCTGCTCCTGAACTTCTCGAATCGGGTTTATGCCGGTTGCGACTTTGCCCAGATATTTCTGCGCCTCCTTGCGGGCCTGCTCAAGCGTCAGGTTGCCATATCGGCCCAGAGTCATTCGCGTAACCCGGCCATCCACTCGTTTTTCCACGATGAACGATTTGGCTCCGCCACTGGTGACGCGTAAACCAAAACCGGCGATGACCGAATCCCGATAAAACGCCTGGCTGGATTTACCGTCCGGGCCGGTCTGGGGCAGGGGAACTTTGTCGATAAAGCTCTTGGTAATTCTCAAGGGGAGGGCTCCACACGCATTCGTCGGAAAGTCTCTTGTGTCCTTATGTAGACACTATGTAGACAGAATCGATCAAATAGTAGCGGATTTCTTCAAACAACTGCAAATATCAATTTCTGGATGAGACACGTAACATGCTGTTTTATAGTGCTTATTAAAACAATTTCCAACGTATTCAAAAAACAGCACTAATAACTTAAAATCTCTCGACCTCACGGTCGTGCCGGTTCGATTCCGGTTCGGGGCACCGTTAGAATCAATAATTTACGAAATTACTCACCAGCTTTCTTCATCGCCGTCTTTCTAAAAGCGTACGGGCGCATATGAGGTAATTTGCAACATGCGCTGATTCCAAAGTACACACGGCCATAACTCTGTTAATACGCCGGTCGATAATTCGCAGAGAGCTTTTAGAGGAACAATTGGTTTACTTGTGTAGCACATCATTAGATTGCTTGGTTAGCGCTTCAGGCGTTGGCGTTACTGGCGTAATGGCCCGAATCGTGTAACGTAAAGGGCTGTCCGCTAACCGGACCACTATTCCAGGAGCGCATTTGTGTCTCAGTCTGAGCAGTTTGCCAGCGACAATTACAGTGGTATTTGCCCGCAGGCCTGGGCCGCCATGGACGAGGCCAACCGGTCGGACGAACCAGCCTATGGTGAGGACGTCTGGACCCAGCGGGCCTCTGATGGCCTGCGCGCGCTTTTTGATACCGACTGCGATGTCTATTTCGTCTTTAACGGCACCGCCGCCAATTCGCTGGCGCTGGCCTCTATCGGCCAGTCGTTCCACAGTGTTATCTGCCATGAGATGGCGCACATCGAAACCGACGAGTGCGGTGGGCCGGAGTATGCGTCCAATGGTGCCAAGCTGTTGCTGGGGCATGGGCCCGACGGCAAGCTGACGCCAGCAAGCATCGAGCAGCTGGTGACCAAGCGCAGCGACATCCACTTTCCCAAACCCAAAGCCCTGAGCCTTACCCAGGCCACGGAGCTGGGTACCGTTTATACGCCTGAAGAACTGTGTGCCATCCGGGCAGTGGCCGATCGCCATAAGCTCAGCATTCATATGGATGGCGCCCGCTTTGCCAATGCGGTGGCGGCGCTGGACGTACATCCTTCGGAGATTACTTGGAAGGTGGGCGTGGATGTGCTGTGTTTCTCCGGCACCAAGAACGGCCTGGCGCTGGGTGAAGCGGTTGTGTTCTTCAACCGGAAACTGGCGGAAGATTTCGAGTGGCGGTGCAAGCAGGCCGGACAGCTTGCGTCGAAGATGCGCTTTATCTCTGCGCCTTGGTGCGGTTTGCTGGCGGGCAATGTTTGGCTGGACAACGCCCGCCATGCCAATGCCTGTGCAAAAAGACTAGCCGATGGGCTGGCGGGGCTGCCGGGAATTGAGCTGCGCCACCCGCGCCAGGTGAACGGTGTGTTCGTGGAGTTGCCGGAATTGGTCCAGGCTGCGCTCCGCGCCAAGGGTTGGCGGTTCTATAATTTTATTGGTGGCTGCTCACGTCTGGTGTGTTCCTGGTCCACCACCGAGGCCCAGGTGGACAAGTTTCTGGCGGACTTGCGCGCACTGGTGTTATAAATCCGCCGTTGATGAATTGAGAAAAGCAGCTTCACTGGGTTGTTACAAGGTGCTTGACCACTCCACTTTATCCAACGCCCCAGCATGTTTGGGTTGATCTCCAGGCTGCGCGCCGCGTGGGCCCTTGAATAGCCCTGCTCCAGCACAAGACTTATGGCGTCCAGCTTAAATTCTTTTGAGTACAGTTTTCTTGTGGTCATGTAGGTTCTCCAGGTTCAGGGTATTATTCCTTAACTGGGCTGGTCACATCCATTCAACCACTTCAGATCGTTACCAAGATCAACCGTAAAAGCGTGATCGTGCTGGCCAAAGACGACGGCATGAAACGGTACAAAGTCTCGCCGGGCCTGCTACGAACTCTTCGTGACGTGAAATAAGTTAACTACACCATTGAATGAACGCTTACTTTGGTTTGCCACTTCTCGTGCGCTTTGGCTAAGCGTAGGCAGCGTCAACTATCTTGTCCGGTATATCCCAATCAACGTGCCGCACTTGTGATCTGAATCCGCCACACCTTTTCGACAGAGCCGCAGAGTTTAGGAATATTCGCCAAGAGTCGGCCCCTTGCTTTGCTTTAGCCCAAATGGACTAAAGAGTGCAATAAACAAGTCCGATTAGACACTTTTTCGGCACCTGTTTAGGCCTCTCTCTCTGCAAATTTCTCTTATCATTTTCTCTGTTAAAGCGTTTTGAGTGACGTGTAATGTCACCCTTATGGACGTGGTCTCACAACAGGATGACTTGAAAATGGCTGAGCAAAAACAAATACAACAAGAATTTGGCTTTGGCACACAAATTCGGAAATCACCATACTTCGATGCAACCGTGCGCTGGGGCGCCAAGGGATTCTCGGTTTATAACCACATGTATATCCCCCGCGATTTCGGTGATCCCGAGCAAAATTTCTGGAATTTGGTGAATAAGGTAATCCTTTGCGATGTTGCAGTTGAACGTCAGGTAGAGATCACCGGTTCCGACGCTGCACAATTTGTTCAGATGCTGACTCCACGAGACCTTTCAAAGTGTGCTGTAGGTCAGTGCAAATATGTACTGATCACAAATGCCGAGGGCGGGGTTTTGAACGATCCTATCTTGCTTCGTCTCGAGGAGAACCGTTTCTGGATCTCCCTGGCTGACAGCGACATTTTGCTGTGGACGCAAGGCGTCGCTATAAACTCCGGCTTGGATGTCGAAATTCGCGAGCCGGATGTTTCACCACTCCAGTTGCAAGGTCCGGAGTCCGGCAACGTTATGAAAGCGCTATTCGGCGAAAGTATCACCGATCTTCGGTATTACTGGCTACGCGAGTATGACCTTGACGGCATTCCTTTGATTGTGTCCCGGACCGGCTGGTCAAGCGAACTTGGTTATGAACTCTATCTGCAGGATGGTTCGAAGGGTGATGATCTGTGGGAGAAGATCATGGCTGCAGGTGCACCGTTTGGGATTCAGCCTGGGCACACGTCGACAATTCGTCGTATTGAGGGCGGCATGCTGTCTTACCACGCCGATATGGACATCAACACCAATCCCTATGAATTGGGGTTGGATCGCTTGGTCGAACTGGACATTGATGCAGACTTCATCGGGAAGTCTGCACTCAAACGTATCCGTGAGGATGGCGTAGTACGCAAGCAAGTTGGCTTGGTGATCGATGGCCCGGCACTGACAGGTCCTAACTCCAGGTTCTGGGCTCTGAAAAAAGAGGGTGAACAAGTAGGTAAGGTTACTTCTGCCGTGTTTTCTCCGCGTCTGGAGCTCAATATCGCGTTGGCAATGGTTGGCGCAGACTTTGCGGCTATTGGCACACATTTCGACGTTGAGACTTCTAGCGGAACAACAACGGCCACTGTTGTTGAAAAACCGTTCTTTGATCCTAACAAGAAAATCGCAGTGACTTAATTTCAGCAAACAAAAAAGCACAATGAGTGAGCAACCACCGGAGGATAGATTTTATGGGACTGCGCTCTTTTCTTCACAAACCTACCGCTGCCAGCAAAGAGGGTCAGACATCGTCTTTGCTGGCGAGCTTTCTAAGCGGCTATTCGATTGAGGTGACCCCGCAGACCGCCAACAAGGTGGAAAGTTTCCGCGACATTCTGCCAACAGGCACCCGCATCTATATAGCCCTTATCGAGGGGACACCGATCGAGGATATGGTCCGCACGGCACGCCGTCTGGCCGATGAGGGCTTCGAGGTTATGCCTCATTTCCCCGCCCGCCTCGTCAAGGATAAGACCGAGCTTGCGGAATGGGTTGCCCAATATCAGGGCGAAGCCGGAGTAGAACAAGGGCTGCTCTTGGGTGGTGGCGTTACTACCCCGGCTGGCGAATTCGAAGATTCCATGCAAATGATCGAGACCGGTCTTTTCGACGGGTTCAAGAATTTGCATTTCGCAGGCCATCCCGAAAGCAACCGCGATATCGACCCAGATGGTTCCGACCGTATGGTGATGCAATCCCTGAAGTGGAAACAGGCTTTTTCCGAGCGAACTGATGCCCGTGTGGCGATCACCACCCAGTTTTGTTTCGAGGCAGCTCCGGTCATCGCTTGGGCCGAACGGCTAGCGGCCGAAGGTATTAATCTACCAATCCATATCGGCGTGGCCGGCCCGGCTAAGCTCCACACCCTGATCAAATACGCCGTGTCTTGCGGCGTAGGCCCCAGCATGAAGGTGCTGCAACGCAGGGCAAAGGATGTAACCAGGTTGCTTCTGCCCTATGAACCCACCGAATTATTGGCTGAGATTGCCGCCCATAAGGAGCGCCATCCGAACTTCGGCATTGAGCAGGTGCATTTTTTCCCGCTGGGCGGGATCAAAAACAATGCGAACTGGGTCACCGAAAATGGAGGGGCTGCGGTTCGGCCCGCGTCCGCCGAATAAGGTTTGGCAATAGAACACGGCACTGGAACCCCAGACGGAGAATAGGATTGTATGACTGCACAAATCATCGACGGCAAGGCATTTGCAGCCACACTACGTGAAAGGATTGCGCAACATATCTCGTTTCTCAAGGAGAAACACGGGGTCACCCCCGGTCTTGCGGTGGTGCTAGTGGGTGAAAATCCGGCATCTCAGGTCTATGTACGCTCGAAGGGAAAGCAAACCATTGAGGTAGGTATGAACTCCTACGAGCATAAGTTACCTGTAGATACCACTGAAGCCGAATTACTAGCGCTGATCGATCGGCTCAACACTGATCCAGCTGTGCATGGAATCCTCGTTCAACTTCCTTTGCCGGAGCACCTCGACGAAGCGTTAGTGATCAATGCGATAGACGCGACCAAGGATGTGGACGGGTTTCATATTTCCAATGTCGGGCTGCTTGCGACAGGGCAGGAGTCTTTGGTGCCCTGTACCCCTTTGGGGTGTCTGATGATACTCCGCGAGTATTGCGGTAGCCTGTCAGGCCTGAACGCGGTGGTGATTGGGCGTTCTAACATCGTCGGCAAACCCATGGCGCAGCTGTTGCTCAGAGATAACTGCACAGTGACCATAGTCCATTCGCGCACGCGAAAACTGCCGGAGATCGTGAGCGGTGCAGATATCGTTGTCGTTGCGGTGGGACAGCCTTTATTCATCCAGGGCGAATGGATAAAGCCGGGCGCAACAGTGATCGACGTGGGTATAAATCGCATTGATCAGGGCAACGGCGTGACACGACTTGTTGGCGATGTGGATTACGCCGCAGCCAAAGAAGTCGCAAGAGCGATCACGCCGGTTCCTGGTGGCGTCGGCCCGATGACCATTGCCTGTCTACTGGCCAATACGGTGACGGCATGCTGTCGCTCGCATTCCCTTCCTGAACCCAATGGCCTGAATGCTCAACGGACAGAAAAACCCCGTGGGCAAAGTCACTGGGAGAGCGAGATACCGTCTTCATTGGGGGCACTGGATGTCGTGCTGTATGAGGGTGCCTGAAAAATCAGCCGGGGCCACATCTGGCTTCACTGTGCCATATGGCCGTAAATCAATTACGTCAGTAAAAGGCTAAGAAAACCAGCATCGTTAACTGAATAGTTACAGACCTCTTTTCTTTTCCCATAGTTTCGACAAGCTAGGAGACGTTGATTTAACCTCTCTGATAACAACATAAATAACATAGCGCTCAATTCCTATCTCTTTGTTCAGCAAATTCTCCATTACGTTTTGAAAATCATTCAGGCTATTTGTAATAACTTTCATAACATAGTCCGAACCACCACCAGTTGCGCTACATTTTACTATCTCATCGACGCTCTGAATGCATTTTTCAAACCGCTGAAAATCTGCTTTACTGTGTGTCTTCAGTGAAACTGTAACGATAACTTTTGCCAGGTCGAGAATTCTATCGATTGCAATCTCACCTCGAAAACCGGTTATGTACCCAGCCTTTTTGAGTTTTTCTAGTCGAATCCAGCACGGTGTCGGCGACAGGTTAACCAGCTCTGAAAGTCTGGTTTTGCTTAGTTGTCCGTGCTGCTCCACGGCACTCAAAATACGGACATCTAAAGCATCCAGTACGACGTTTTCCATATTTTTATTAGCTCGGTCTGCAAATACACTTATGCAACGTAAGTGATGTTGGGGTGTTTGAAGCACTTATTCACACGCACAGACTTCTTTTTCAGCATCCACAGCGCCGCAGACTCGATGCCCTTGTTATTACAACGATATTAATGGCGCCAACTGACGCGGTCAAGTCCAAACGACCAGCCCAGTTAAGCGTGTCCAACCATAGGTGCGTTTACCCCCACCCATACTTCGCACGGTGCCTTACGGCCCGGATTTTTGCGTGGACGTAAACTGGGCTTTCGATCTTCAATACGATGCCTGTGTTCATGGCTACTCAACTTTTGCTTTAGCCCAAATGGACTAAAGAGTGCAATAAACAAGTCCGATTAGACACTTTTTCGGCACCTGTTTAGGCCTCTCTCTCTGCAAATTTCTCTTATCATTTTTCTCTACTAAAGCGTTTTGGGTGACGTGTAATAGCACCGGCTACGGTTACATCTTATTTTGCCAAGCGCAGAAACTCTTAGAGGTTACGGATCGTGCCCGGCTTTAAAAACCAGTCAGATGAAGGCACTAAAAAATAAGTATCGAAGAGAATCACTCGACATCAACTTCTCTTGTAACGTCAATTTGGAAAATAAAAATATTAAAGGACCATTAGAATGAATAAAAATATAACAACCTACATCCTTACTGGAAGCTCTCCGACCAAACTGGGCGTGATGGATCTGATAATTGGCAGCCTGTATCAAAACGAGTGTTATGTGTACGAGATGCACATTTTTGATGATGCCGACACGGGTCGGTTTTTCTTCCGTGTGGAGTTTAATCACAGAGGCAATGGTGAATTCCTTGAACAGGATCTGCGTAACCAGCTCGCTGACAAAGCTGGGGCCTTTGAAGTCGAATGGGACCTGCGCGATCTGGCAACTCCCGATAAGGTGGTGATTCTGGTATCACAGTATGATCACTGTCTGCAGGACCTTCTCCATCGCTATAGCACCGGCGCACTTAATATCAAAATTCCGGCGATCATTTCCAATCACCCCGATATGGAAAGGCTGGCTGACTGGCACAACATCCCGTTTTATCACTTGCCGATTACTAAGGAAACCAAACCACAACAGGAAGCACAAATGTGGGAGATCATCCAGGAATCCGGAGCTGACCTCGTTGTGCTGGCGCGCTACATGCAAGTACTGTCCGAAGATATGTGCAAAAAACTACACGGACGTGCCATTAATATCCACCATTCCCTGCTGCCGGGCTTCAAAGGCGCCAAGCCTTACCATCAAGCCTATGACAAAGGTGTAAAGCTGGTAGGGGCCACCGCACACTACGTTAGCGAACATCTGGACGAAGGTCCGATCATTACCCAGAGTGTGGAGCCGGTGGATCACACCCATACCGCCGAGCGCCTGATAGCAAAAGGACGCGATACCGAACGCGTCACGCTGGCAAGGGCCATTAAGTCACACGTTGAGAAACGCTGTTTTCTCAACGGTAACAAAACCGTTGTCTTCCCGGGACACTAGCGATCACCGCAGTGTAACGTGCCTCTAAAATTGCTTGAAGATTAGCCTAGTAAATACTCACGGGTGATGTTGTCGATGCCGAAACGGCGTTGGACTGGGGGCTGGTCAGCAGTGTAGTGGATGACACCGAACTGAATGACGTGGTTACTGCAAAAGTGGAGAAAGTTCTGAGCAAAATCCCTTCTTCGGTTCGATACGGCAAGTCTATGTTTCATCAGCAACGGCAGATGTCTCTGTCCTACGCCTACGATTTTGCAGGCAATGTCATGGCCCAGAACATGATGAGCCCCGACGCGGGTGAAGGTATTGATGCCTTTCTAGCCAAGCGCACTCCCACGTGGGAAAAACCTGTTCGTTAAATGGATATTCATCCTCTGGCTCCCAGCTCGTTTAATCTACTTTCGAGGCAGGTTAGTCATAAAAATAAGAGTGAAAATAAAATGACCGAGTTATGTTCTTTTAATCAAACACTGGAAAAAAAGCGGCCAATTATGTGCCCTTGTCGCCACTAAGTTTTATAAAGCGGGCCGCTGCCGTCTATCCGGACAGAGCAGCTGTCATATACAACGATACAACCTATACTTGGCGTCAAACTTATGGGCGCTGTTGTCAGCTAGCCTCCGTTTTAAAGAGATTTGGTATTTCCAGAGGCGATACTGTGTCAGTTATGTTGCCAAATATTCCAGCAATGTGTGAGGCGCATTTTGGTATACCTATGGTGGGTGCGGTGCTGAACGCAATTAATACTCGCTTAGACGCTGAAGCGATTGCCTTCACTCTTAATCATAGCCATACGCGGCTTCTGCTGATGGACTCGGAGTATGCAGATGTCATCGAAAAATCCCTGTTGTTGGTAGAAGGCACGGCGCCAATCATAATCAATGTTTGTGATTCGAATTATGCTGCAGGAAATCCGATCGGCGACCTTGAATATGAAGCATTGCTGATCGAGCAGAGCGAAGACGCTGAGTGGGAAATGCCGGTCGTCGAATGGGATGCCATTGCATTAGGGTACACCTCAGGGACAACAGGCAACCCAAAAGGCGTGGTGACCCACCATCGTGGCGCCTATCTGAATGCAATAAGTAACGTGCTTTCTTGGAGCTTGGCGTCTAACGTGGTTTATTTGTGGACATTGCCCATGTTTCATTGCAATGGTTGGTGTTTCCCTTGGACTCTGGCAGCGATCGGTGGAACAAGCGTCTGTTTGCGCAAGGTAGATCCCGAGCGGATTCATCAACTGATAAGGCAGCATCAGGTTACCCACTACTGTGGCGCTCCTATAGTACATTCGATGATCGCCAGTGCTGCCGCGACCCAATCTGGGCCGATCGAGCACAAGGTTTCAGGGCTGATTGCAGGCGCTGCACCGCCAGCTTCTGTTTTGAAGCAGATGGAAAAAATTGGGTTTGAACTAACCCATGTCTACGGACTTACTGAGACATATGGTCCTGCAACCGTATGCGCCAAGCAGGATGACTGGGCTGAACGTACTCTGGAAGAGCGGATCGAACTCAACGGTCGACAAGGGGTGAGCTATCCACTGCAGGAGGAAGTCGTTGTTCTTGATCCGAACACTCTGCAGCCAGTTCCGGCCGATGGTGTGACTGTTGGCGAGATAATGTTCCGGGGAAATATTGTAATGAAAGGATATCTACGTAACGAGACTGCAACCGATGAGGCATTTGCAGGCGGCTGGTTTCATACCGGCGATTTGGCGGTCGTGCATGCAGACGGCTACATCAAGATTATTGATCGTTCTAAAGACGTCATCATTTCGGGTGGCGAGAATATCTCGTCCCTAGAAGTTGAGGATATAATCCAGCGCCATCCTGACGTCGAAATCGCCGCGGTTGTCGCCATGTCGGATGAGAAGTGGGGAGAAGTACCGGCAGCGTTCGTGCAGCTGCGTCCCGACAGCTGTTTGAGTGAAGAGGAGCTGATTGATTTCTGTCGGGAAAATATGAGTCGCTTCAAAGCGCCCAAACGAATTATTTTTGGCAGCCTAGAGACCACTTCAACTGGGAAAATACAGAAATTTGCATTGCGTCAGCTACTCGCAGCACAGGAGTCTGGTTAGATACGCTCTGAGGCGAAGAGGTCTATTTAATTGCTAGGTTAATAGCCTTTAATCATTTGGATCTTTTCAACAATGGTTGATTAGTAACCGTTAATGCGTCTTGGCAACACCCTTTGTGTGGTGGACGAAACATGATTCGTCCACCACACAAAGGGTGTTGCCGGTAATCAGAGGGTCCCGTTACTTAGGTAAACCGGGTGATAACCCTACCAACCTGCGGCAGGCACTGCCGCCCGCTTTTTCTCTTTCCGGGCGAGAACGCTGAACGCCCTTTTTCGTTTGATCGCCAGCAACTTTTGCTCGTGTTGTAAGCCCTTGGCCAGGCTCACACACATTGCTAGCAGCACGATGGTAAACGGCAAACCGGTCGTCACCGAGCCCGCCTGCAAAGCCGTCAGGGCATCGGAGCCGCCAATCGTCAACAATGCGGCGGCAATTACGCCCTCCAATGTGGCCCAAAACACGCGTTGTGCCGTGGGTGAATCGGTTTTGCCACCCGAGGTAATACTGTCTATGACCAATGAGCCAGAGTCGGAGGAGGTCACGAAGAATACCAGCACCAGCACAATCGCCAGAACAGACGTGATTCCTGACAGCGGCAGGTTCTCCAGCATCTGAAACAGGGTCAGTGAAGAATCGGTGATTCCATCGGCCAGTGCACCAACGCCTGCTTTTGTTTGTGCTAGTCCATTGCCACCAAAGGCACTCATCCAGACGAACGTTACCAAGGTTGGTACGAGAAGAACCGCGGTGAGAAATTCCCGAATCGTACGACCTTTGGAGATGCGCGCGATAAACATGCCAACAAAGGGTGACCAGGAAATCCACCAGGCCCAATAGAAGATGGTCCAGCCGTGATAAAAGGTTTCATCCTCACGGCCGACCGGGTTGCTCAATGGCAGAAAGTGTTCGGCGTAGGCCACGACTGTAGTGCCCAGGGTGCTGAGAAAAGTCATTAAAGATCCGGCGAAAATGACAAACAGCAACAGTGCGGCCGCCAGAACCATGTTGATGTTGCTCATTAGCTTGACCCCGCCATCAAGGCCGCGCGTCACCGAAAGAAGAGCGAGGGCTGTAACAACAACGATGATGCCCGTCTGTGTGCTCAGATCGGCAGGAATCCCGAACAGGTAATTAAGGCCGCCGGCGGCCTGCTGCGCGCCGAAACCGAGGGAGGTGGCCAGGCCGAAAATAGTCGCGATGACCGCCGTGATATCGATGATATTACCGATGGGGCCGTATATCCGATTGCCAAGCAAGGGGTAAAAGGTCGAGCGTATCGTTAGCGGCAAACCCTTATTGTAGGTAAAAAACGCCAGCGCTAACGCAACTACGCCGTAAATCGCCCAAGGGTGTAGCCCCCAGTGATACATCGTTGCTGCCATGGCGGCGCGTTCGGCTTCCACGGTGCCACCGGCAATGTTAAGCGGAGAGCCGTACCACTCGGTATAATAGCCAATAGGTTCAGCCACGCTCCAGAACATCAGGCCAATGCCCATGCCTGCTGCAAACAACATTGCAAACCATGAAGAGCGGCTGTAATCGGGTTTGGCTGTGTCACCACCAAGCCGGATTTTGCCTACAGGGAGTACAATCAGGGTAAGGCAAAACACCACGAAAATGTTACCACTGGACAAGAATAACCAGTCAAAAGTATTGATGGACCATGTGCGCGCCGCCATCAACATCTCGCTGGCAGCTGCGGGGAAGGTCAACGAGCCGGCAACGAATACTAAAATTAGCAAAGCGCTGGTCAGGAAAACAGGGTTATGAAGTTCCAGCCCCAGAGGGTGGATATTGTGTTGTCCGATCTCGTAATCGGTATCGTAAACCGCCTCCAGTTCTTGTATCGCTTGCAATTGCTGCCTCTCGTTGCTCTTGATGTTTCCATCCATTGTGGAGCCTCCTCTTTATTATTGTTGGGCGTGCGACAGACAGTCGCCGTAGCAGGGACATAAAACCACATTGCCGCAAGATCAGTCAGTCTACGGGCGACTGACACGAGTCTCTCTGCGACGGGGAGGGCGAGCGCCTGGGTCCGCTACCGCAGTGCCACCGGATGATGCGATCCCGCCGATTCAGGTGGGCCCTGATTCGCACATGACGTTTTTGGGATTCTTTCGGTCGCAATCAGTCAATTTGGCAGATAAGGAGGACGCTATGCTGCGGCTGTAACGTCTAATACTTGGAGCCGACAATGC
>JBALXR010000089.1:0-12276 GCA_036960525.1 Marinobacter sp.
CTGCCCGCTACCGTGCTCAAAAAAGATGTCGATCTTCTGATCCGGCGTCTGGAAACTGTCGCGGTACTCGTCGGGGTTGTCGAATTCGTCCAGCAGGCGAATGTAATCCCGACCCTGTTTGCCCCAGGCTGCCAACAGCGGGTTGGCGTGTTGATGCAGCTGGTCGGCGTCGTCAATCTGCGACAGCGTGGGGTGGCTGGCACCGCGCTTGCGCTCGGCTTTGAGCAGTTCGCGATCGCTGACAATATCGGCCCAGTAAAACTGCGATGGGTTGTGAACGCAAAGCACCACCTGGCTAAAGCGGCTAAGCACGTACAGAGCCTCAAGCGCCTGGCGCGGCAAAGACGATACGCCGAACACCACAATGCGCTTCGGTAAGCGGCTCGGGTGAGCGGGCGCTGCCACCTTTTGGCCCTGTGTCATAAAGCGGGTGTGAATCTGCGAGCGACTGGTGTGTGCTTCGGCGCCGGTGTCTTCCACCAGCTTGCGCCACAGCATGGGTTGCCAGCGGGTATCTTCTTCAATTGGTTTTTCGCCGTTACGGGTGCTAATGACCACATCCCGGCCCTGCTCCCAGGCCGCCAGCCAATCGGCGCGAAACACTTGGTATTGATCAAACAGATCCGCCACTTTCTCTGCCAGCTGGAATGTCCGCAAATCGGTGTCGCTGCCGTCCAGAAAACGCGCCAGCGGGTTGAACGCCGCATCTGTAAGAACAAGTTCCGGTAACAGCCGGTAAAGCCGCCACACCAGCCGGCGTTTATCAAAGGGGGATTGCTCTGGCACCTCGCCGTCTGGCAGTACGGCGCGATAGGCCTGCCAGATAAACCGTGCCGGGAATAAAAAATCCATACCGGCGGCAATGCCCAAGCCGCCTTCGCTGCCACCCTCTGAACGCTTTTCCGCCAGCGCCAGTTTTAACCACTGGGCAATACCGTTGCTTTGCACTAGAAACGTTTCGCTTTGCAGCGGCGGTAGCGGGTTTTGTTGGCAAATAAACACCACGGCCCGACGCAGATCTTCCAGATGGTTGGCATGAATCGCGTGAAAACCGGGAGTAATGTGTTGGTTATCACTGGTGGCATTTGTGGACGAAGCGGCCATGGTCTTCCTTGTCTGGTATGGGGTTCAATCCCGATGCGTCAGCTTAGCGTATGTGACCACAGAAGCAGACAGTCTGAAACCGTGCGGGATGGAAAATCGTTGCAAGGTAAATACCTTACTGAACGGGTGATCATGAACAAAGTAGAGTTGGTCAAAAAAGCCATAAGCGAACAGCTCAGCGACAGTTACGATCTGCTGGCTATGCGGCTGCTGTTCCCGCCGGAACACGTGGTTGTAAACATACAGAAGGAAATCAAGGATTTGTATGTTTATCCGGAAAGGCTTGAAAGTGGTTATTGCGACGAGTGGCGGGCCATTGCGACGCGCGCTCTGTTTGGTAATGCCTTCGGCGAGCACTGGCGGTCGGATGAAGAAAATCTGCAGCTTTACTTGAAATACCTGCGCAGCCAGGCCATTCCGCAGTGCGTGCACCAGAATGTTGAATTGTTTCGCATGCTGGGTGAGGCGCTTGCCATTGCCCGTTCAGACAACACCATTGCCTTTCCTGATCGGCGACGACAGGCTCTGATTAACATCATTTGGCCAGAAAAGGCCGCCCGTGATTAAAGTCGCGTTTGCACGGAGGGAGTCCGCAGCACCTTTTCACCCGTATTGATTAAAATATGGTCAATAAAAGGGTTTCAACATGGGACAGCAATTTACCAGCACGACAAAGAGCATTGTTCTATTTCTGATAGTGAGTTTGGGGTTTACGCTTGCTTGGGCATCTCAGGCTTTTGCCAGCGATACTGGCGAAGAAGTTGGCGTTCAGGATACGGTTCAGATTCAAGGCGCTCTGCAAGGTCAGGGCGCTCTGCAAAGCCAAGACACTCTCGAAATTCAAGACTCTATCCTGCGTCAGATCGAAGCGTTTGCTAACAACGATGGTGAGCAAGCCTGGGCCTATGCGTCCGAGGGTATCAAGCGCCGTTTTGGATCGTCACAGGTGTTTGTGGATATGGTGCGCGAAGCCTACCCTGCCGTACACAGTGCCATCCAGATTGAGTTCACCGAAAGCGTGCCCCACGGTGTTTTCCACATTCAGGTCGTGAAGCTCAAAGGCCCTGAGGGAAAATCCTGGGACGCCTATTACAGAATGGTACAGGTAGAAAACGTGTGGAAAGTGGCTGGGGTGCGCTTGCAACCGACTGACATAGGCATTTAAACAGTGGGCGGTTAAATTACAGGTGTTTGAAATATTATAAAGTCTGTCCGTATGCCCATAAGCAATTATCACTTGAATGACAGGCCCGCCGCGGCGAATCTTGAAAACCCTCTGTACTACCTGGAAAACATGGAAACGGTGGTCTCGTGGGTGGCTAATCACCACTCCGACTTGCTGTTGGCGCCGGAGAATGCCCGGCTGAACGAGTTCTTTGATTTGTCCCGTCATGCCCGCGCTCTGTTGACCCGAATGGTGATGCGCAGCGGTGATCTGTTCCGCGCTGATAAGCTGAAGTACCCAGAACTGGGAAGCTCGGAAATGGAGGCGTTAAATGATTTGGTTGAGAGTGATTGGCTCAATGCCGATCCGCTGGTGACGCTGGACGACCTGTTTCGCCTGTTCACTCTGGCCGAACTCCGCCCTAGGTTTGCGCCGGTTTTGGTGCAGGCCGGTTTCGCCAAAAACCTGGCCAAAGCCCAGATGCGCAAGGCTTTGACAGGCATCTACGGCAATGCCCGCACTGTAATGGGCTGGCTGGGTGACTCTGGTTCGCCGGTAGTGCGGGTGAGTTCAATGGCCCTGTTCGACCGCGTTCGTTTGATGTTCTTCGGCAACCTACGCCAAAGCTGGTCGGATTTTGTGCTGGTGGAGTTGGGCCACCACCGCTATGAAAAAGTGCACTTTACCCCTGAAGCCCGGGCGTTTTCAAAACGCAGCGAAGCGGATGTTTATCTGGCCATGCACCACTGCAGAGAATGCCTTGACGCTGGAATGCCGGCTGCTGAAGTGTGGGCCCAGGTGCCGCAACCTTCTGACAACCCGTGGCTGACCAGTCGCCGCGATCGGCTTTTGTTGGAGTTGGGCCGGCAGGCCGAACGTCAGGGCGAGCAGAAACTGGCTTTGGAAGCACTGGCCTCAAGTGGCCATCGGGAAGCCCGATTGAAACAATTGCGGCTGCTCGAGCGAATGAAACGCTTTGACGAAGCCTGGATTATTGCCGCTGACTGGAAGCCCGCCGAACTGAGTGATGCCGAAGCCCAGGGCCTGGCGCGAATTTTGAAACGGTTGGCAGCCAAAGTGAAGCAACCTGCTCCGTTGGCGCTTGAACCCCCGCCGCTTCACGAGTTCACGTTGACGCTGCCGCAAACGGGTAGCTCAGTTGAGCGGGTGGTACGTGACCACTTGTCGAGCCCCGAAGCACCGGTGTTCTATATGGAAAACACCCTGATTAACAGCTTGTTTGGCCTGCTGTGCTGGAGCACCATCTTTAAGCCCATACCCGGCGCGTTTTTTCACCCGTTTCACAATGGCCCGGCGGACTTGCTGCGGGAAAATTTTGTCAGCCGGCGCCAGACCGCGTTCGACCAGTGCTTTGCGATGCTAAACGATGGCGGTTATCGCCAGCAGATACTGAATACCTACGCCGCCAAGCAGGGCATCACCAACCCCTTTGTGACCTGGCCAGCGCTGAACGACGAGCTGCTAGCGCTGGCCCTGGATTGTATTCCGGCGCTGGATTTACACATTATTTTTGAGCGCCTTTTGCTGAACATTCGCGAACATCGCAGTGGTTTTCCCGATCTTGTGCGCTTTTACCCTGAAAACCCGCGTACCAGGCCGCGATACGAAATGATTGAAGTGAAGGGCCCTGGCGATCGCCTGCAGGATCACCAGATCCGCTGGCTACAGTTTTTTGCCCGCAAGGGCATCGCCGCCAGCGTGTGTTATCTGCGTTGGCAAGCCAGCGAGGCTGCGCCATGAAGGTGGCGGTGCGCACACTCTGCGAATTCGCCGCCCGCGCGGGCGATCTGGATTTTCGTTACACCCCGGGGCCCAGCGCCGAAGAGGGCATTGCCGGCCATCAGGCGATTCAGGCCAAGCGGGGCTACGGTTACAAAAGCGAGTACCCGATCAGCGGTGAATGCCTAGGCCTTGCTCTTTCTGGTCGTGCCGATGTGTATAACCCGCACTCCGGACTGCTGGAAGAAATCAAAACCCACCGTGGCGACGTGTCGCGCATTTGCTCCCATCAGCGCGCGCTACACCGGGCTCAGCTGCGAGCTTACGGTGCTCTGCTGTGCCGTCAGGAAAAGCGTAAAACTGTAAAGTTGGCGCTGGTGTATTTCGATATAGGCAATAACCGGGAAACGTCGATCAGCGAAACTGCCCGCGCGGACGAGCTCTGGCAAGAGCTGGAAGTGCTGTGTGATCGCTACCGGTTGTGGGCCGAAAGCGAAGCTCATCACCGGGAGCAGCGGAATATTCGCCTGTCTGGCCTTCGTTTTCCGTTTGCGCAGTTTCGCCCACGCCAACGCCAGCTTGCGGAAACCGTTTACAAAAACACCGTAAAGGGCGGCACCTTGCTGCTGGAAGCGCCAACCGGCCTGGGCAAAACCCTGGGCACTTTGTTCCCTGCACTCATGGCCATGCCGGCGGCGCATCAGGACGTGCTGTGTTATCTCACATGCCGCAACACCGCCCGTCAGCTGGCGGTAGACGCGGTGGACCGCCTGCGTTTCGCGCAGGAAGCACCACAAATCTGGCCGTTAAGAACCTTGGAATTGGTATCTAAAGCAGATGCTTGCGAGCACCCAGACAAAGCCTGCCACGGCGATTCCTGCCCCTTGGCCAAAGGATTTTTTGACCGCCTGCCAGACGCCCGTGCTGAAGCTGCCCAGGCCGATTCCACATTGACTCAGGAGGTGCTGGCAAAAATCGCCGCCGGCCATGAGATTTGTCCCTACTTTTTGGCCCAGGAAATGGCGCGTTGGTGTGATCTGGTGATCGGCGATGTAAACCGGATGTTTGATCAATCCGCCCTACTCCACGGTCTGACCCGGCAGAATCAGTGGAAAACCGCGGTGCTGTTGGATGAAGCCCACAACCTGGTGGATCGCGGCCGCGGTATGTATTCGGTGCAGCTGGACCAACAGCGGCTTTTAAAACTGCGTAAAACCGCGCCCAAAGTTTTAAAATCTCATTTGGACCGCACTGCCCGGGCCTGGCAGGGAGTGATTCGTGACCAAGCCGAAGCTGGCACAGCACCGGTGTTTCTAAGCGCCTTGCCTGTATCGCTGACCGGCAGCCTGCAGGGTCTGGTGTCCGGGCTTACGGATTATCTGGCGGAGAATCCGCCGGATCTGGCGTTGCAGGAAATCCTGTTCGAGTCCGTTGCGTTTATGAAGCTGGCGGATTCGTTCGCCGACCATTCCCTGTGCGAATTTCGCCGCGAAGGTCGCGGCCGCGCCAGCCTGACTATTCAGAATTTGGTGCCGGCAGAGTTCCTGCGGGACCGGTTTCAGTCGGCGGCCTCAGTGTTGCTGTTTTCCGCGACCTTGAGCCCCGGTGTGTATTACCGGGATTTGCTGGGGTTGCCGGAAGACAGCTGTTTTACCTCCCTGCCCAGCCCGTTTGGCGCTGAGCAGCTACAGGTGAATTTCACGCCGAGAATCAGTACCCGCCAGGCTCATCGCGAGTCGTCGGTAATGCCCATTGCCGAGCTGATCGCGCAGCAATATCGCCAGCGCCCAGGCCACTATCTGGCGTTTTTCAGCAGTTTTAAATATCTGAATGAGGTCAATGTGGCCTTGAGCAGCACCGCCGCAGATGTGCCCCAACGTTCACAGCAGCCAGGTATGAGTCCGCAGCAGCGCAAAGATTTTCTGGCAGGGTTCCGCGAAGAATCCGGCAGTGTGGCCTTTGCGGTTCTGGGGGGTGTGTTCAGTGAAGGTATTGATTTACCGGGGGACCAGCTGATTGGAGCCTTTGTGGCCACCTTGGGCCTGCCGCCCTTTGATGCCTGGCACGACATTTTGAAACAGCGCCTGCAACAGCGCTTTGGCGCAGGTTACGACTACACCTATCTGATTCCTGGCCTGCAGAAAGTGGCGCAAGCCGCTGGCCGGGTGATTCGAACGCCAGAAGACGAAGGGGTGATATGGCTGATTGACGACCGATTTTTACAGCCGCAGATTCGGGAGTTGTTACCACGCTGGTGGTTTGGAACCGAGACCGCCGATTAAAGCGGCCTCAGTTTATGGCAGGGCTGAATCAGCCGAAGTGGTAAAAGGCCACCTTGTTGCCGTCTGGGTCTTTCACGTAGGCGCCGTAGAACTGGTTTGGAATACGCTGCCCTGGCTCACCGTCGCAGATTGCACCCAATTCGATGGCTTTCTGATAATGGGTATCAACTGCTTCTTTTGAGCCTGGCTGAAACGCTAGCATATTGCCGTTACCGGGGTGGTTCGGCGAACCGTCAAACGGCGTACAAACGGCCATCATGGGAGATTTCATGTCTTTACCGATAAAGGCAATGCGGCCCAAATCTAGCAGGACTTTTGCACCCATGTTACCCAGAAGATCCGTGTAGAATTTCTTGGCTTTTTCCATATCGCTGACACCAATCGTCACGTATCCAATCATGCTTTATTCTCCTGTTCTGGCTTAGCCAGGTATGTTGTCGGTGTGTCTGAAACAAGCATTACGAACGAGTGGTCTTTTTTGACCTGTCAGACCGAGCGACGCGCCGGCTTGGCCATCCATTCGTGGCCTTTGAGCATAACATGCCAGTACAGGCCTGGCAGCTGCTTGGTTTTTAGAAACCAGGCGGCTCTTGTGGCTTTGGTGCCGTCGTTTATCCAGGTTGGAAAGCTGGGTTGCAGTACCCCGCCGTAGCCAAACTCAGCCAGCACAATACGGCCGTTCTCCACGGTTAACGGGCAGGATCCATACCCGAGGTAGGCCGCTGTCATGGGCCGCTTGCGCAGGCTGGAGATCAGGTTTTCGGCAACCACCGGGGCCTGTTTGCGCACAGCAGCCGCTGTTTTCGCATTGGCCGTTCCACTCACGTCTCCCAGGCCAAAGATGTTGCTGTGGCGTTTGTGGCAAAGTGTGTCGTCTTCCAGGTCCAGCCAACCGCCTGCGTTAGCCAGTGCAGATTGGCGGATAAATTCAGGCGCGCGTTGGGGTGGCACAGCGTGCAGCATGTCAAAGTCGACTTCCCGGTCTTCGGTATTGCCGTCCGCGTTTGTGCGACGGAACGTTGCTTTGTGTGCAGGGCCGTTAACCGACACCAAATTGTTCTGATAGTTAACCTCAATACCGTACTTTTCAATGTAACTTTGCAGCGCCGGCACATAATCGGGAACGCCAAACAGGACAGCGCCAGCGTTATGGAATTGAATGCCGATGTTGTTCAGAGCGCCGTTGCGCAGCCAGTAGTCAGCTGACAAGTACATCGCCTTTTGTGGCGCACCGGCACATTTGATGGGCATGGGGGGCTGGCTGAACAAAGCGCGCCCGGTTTTAAGAGTCTGGACCATTTCCCAGGTGTAGCTGGCCATGCCCTCCTGGTAGTTGGAGGTAACACCGTTCGAGCCGAGCGCTTCTTTCAGGCCGTCAATACCGGACCAGTTCAGTTCTAACCCGGGTGCCAGCACCAAGGCCTGGTATCCGATCACGGAGCCGTCGGCTAGCGTGACCTGATTGTTCAGCTCGTCTACAGAGCGCACCGTTTGCTTGTACCACGAGGCAAATCCCGGCATAACGCTGGCCATCGG
Organism: Marinobacter sp.; assembly: GCA_036960525.1. GTDB lineage: Bacteria > Pseudomonadota > Gammaproteobacteria > Pseudomonadales > Oleiphilaceae > Marinobacter. The sequence goes on from JBALXR010000089.1 coordinate 7,828, forward strand.
TTTTGACGTACTTTCCGGCTTAAAAATACCGCCCCCGACCATGGTCCAGCCGGGCTGGTAATGGTGACTTTGGGCAGGCTCAATAATTGCGATATCCAGGGTACTGTCTCGTTTGTGCAGACTGGCAGCAACGGAAATGCCAGCGGCCCCGCCCCCAACGATAACCACGGTATGCTGTTCGCCCTGCTTTGCGGTGTTGGTTTGCATGCCTCTGAACCTCTTGTCATTATTCGGATGGACAGATTTTCTTGTGATACGTCAAATCTTACCAAACAATTAGTTCTATCGTTATACCTATTAAGAATATTAAAAGACTGTTCGTTCTATGAACAGTCTTAAGGGGTACGGCGGCACTTGGCGGTTTGATTAGAGCCTATCCATGCCAATAACACTTTTTTATCTATGAGATGTGTAGCCACACATCTCATAGATAAATACGAGTAATCTTGGATACTGAGAGGCGAAAATGAGAGTCTCCAGTCGCTTCAGCCAATCAGGACTCCGTCTATCTGGGCCAGTTGCTGTCACAACGAGAGACTAAAAAAGGAATGAAACGATATCTCAAAGCCAACTGAATGACCGAGTGCCTGAAAGCTCACTTTCGGAATTGGCCCGACATGCAGTGCTTGCAAAGGCAATCGTTGGTTTTGATGCCCAGATTCTCCGGCGGGTCTACGGCTAAGCACCAGCAAGTAGAGGGGGCCCTGCCGGCCTTGATCGCGCAGTAAGCAAGCCCGCCACAGTTTGGGCAATCGTGGGTGCTTATTTGCTGGCGTATCTGATTCAGTGTTTCAGCGTAGGGCATTGTGCTTTCCTGCTGTCCAAGTGCGATTTCCTGCGTGCGTTAGTTTACGCGTCAATCACGCATACAAACTCCCCAACCACCCGATACTGTTTGGCCATGTCTTCAGTCAGTTGATGGGGTTCGAAGCTCTCATCGCAAGAGTTAGGTTTAAGCTGAATACGAACGTGCTTCCAACCTTGTTCGTCGTCGGTTTTGAAGCTTTCATATATTTTGACAGTGTAGCGTGAGCCTGAGTCGGCATCGATACTGTCGGTGCATTCCACCAGCACGGTCTTGCCATTTCGGCTACCGCCGGGATCGGCTATGAACAGGCACAGGGTGCCATTGGGGATAACCCGGTTCATGGATTCACCGATCACTCGGCAGGCGAACATGCCTTCGCGCACCCGGGTGCCATCAGGTACGGCAACCCAGTCTTTGCGTTCTGCGGCCCACTGAAATCGCCGGCGGCCGCCTGAAGGTCAAACAAAGGCACGGCGTTCACATAGGGTTGGAGTTCGACCACATTGGCGGCTTCAGAATGGCTTTGGTTGGTGGCGTGGATAGGTATGTGCTGCTTGAGATAGTCCCGCAGGGCTTCATCGCAAGCATATATGAAGGTGCCGCGAATGCCGCGAAGCATGATGGTGCGGTAGATGTTGATGATGTACTGCTTCAGTTCTGCCGGATCTTTGATCCCTTGTCCGCCGGTGCGGTCATGGTAGTTTTTCTTCTCTATAACAATAGATTGGCTGTCTCGATCGTAGCGGATTTCCTCGCCAAATATGATGCCTGCGTAGTTGAGATCATAGCCTTGCGTGGTGTGAATGCAGCCGACTTCTTTGTACGAGCCTGTCTTGTTGATCCAGTCGTTGTTGGTGCTGTTCCAGCGTAATTGAACGCCATCGATCATAATGTCATAGGCCGCGCTGTCTTTTTTGGATGCCCATGGCCAGGAGTAGCCGGCAATCAGGCGGGACAGACCGACCTGCTGCTCCTTCTCATTGATGGTGTGAACCATCTCGCTGAGCGAGTCGAACACCTCAAACTCATAGTTTTTGGCTGTGAACACTACCCCCTTATCAACGCGGCCGTTGAGTAACTTATCTAAAAAATCCACATAGGGTTGCCCAGCTTTGACGCGAAACTGCGACAGCAGCCGGTGTGTCACCGAGCCCTTTGCCGATTTGAGTTGCTGGAACACCTCAACGTCGGCATCGGACGGTTTGATGGATTGGCCCTGGTCGTAAAAGAAGATGGCTTTGCGGGCTTGCTGGCGAACCCAATCCACTTCACTGCAGCGGTGCTTGTCCATGCCCAGCGCCGTGCAGGCTTTATCGAAGCTGCCAAAGTAGGCCCCAAGGTTCTTGCGCTTGCGCAATCGGTGGGATTCATCCACCAACACAATATCGTACTGTTGTTTGGCGAGTTCGGCCGGGCCAATAACCATGCCTGGATTGAGTCCGGACACATGCCTGAAGGCCTTCTTCAGGGTCGTCCGGAAAGAGGTCATCGGCACAACCAGCGCCATTTTAGGATTTGGCATCGCTTTTTTCAGTGCGATCAGGAGAGATTTAATCTCGGTCTCTTCATCTGAGAAGTCCCGCAAATCTATCTGGTGGTCTGCCGAGTTGATTAGTTTGAACAGGAAGATGGCCAGCACCGACTTGCCGGTGCCTGCTCCGCCTTCCACGATGATGTTTTGTACATCGGGGTTCAGCAGCTCGTGCATGATGGTAAGCAGCCCCTGGCGCTGGTCGAAGGACAGGGATTTGTAGGGGGAGTATTTGAAGACATCGGAGTTATCGAGGTGGTCCAGGGAGCGTGAGGCCACTCCCCTTGCAATCAGCCGGTTCCAGACTTCCCGGAATACCTCGTTGTAGAGTGCCTCGCGCTGGTAATAGTTATGGTCGGCCAGCCAGAGGTTGCCGTTCAGCAGGGTATACTTCCCGTCAGCAGCCATGTATTTGATCAGCATGGATTCAACATCCAGCGTGGCGGATTTGTTGAAATATTCGCTGGTGATCAAGTGAACGGCGGTGAGCAACCGCTTATCATCGTGTTTAAGGTGGGTGCTCATGCGCGTCAGCGTGTCGGTTGTTTCTCCGATATAGGCACGTCGGTGTTTTTCGTCACTGAGAACGTACACCAAAGGCCAGCTGCCTGATGCGAACGCGTTATCGCGCAAGTCGTCCAGAGCTTCCCGGCTGAAGGGGTAGCGTTGTATTTCTATCTTTGGTGTGTGGCTCATAGTTCGGTGTATTTTTTCGCCGTACCCTTTGCCTTGCTGACCGGGTATTTCTTTTCGTTTTGTGCAATTTTATCGAGAACAATCTGTTCAATATCCAGATTGTAGCTGTCCGCCAGCAGTAAGGCGTAGGCGACCACGTCTGCCAGCTCTTCTTTTACTTTGTCGACGTTGGCTTGTTCCGGGGATTTCCAGAGAAAGACTTCCAGCAGTTCCGAGGCTTCAATGCTCAAGGCCAGTGACAGGTCTTTGGGATTGTGGAACTGTTTCCAGTCTCTGTCGTCCCGAAACTGTCGCAATCGTGCCAGTGCTTCCTTCATTAATATTCCCTTGTTCTGGTGCGTATAACTGCTGAATCACTAAATTTTGGGGTGTAGCCGCATTCCTTAACCTGCGACAGCCTTTTGCCAGAACATTACCAGACTTGCCAAGGATACAAAAACGACATGCACCAACCCAGAGCTCGTCGATGTGTGGAAGGCTCGGTGACTTTTGAGTAAAGTTGCACGTCAAAACGACAATTTGGTCTTCAGGCGCTTTAATCAATAAAAGGAAGTATAAAAAGTGGATGTTCCGCTGAGCTGGCAGCTGGCCAAACTGGTTATTTCGATTGGTATTGTGCTGGGGCTGTCGCTGGTGGCTGAGCGCGTGAGTGCGCGCATGGCCGGGATGCTGGCGGGCTACCCGCTGGGCACGGCCATTGCCCTGTACTTCATTGGTCTGGAGATTTCTCCGGCCTTTGCCACCGAAAGTGCGGTACATACGTTGGCTGGGTTTTCAGCAACACTTGCGCTGAGCGGGGGCTATCTGATTGGCGCCAGGCGCGATGGTCTGGTGGGTGTGCTCAGCGCTACGGCCCTGGGTATTCTGGCCTGGCTGCTGACCAGCCTGATTCTGACCAGTATCGACTTCAACCGAATCACCGGTACGCTGACCACCTTCGTCGCCATTCTGATATTCGTTCGCCTTTATCGCCGGGTGCCGGATGTGGCGGTTGGCGCCCGCCGCAGCCTTTCATGGCCCGCGTTGGCTTTGCGTTCGGGCCTTGCTGCGGGCATCATCTTTGTGATCACGGGCCTGGCTCATGTGTTGCCCCCTGCCTGGGCCGGCGTTATGGCCGCTTTCCCGGTGACCATGTATCCTTTCCTCGTAATTCTGCACCTGACCCACGGGCGAGCCACGGTAGCCGCGGTAATCAAGCACTACCCTGCAGGCCTGGGCTCACTGCTTTGCTACGCTTTGGTCATCTCGCTGACTTACGACAGTCTTGGCTTGAATGTGGGCACGCTCATTGGCTTTGGCGTGGCGACTTTATGGCTGATGGGCTGGATGCGGGTGCAGGGCTGGCTGCGCGCAAGAAATGCCGCTTTGGCTTAACCAACCGTTTTCTAGTGGAAAGCTATTATGTCTTTTGATA
>JBALXR010000008.1:0-55603 GCA_036960525.1 Marinobacter sp.
GTTTAGTTTTAGCACGGCATGGCGACAGCAAAGTTTTTACTTGGCCACGGGGCCAGTCACCAATGCACAGAAAAACAAACCCGCTAAAGTCTTTCACGCACACTTCGATGCGGACTTCTCATGGCTGCTGTTAATACTCAGCGCCATAGCCTCGGCGACCTTGATGCCGTCTATAGCGGCTGAAAGAATGCCACCGGCGTAACCTGCGCCTTCGCCAGCCGGGTATAAGCCTTGGGTGTTGATGCTCTGAAAATCTTTACCGCGCTTTATGCAGATAGGCGCAGACGTTCGGGTTTCTACACCGGTCAATAGTGCGTCTTCTAAAGCAAAGCCTTTAATTTTTCTGTTGAAAACCGGAATCGCTTCGCGAATGGCCTCGATGCAAAAATCAGGCAGAGCTTTCGATAAATCGGTCAGTTTGATGCCGGGCTGGAAAGAGGGCGCTACACTGCCGACCGTCTCGGAGGACGTTCCCTTCAAAAAGTTACCGACTTTCTGCGCCGGCGCATCGTAATTGGAACCACCTAATACGTAGGCATTACGTTCGAGTGCGCGCTGGAAATCGATCCCTGCCAATGGGTTGCCCGGATAATCTGAGGGGTCAATACCCACCACAATCGCACTGTTGGCATTACGCTCGGCACGGGAATACTGGCTCATGCCGTTGGTTACCACGCCATGCTCCTCCGATGCGGCGGCTACCACGGTGCCACCCGGGCACATACAGAAGCTGTACACAGAGCGGCCACTTTTACAGTGATGAACCAGTTTATAGTCAGCGGCACCCAGAATCGGGTTGCCCACATTTTTGCCAAAACGCGCTTTATCAATGACAGATTGCGGGTGCTCGATGCGGAAGCCAACGGAAAACGGCTTGGCTTCGATATACACATTGTTATCGAAGAGCATCTGGAAAGTATCGCGGGCACTGTGGCCAATCGCGAGCGCAATGTGCCGGGACTTAATCACTTCGCCATCGGCTAAAACCACACCGGTCATCTGGCCGTTGTCGATCTGCACATCATCAACGCGAGCGCTGAACCGAATCTCGCCCCCAAGTTCGATGATTTTCGCACGCATCTGCTCAACCATGGTGACCAGCCGAAAAGTGCCGATGTGCGGTTTGCTGACAAACATGATTTCATTCGGTGCTCCGGACGCCACAAACTCGGTTAATACCTTACGGCCGTAGTGATTCGGGTCTTTTACCTGGCTGTAAAGTTTGCCGTCAGAAAACGTTCCGGCTCCGCCTTCCCCAAACTGCACATTGGATTCGGTATTAAGGATTTTCTTACGCCAAAAACCAAAGGTGTCTTTTGTACGCTCACGCACCTCTTTGCCGCGATCCAGAATAATGGGCTTATAGCCCATTTGCGCCAGCACCAACCCGGCCAACAAACCACAGGGCCCAAAACCGATAACAACCGGGCGTTCCTGTAAATCTACCGGGGCGCTGGCTACGAACTGGTAGCTCATATCCGGAGTTTCTTTAACCAACTGATGCTCAGCAAACTTCTCAATCAAGGATTCGTCATGGGTGGTTTCAACATCGAGCGTGTAAATAAGCACGATATTGGTTTTTTTACGGGCATCGTATCCGCGCTTATGCACGTGAACGCTAACCAGATCTTCAGCCGTGATTGATAAACGATCCAATACAGCGCTGGTCATCGCCTGATCATCGTGATCAAGCGCCAGTTGAATATTCGTCAGCCGTATCATTTTGAAATACCCTCAACTTCAACCACCGTTCTAACCTCAGATCGCTCAATAATCTTCACCAGGGTCGATTGAATCGCTTCGTCTTTCCGAGCGTCAGTATCACTCGAAAATGCCTGTTTCTGAGGCTCCGCGTTCTCCTCGGCAACAAATGAAATAACTACTCGCGTAGCGGAACCGGACGGCTCCCCGAAGTACTCCAAAGAAATCAACGGATAACCATCAAAGCCTTTCTTGACCAGCTTCGCGATCCGCTTCTTTGCCTTATCGATATTCATAATAAAAGCCCGCTGATAAATAGCTCAAAAAATAAGTATAAATGAAATGGGCCAATTTACTCCTCGCGAGTATCAAGATAACGCTGCAACTGCTCCCGCAAAACCTTAGGCAAACGAGTAATCGTCAAAGAATCCTTGTCGCGGTCATAATAAACCGCCTGATTCATCAAATCCGAAGAAAACGACACGCTCATACCACCACCCGATCCCCCAATGCGCACCAGCTTCTTCACCTTACGATGATCCGGATGCAACACGCCGCTTTCCGGCAGCTCAGCCGTTTTACTGGCAAACTCACGAAAACGCTCAGGCTGGTCTTCATCCAGATAACCCGATAACGCCTCGATGGCCACCGGCTCACCCAACGCGTGCTGCTCCTTACAAAACTCATAAGCGCGGCTGCGCACTTCACCGGCTTTTTCCGGTTTCTCGCTTTTCGCAAAAGCTTCCACCGCATCCAGAAATGTCATGGTCTCTTTTTCCACATCCACCTGATTGTTAAAACCGCATAGACGAATAAATAACTCGCCGGGTTCAGCCGTGCCGCGGGCGTGCACCAGTGTTAAATAGTTGCTGTCTGCCCCGCCATCACGCTGCCAGTCGGCAAGCTCAATCCGCAGCGCCAGGTTCAACCGTGAAAGGCTGAGAATGTCGGTGGCGTCTAACGCCTGGTCGCCATCAAATCGCATGGCGCTGTCTGCTTCTACAACCAGCAAATACGCAACCTCGGTATCCGCCAGGGCCTCGTGCACCAGCATCAAATGGCCGTGATGCTCTTCCTGACAGCCGCTGAGCAGTTCCTGCCATTGGTCGAACAGCCGGCTGCTCATGGCCGCAAAGTCCTGCTTGCCTTCCAGATAATCTTTCAGCCAGCTGCTGAAAGGACTTTCGCCGATATCGTCAGAAAAGCGACCGAATTTCTTTCCGGGCTTTGCATTGAATAAGCGCTTCATCTGTTTGTGCAGGGCTTCGTAATCGCCACCGGGCTCTTCCAGAGCTTCGCCGCTGCGCAAGCGTGCAGGTTGCCCCGGCTGATATTGGCTGGCGAAAGCGGCGCGAAGATATTTGATAGCCATGGAATAGCGGGTCCCTGAGTGGTGAACGAATAATGCCAGGCCTTATTGCAGCTCAGGCGTCAGGGTATTGTAATGGTTTTGGCGGCGAGTTCGGGATTTTCAGGCAGATTTGCCGCGTTCATTGAGAAGGCTGCGTACATATTGGTCAACACAGGCGGACCCACCGCCTTCAAATTTCTCAAATTGAATGCCAACTTGAAACCAGTCTTGGGCCATTCGTCGAAAATGAACAATTTTACCTGCAGCGATAATGACCGGCTGTGCCGGTTGCATGGGCACAGAAAAACGGGCTTTCACGTAAATGGGGCTTCCCGACGCCAGCGCGCGGTCGCCCTGGATCAGTAAGTTTGCAGTTGATTGATCGCACGACACCATTACCCCTGAACGAGACAGGTTTGCCGTTGTGCAGTTGCATTGGCAGCCATCTGGCCTTTCAAGAAGGATATCCGCCGTAACATCAACCCGTTGTTGATCGCGTAGATTCGGTTGTGCAAATGTGGATTTCATAGGCGGTGGCCGGTCTCAATCCGTATGATTATTATGTGGTTGGCATTCTTTTATTTTTACAGTGTGGCAGATTATTCGATTTTTTCTGGATGGATGTTCACAAATTTCCACTTGGAATGATCCATTGTAGATAGAGCAGGTTTCGGCTTTTACTGTAGCGTCGCGCTCTACTGGTGTAAAATAACGCACCTTCATTCATTTGCGTGCATACGCCCGGCGCCAGGAATTACGAACCGCTCTATGATAGAAAAGACCGAAAGCACAAAGCCCAGTAACGGCAAAGTTGGTTTTATTAGCCTGGGTTGTCCCAAAGCGCTGGTTGATTCCGAGCGCATTCTGACCCAGCTGAGGTTGGACGGATATGACGTAGTGCCAACCTATAAAGACGCCGATATTGTGGTAGTGAATACCTGCGGCTTTATTGATGCGGCCAAGCAGGAATCCCTGGACACAATTGGCGAAGCCATCAGTGAAAATGGCAAAGTTATTGTGACCGGCTGTATGGGTGTTGAAGCGGATAAAATCCGCCAGACTCATCCCGGCGTGTTGGCGGTATCCGGCCCTCATGCCTATGAAGAGGTGGTTGGTGCTGTGCACCAGTTTGTGCCGCCCACTCGCAAGCACGACCCGTTCACGGATCTGGTGCCGCCCCAGGGTATCAAACTGACACCGCGCCACTACGCCTACCTGAAAATCTCTGAAGGCTGCAATCATCGCTGCACTTTCTGCATTATTCCGTCTATGCGCGGCGATCTGGTTAGCCGTCCCATTGGCGATGTGATGGATGAAGCTCAGCGTCTGGTCGATGCCGGCGTTAAAGAACTGCTGGTTATTTCCCAGGACACCTCAGCTTACGGCGTAGACACCAAGTACCGCACCGGTTTCTGGCAGGGGCGCCCGATTAAAACCAAAATGCAGTCGCTGTGCGAAGCGTTGGGCGAAATGGGCGTTTGGGTACGCTTGCATTACGTGTACCCGTATCCCCATGTGGACGACATTATTCCGCTGATGGCTGAAGGCAAAATCCTGCCGTATCTGGACATTCCGTTCCAGCACGCCAGCCCGAAAATACTGAAAGCCATGAAGCGCCCGGCCCACGACAGCAAAACTCTGGATCGTATCCGCAAATGGCGGGAAATCTGCCCGGAGCTCACCATTCGTTCCACCTTTATTGTGGGCTTTCCCGGTGAAACTGAAGAAGATTTTCAATATCTGCTGGATTGGCTGGACCAGGCGCAGCTGGATCGCGTTGGCGCATTCACCTATAGCGCGGTTGAAGGAGCTAAGGCTAACGAGATCGAAGGCGCCGTGCCGGAAGATATCAAAGAAGAACGCTTGGAACGGTTTATGACCAAGCAGGCCGAAATTTCAGCCGCTCGTTTGCAGGCGAAAATCGGCACCACCATTGACGTGCTGATTGACGAAGTAGATGAAGAAGGCGCCATCGGGCGATCAAAAGCCGACGCGCCAGAGATTGATGGCATGGTGTATCTGAACGACGCAACGGGTTTGGTACCCGGGCAGATTGTTCAGGCGATGGTAGACCACGCTGACGAGCATGACCTTTGGGCGACTCTGGTCTGACAGGTTGTTGAACGCAAAAAGCCGCCGCTGATTCCAGGGGCGGCTTTTTGCTTTTATTCAAACCAGAGTTTACCCCTGATCAGACGATATCGATCAGCATTTCACCCGGGGTTACCCGGTCGCCTTTCGTCACATAAATTGCTGCGACTTTGCCGTCGATATCGGCGTGCACTTCGGTTTCCATTTTCATCGCTTCGGTGATCAGTACGGCCTGGCCTGCGCTCACCGTGTCGCCTTCTTTCACCAGAACTTCGACCACGTTGCCGGGCATGGCGGTGCTGACGTGGCCGGGGGTGGACGCCTTTTTACGGCCGCTGCTGCTTTGTGCCACGTAGTCGTTGAGGGATTCAAACACCACTTCTTCCGGCATGCCGTCGAGCGACAGGTACAGCTTACGTTTGCCCACACCGGATTCGCCGGAGCCGGTAACCGCCACTTCGTAGCTCTCACCGTGCACTTCAATGCGGAATTCGGTGGCAACACCGGTGACCAGGCGATCGCGGGATTTTGTTTCCGGTGCTAACAGGGCCTCCGGCACCAGTGTGCCATCTTTGCGTTGCTGCAGGAATTCGCGGCCAAGGTCAGGGAACATGGCGAAGGTGAGCACGTCTTCCTCGTTCAGGGCCAGCTCGCCAATGTCTTTGCGCAGCTTGTCCATTTCGGGGCTGAGTTGATCGGCTGGGCGGCCTTCGTCAACGGTTTCATTGCCAATGGCTTTTTTGCGTACGTCGGCGTTCACCGGCGCTGGCGGCCGGCCATAGCCACCCTGCAAGTAGCGTTTTACTTCGTTGGTGATGGTTTTGTAGCGCTGGCCGGCCAGTACGTTGTACACCGCCTGAGTGCCGACAATCTGTGAGGTGGGCGTGACCAGCGGCGGAAAGCCCAGATCTTCCCGCACCCGCGGAATTTCGGCAAACACTTCGCGAATGCGATCCAGCGCGTTCTGTTCTTTGAGCTGGTTGGCCAGGTTGGACATCATGCCGCCGGGCACCTGATTAATTTGCACCGACACATCTTCGCGGGTGAACTCGCTTTCAAACTGCTGATACTTTTTGCGCACTTCGCGGAAGTAATCGGCAATTTCGCTGAGCAGGTTCAAATCCAGACCGGTGTCGTATGGGGTACCTTTCAGCGCGGCCACTTGGGATTCGGTCGCCGGGTGGCTGGTGCCCGAGGCGAACGAAGAAATGGCTGTATCCATGCGATCCACACCCGCTTCTATCGCTTTGAGCTGGCACAGGGGGGCAAGGCCAGAGGTGGAATGGCTGTGAATTACCAGTGGCAGATCCACGGCTGCCTTGATGGCTTTAACCAGGTCGTATGTACCATAAGGCGTCAGCAGTCCCGCCATATCCTTGATAGCGATAGAGTCCGCGCCCATGGTTTGCATATCTTTGGCTTGCTGTACGAACAGCTCTGCGGTGTGCACCGGGCTGGTGGTGTAGCAGATAGTGCCCTGGGCATGCTTGCCGGCTTTTTTTACGGCTTTCATGGCAACTTCGATGTTGCGCAGATCGTTCAGGGCGTCAAACACCCGAAACACGTCGACGCCGTTGTCAGCGGCTTTTTGCACAAAGGCTTCTACGACGTCGTCTGCGTAATGGCGATAGCCCAGCAGATTCTGGCCCCGCAGTAGCATTTGCAGGCGGGTGTTGGGAAGGGCGTCGCGCAGCTGGCGCAGACGCTCCCATGGATCTTCTTTCAAAAATCGCACGCAGGCGTCAAAGGTAGCGCCGCCCCAGACTTCCAGGGACCAGTAGCCTACCTTGTCCAACTTGCCGCAGATGGGCAGCATGTCTTCGGTGCGCATGCGGGTGGCAATCAGCGACTGGTGCGCGTCACGCAGAATCAAGTCGGTTACTTCAATTCGTTTTGCTTGGCTCATGATCTTATTCTCCTGCGGATTACCAGCCTGAGTGCGCGGCAATGGTGGCGGCAATGGCGAGCGCAATGGCACTGGGGTGGCGTTTGGTGGAATATTTTAAAAGTTCCGGGTGGTTGGGCACAAAGCTGGTGTTAAAGTTGCCATCGCGGAAGTCCGGATGTTCCAGAATCTGCTGGTAATACTGTGCCGTGGTTTTAATACCGTGCAGGCGCATGTCGTCGAGGGCGCGTTTGCCGCGGGCGATGACTTCGTCCCAGGTCAGTGCCCACACCACCAGCTTCAGGCACATGGAATCGTAGTAGGGTGGAATTTCGTAGCCGGTGTAGATAGCGGTGTCCACCCGCACGCCGGGGCCGCCGGGCGCGTAATAATGGGTAATACGGCCAAAACTTGGCAGAAAGTCGTTTTTCGGGTCCTCCGCATTAATACGGAACTGCAGCGCATAGCCACGGAACTGAATGTCTTCTTGGCGATAACTCAGGGGCAGGCCGGAAGCGATGCGCAGTTGTTCACGCACAATATCCACACCGGTGATGGCCTCGGTGATGGTGTGTTCCACCTGCACCCGGGTGTTCATTTCCATAAAGTGCACTTCGTTGCCGGCCAGCAGAAACTCCACGGTGCCGGCGTTTTCGTAGCCTACAGCTTCGGCCGCTCTCACCGCCAGGGCTCCAATGTACTGTCGTTGCTCCGGCGTAAGCTGCGGGCTGGGTGCGATTTCAATCAGTTTTTGGTTGCGCCGCTGTATTGAGCAATCACGTTCGAACAGGTGAATAACGTTGCCGTGGCTGTCGCCCAGTATCTGCACCTCAATGTGACGTGGATTCACAATGCACTTTTCCATAAACACTTCGGCAGAGCCAAAGGCCTTGGTGGCCTCGGAAATCACGCGCGGATACTGGGCCGTCAGTTCCTGAGGGGTGTCGCAGCGACGAATACCCCGACCGCCGCCGCCTGACGTCGCTTTCACCATCACCGGGTAGCCGATTTCGTTGGCCATTTTTAAGGCTTCATCCAGATCTGCAAGATTGCCGTCAGAGCCGGGGGTGATGGGTATGCCGGCGGCACGCATGCTGTCGCGAGCCTGGGTTTTATCGCCCATTTTGTGAATAACGTCGGATTTTGGGCCGATAAACGCCACGCCTTTTTGTTCGCACAAGCGCGCAAAGTGGGCGTTTTCTGATAAAAAGCCGTAGCCGGGGTGGATGGCGTCGCAGCCGGTCTCTACCGCCAGGTTGACAATTCGGGCTGGATCCAGGTAGCCCGCCAGTGGGTCTTCGCCCAACGAATAGGCTTCATCGGCGCGCTTTACGTGAAGGCCATAACGGTCTGGCTCGGTGTAAATGGCGACCGAGCGTATTTCCATTTCCGCGCAAGCCCGCACAATGCGGACGGCAATTTCGCCGCGATTGGCGATGAGTACTTTCTTCAACATCGGAGGTTCCTCATTTCTTCGTCCCTAATGAATGTAATAAAACCCGAATGACGCACTCGAAAAGACTAACGCTCTCGACTCTTTCGTAAAAATTGATATTATTTTGTTTAAGTATAAGTAATTCCTTATGAGTCGATTCCTAAAGGCCGCACACCATGCCGTTAAGCATTCAAAACCTTGCCAGTCGTCTGACCTTTCGCCAGCTTCAGGTGTTTAAAGCGGTTTACGATTTAAAAAGCTATAGCAAGGCAGGGGAGTTGCTGGGGCTGACGCAGCCGGCCATCAGCAGCCAGGTGCGGCATCTGGAGCAGGCACTGGGGTTGCCGATGTTTGAGTACGTTGGGCGCAAGCTCTACTGCACCGCCGCCGGTGAGGAAATGGCAAAATGTGTGCGTTCGGTGTTTGCCGCCCTAGAGCAGGTGCAGAACAATTTGGCGGCGCTGGAAGGACAGGTGGCTGGGGAGTTACGGCTGGTGGCTGTGAATACGGCGCAATATGTGGTGCCTTACATGTTGGGGGCGTTTTTGCAGCTGAACCCGCAGGTCACCGTGTCGGTGTCGGTGGTGAACCGGGCAACGGCACTGCAAAGGCTGAATGACAACGCCGATGATCTGGTGGTTATGGGTATGGTGCCGGCGGAGCGGCCACTGACCTCTTTGCCGTTTCTGGATAACGAGCTGGTGCCGGTGGTGCCGCGGGGGCATCCGTTGCTTTCTCAAACAAGCGTAAGTGCCCAGGCGTTTCTGGATAGTGGGCTGCTGGTGCGTGAGAGCGGTTCGGGCAGCCGCTTGGCGCTGGAGCTGCATTGCCAAAATCAGCGTTTGCGGGCGATTCCAAGTATGGAGCTTGGCTCTAACGACGCGGTGAAACATGCGGTGTTGGCTGGCCTCGGCGTGGCGGTGTTGCCGAAACTGGGGGTGCTATCTGAACTGGCCCTGGGCAGTCTGAGGATTGTAAATATTGCTGGGTTTCCGCTCAGGCGCAGCTGGTGCGTGGTGTATCCCCAAGCGCGCCACCCAACCCCGGCCATGCGGGCGTTTATTGATTATGTGCAGCAAAATATCCGCCGGTTTGAGCAGTTGTTCCTCAGGCGCTCCAAGTAATGGGCGCGCCTGAGGTGTCACTTTAGCCGTTGAGTTTTTTCTGTAGAATTTCGGTGAACAGGCGTGGATTACCCTGGCCTTTTGAGGCTTTCATTAGTGGCCCCATAAAACCGCCCATCAGCTTCTTCCGCTTTTTCTCGTCGGCTTCCTGAAACTGGGCAATCTGCTCGGGCATATCCGCAAGTACTTCATCCACAATGGCCTCCAGAGCGCCGGTGTCTGAAACCTGTTTCAAACCTTGAGCTTCTATGATGGCGTCAGCCGTATTCTCTTTTGAGTCGCCGTCACCATTCCACAGTGCTTCGAACACCTTTTTTGCACCTGAAGACGACACTGTGTTGTCTGCAATACGCGCGACAAGCTGGCCCAGTTGGGTGCCGCTTATCGGCGCTTGCGCGACGGTTTTGTTGTCTGCGTTCAGGCGCGCCGAGAACTCGCCTAGAACCCAGTTTGCTGCAAGCTTGGGGTCTTTGCAGTGAGCGGCGGTGCCTTCAAAAAATGCGGACAGGCGAGCGTCGTCGCTCAATAGGCTGGCGTCGTAGTCGTTCAGGCTATATTGCTCTTTAAAGCGTGATTTGCGGGCATCAGGAAGTTCTGGCAAAAGAACGCGCGCGCTCTCGATAAAGGCTTCATCGATCACCACCGGCAGCAGATCAGGGCAGGGGAAATAGCGGTAATCGTTGGCTTCTTCTTTGCTACGCATAGAGCGCGATTCGTCGCGATCGCCGTTGTACAGGCGGGTTTCCTGAATGATGCGACCACCGTCTTCCAGAATGTCCATCTGCCGTTCCACTTCGTGGGCGATGGCCTGCTCCATAAAGCGGAAAGAGTTCAGGTTTTTGGTTTCGGTGCGGGTGCCCAGGGTGTCAGAACCTTTGGGTTTTAGTGAAATGTTTACGTCAAAACGCAGCGAGCCCTGGCTCATGTCGCCATCGCAGATGCCCAGAGACGATACCAGGCTGTGCAGTTTTTTTGCGAAAGCGACGGCTTCTTCGGCGCTGTTCATGTCCGGCTCGGTGACGATTTCAATCAGCGGGGTGCCGGCGCGGTTTAGGTCAATACCGGTCATGCCTTGAAAGTCTTCGTGCAGGGATTTGCCGGCGTCTTCTTCCAAGTGGGCGTGGTGAATGCGCACTCGTTTGCTGCGGCCACCGGCTAAATCAACGTCCACGAAGCCCGAGCCCACAATCGGGTGGTCGAGTTGGGTGGTTTGATAGCCCTTTGGCAAATCCGGGTAAAAGTAGTTTTTGCGATCGAACACCGAGCGCCGACCAATTTCGGCGTTTACCGCCAGGCCAAACATCACTGCGTAACGGAAGGCCTGTTCGTTGGGCACCGGTAAGGTGCCGGGCATAGCCAGGTCAACCGCGCTGGCCTGGGTGTTGGGCTCGGCGCCAAAGGCGGTGCTGGAGCCTGAAAAAATCTTGGTTTTGGTGGCAAGCTGAGCATGTATTTCCAGCCCGATCACAATATCCCACTGCATAACGGTTCTCCTGATTCGGGCTTACTGGGGAAGTTTCTGGTGCCAGTCGGTAACCTGCTGGAACTGATGGGCTGCGTTCAGTAGACGGGCTTCTTCAAAATAATTGCCGATTATCTGCAGGCCCACTGGCAAACCATCGACAAAACCGGCCGGTACTGACATGGCTGGAACACCCGCGAGGTTTACCGCAATGGTAAATATGTCTTCCAGGTACATAGTCACCGGGTCGCTGGTTTTTTCACCTTGCACAAAAGCTGGCGACGGTGACACCGGGCTCATCAGCACGTCCACTTCTTTGAATGCGTTGATGAAATCCTGCTGGATCAGGCGTCGTACTTTCTGTGCTTTTAAATAATAGGCATCAAAATAGCCGGCAGACAGAGCGTAAGTGCCGACTAATATGCGGCGCTTCACTTCGTTGCCAAAGCCTTCGGCACGGGTGCGGGTGTACAGGTCGTTCAGATCCTGCGGGTTGTCGCAGCGATAGCCGTAACGCACGCCGTCAAAGCGTGACAGGTTGGCGGAGGCTTCGGCCGGCGCGATGACGTAATAGGCGGCGATGGCCAGTTGGGCGTGGGGCAGGGACACCTCCTTCACCGTGGCGCCCAGCTTTTCGTATTCCTTTACTGCGTTGCGCACCTGCTGTTCCATGGCGGGATTGAGCTGGTCGGAAAAATACTCTTTCGGCAGGCCCACGCGTAGGCCTTTTAACGGCTGGTTCAGAGTTGCGGTGTAATCCGGCACGGCGCGATCGGCAGATGTAGAGTCTTTTGGGTCAAACCCGGCCATGACATTCAGCATCAGCGCGTTGTCTTCGGCTGTGCGTGCCATGGTGCCGCCCTGGTCCAAACTGGAGGCGAAAGCGATCATGCCGTAGCGAGACACCCTGCCATAGGTGGGTTTCAAGCCGGTTACGCCACACAGCGCTGCCGGTTGGCGAATGGAGCCGCCGGTGTCGGTGGCGGTGGCGGCCGGCACCAGGCGGGCTGCTATGGCCGCTGCAGAACCACCAGAGGAGCCACCGGGTACGCGCTTTTCGCCCTTACTCAAGCCCCAGGGGTTGGTGACCGGGCCAAAAAAGCTGGATTCGTTAGAGGAGCCCATGGCGAACTCGTCCATGTTGGTTTTGCCCAGGCAAATTGCGCCGGCAGCGCGGAAATTGGCCACGACCGTTGCGTCATAAGGCGGCACAAAATTAGCCAGCATTTTCGATCCGGCGGTGGTGGCCACGCCATTGGTGCAGAAAATGTCTTTATGGGCAAAGGGTACGCCGGTCCAGACGCCAGCGTTGCCGGCCGCACGCTGTTCGTCAGCGGCTTTGGCATCGGCCATGGCAAGGTCTTCGGTGACGGTTATAAAGCTGTTGTACTGGCCGTCTTCGGCTTTGATGCGAATGAGGAACTCACGAGTCAGTTCCACGCTTGAAATCTTGCCACTTTCCAGCTCGCGGGAAAGTTCTGCTACGGATTTGTTCTGCATGTTCAATCCTGATGGTGTGGTTCGTCAGATCACTCGATTACGCGGGGTACTAAATAGAGGCCGCTCTCGGTGGCCGGAGCTATGGCCTGAAAGGCTTCACGCTGATTGTTTTCGGTGACCTCGTCAGCACGCAGGCGTTGTACCGCATCCAGTGGGTGGGCTAACGGCTCTACGTTGTCGGTGTTGGCGGCGCTAAGTTGGTCAACCAGGCTGAGGATGTTGCTCAGGTCGTTTTCCAGTGCGGGTATCTGTTCGTCATCAAGACGGATACGAGCCAGCACGGCGACTTTTTCAATGTCTGCGCGGGAAATGGTCACGTTGACTCCGGTTTTTCGTGTTTGATGTTCTGTCTGAGCTTGGTAATAAGGACAATATGGTAACAGATTCGTGGCTTGGCGGGAGGAGTGTAGTGGTCTTCCTCAGAAGGCGCCTGGCCGTCTTCGAGAATCTGTGTCGAAACCTATTCAACTGGCCTGGCATCGTCCAGCAGGTCTTCCGAGGTGGCGTCGCTGCGTTCCTCACGTACCTGCTTGGCGATGTGAGTGTCTGGAGCCACATCGAGCGCTTCGTTGGCTGGAGTCAGCGGTATGGCCGGTGGTGGCGTTATTTGGCTGGTGTTCTTGGTTTGAGAACCCGCTTCCGGGTGCTCGCCTGAAATTGTGCTAATCAACGCCGCCGGGGCCTGGTCAAAACGCAGGCAATAGATAAGCTCAGGCAAACACCAGGCCAGAGCCGCATTTAACGTAAATACTGACGGCTTAATTGCTGGCGTCCTTTGCTGCGTCTTCAATCGCACCACCGGCCGCTTCGATGTCTTGATCTACGCCTGCGGTGGTGTTGCAGCCGGACAAACCGCCGACAAGCGCAACAGCCATCAATAAAATTGAGGCATTAAGAATTTTCATGGAACAGTTCCACTGTTGCGGGTTGATCCGCCCAGCCACGACATTTGTGTTAGCTATTATCAACTTAATCAAAGTCTAATTGCTGACTTTCGTCAAACGGCAAGTCGTTTAAAGCGGCATTTTGGCCCCGTAGATGCATGACAGTTTGTTCATGCTGGGGTAGGTCATTTGCATTTGCGAAGGCGGCGCCTTGCCTGTGCGGGGGGGCGCTGCTAAAATTGCCTCATCTTTTCGCAGCCGCCACTCTCAGGTTGAAACTACACGAATGTTGATTAAAAGACTCCGAGGATTATTCTCCAGCGATCTGTCCATTGATTTGGGCACCGCAAACACTCTTATTTATGTGCGCGGTCGCGGCATTGTATTAAATGAACCTTCCGTTGTAGCCATCCGCACCACTAATTCGCAGAAAATGGTGGCCGCTGTTGGCGCTGAAGCCAAGCGAATGCTGGGTCGCACCCCGGGCAATATAAGTGCTATTCGTCCGATGAAAGATGGCGTAATCGCTGACTTTGTGGTGACGGAAAAAATGCTTCAGCACTTTATTCACAAAGTGCATGAGAACAGCTTCATCACACCCAGCCCCCGGGTTCTTGTGTGTGTGCCTAGCAAGTCTACCCAGGTAGAGCGCAAGGCTATTCGCGAATCAGCCATGGGTGCGGGTGCGCGCGAAGTATTCCTGATAGAAGAGCCTATGGCGGCAGCCATCGGTGCCGGCCTTCCGGTGGAAGAGGCCAGCGGTTCAATGATTGTGGACATCGGCGGCGGCACCTCTGAAATTGCCATTATTTCTTTGAACGGTATTGTTTATGCCGATTCTGTGCGGGTAGGCGGTGACAAGTTTGATGAAGCTATTGTCACCTACGTGCGTCGTAACTACGGCAGCCTGATTGGTGAGTCCACCGCGGAGCGCATCAAGCATGAAATTGGATGCGCCTACGAAGGCTTGGATATTCGTGAAATTGATGTGCGCGGCCGCAATCTGGCTGAGGGCGTGCCACGGGCGTTTACGCTAAACAGCGAAGAAATTCTGGATGCTCTGCAAGAGTCCCTGGCGCAAATTGTTCAGACTGTGAAAAGCGCTTTGGAGCAGTCACCGCCGGAGCTGGCATCTGATATTGCCGAGCGCGGTATTGTGCTAACCGGCGGCGGCGCTTTGTTGCGCGGTCTGGACAAACTGATTAGCGAAGAAACCGGTTTGCCGGTGATCATCGCTGAAGATCCTTTGACCTGTGTTGCTCGTGGTGGCGGCAAGGCGTTGGAAGTGATTGACCGCGGCGGCATTGGAATGTTCTCCCCAGAGAGCTGATCCCGTGGGGAGAGTAAGCTATTAAAACCATATTTGTGCAGGGGCCGGTGCCGGGATTTAGGCTCCTGCTGGTTGTGGTGCTGGCGCTGGCGCTGATTGTTGCGGATGCCCGCTTTGACAGGCTGACATTGGTGCGCAGCACGCTGGCCACAGGACTGACACCGGTTTACTGGCTAGGCAACGCGCCCACTCAATTTTCTGATTGGTTTGCCAGCCTGTTTGTCAATAAAGATGACCTCAAACGTGACAACGACGAGCTGCAGGCGCGGCTGTTGATTTTGGAACGTCGCGCCCTGAAATATGCCGCTCTGGCCTCCGAAAATAATGAACTGCGTCGTCTGATGAACTCCTCCGAAGTGCTGGATGACCGCGTGATTGTCAGCGAAGTTGTGGGTGTGTCCCCCGACCCGTTTGCCCACGAGCTGGTCATCAATAAAGGCCGTAGTGACGGTGTTCAAGAAGGTCAGGCCATATTGGACGCCGGCGGCCTGATGGGGCAGGTGATTCAGGTCAGCCAGATAACCGCTCGCGTTTTGTTGGTATCTGACAGCAGCCATGCGGTGCCGGTAGAAGTGGTGCGTAATGGTTTGCGAGCTATTTTGCTGGGTACCGGCAAAGCCAACAGCTTGGAACTGGTGCACGTTCCGGATACGGCCAACATTCGTGAAGGCGATCTACTGGTGAGTTCCGGGCTGGGCGGGCGTTTCCCACGTGGCTATCCGGTCGCTGAAGTGAGCCGTATCAGCAAGGAACCTGGCGAACCGTTTATCACTATTGAAGCCACACCCACAGCCAAGCTCAATCAGAGCCGGATGTTGCTGATTGTTTTTCAAGCTTTAGTCCCCGATAAAAAACGTTCAGAGAATCAGCTTGAGCCTGAGAAAGGCGGCACGAGTGCGGGCAATCGTGTGCAGGAGGAACGCTGATGCTGTCTTTGATCAGCTACCCGGTGTTTGCTCTTTCGGTGCTGCTGGCGCTGACACTTAGCATTGCTCCAGTGCCTTCCGGGTGGCTGGAATTTCGCCCGGAGTGGCTGGCGTTGATCGTGTTTTACTGGACCGTGCGTGCGCCTGCGCAGTTTGGCGTTTTCCTCGCGGCCGCCCTGGGTCTCTTGCTGGATGTGCTGGAGTCAACGCCACTGGGTGTAAACGCCATGGCCATGGCGGTTGTGGCGTTTCTGGTTTTGACCATACACCAGCGCCTGCGTATGTACCCACTGCCGCAACAGTGCGTCATTGTGTTTTTGCTGCTGGGTATTAATCAGATGCTTGTGCACGTTATCAAGCAGGCTCTGGGAGCAGACAATACCGGTTTCGGGTATCTGTGGCCGGCGCTGAGCAGTGCGGTGGTTTGGCCTTTTCTGAGCCTGGTGCTGGACAACATAAACCGCCGGCTGGGTTAGGCTCGCACAAGAGGCAGATAATGCAAAGACTTATACTGGCGTCGGCTTCTCCCCGTCGTGCCGAATTATTGCAGCAAATTGGTGCACGCTTTGACGTGTGTCCTGCTGCTATTGATGAAACTCCGCGCCCTGCTGAGGTTGCCGCCGACTACGTTGAACGCATGGCGCGAGAAAAAGCGCTGTTAGTGGCGGCTGCCGCGCAACCCGGTGTAATGGTATTGGGCTCGGACACCTCGGTGATAGTGGACGGCGTCATTCTGGGCAAACCCGTCGACGCTGCAGATGCCAAAACTACACTGGCGGCGCTGTCTGGGCGCAAGCATCAGGTGCTTACCGCTATAGCGCTGGCAAGCGCGGATGGTTGCCGTTCTTGTCTGGTAACCACCAATGTGAGTTTTTGCACTCTGACAGAGGCGCAAATTGACGCCTACGTTGCCACCGGCGAGCCTATGGACAAAGCCGGCAGCTACGGGATTCAGGGCCTTGGCGGCATTTTTGTTGAACAGTTGCAGGGAAGTTACAGCGCGGTAGTGGGTTTGCCGCTTCAGGAAACTGCGGCATTGCTGAGCGCAGCAGGCTATCCTGTGTGGAACCAGTGGCCATGCAGTAAGGAGCGCCAATCATGAGTGAAGAAATTCTGATCAACGTAACACCGGTAGAAACCCGTGTTGCGCTGGTTGAAAACGGGATGTTGCAGGAAGCCTACATCGAACGTGCCAGCCGCAAGGGCATTGTCGGTAATATTTACAAAGGCAAAGTGGTACGAGTGCTTCCGGGCATGGAAGCCGCGTTTGTTGATATCGGCTTGGAGCGCGCTGCCTTCATTCACGCGTCCGATGTGTTTACCAGCCAGCCCGGCAGTGATGACATCAGCGACGGCCCCCGTGTGGTGCCAGACATTCGCACCCTGCTGCGTGAAGGCCAGTCACTGGTAGTGCAGGTCACCAAAGACCCTATCGGCACTAAAGGCGCCCGCCTAACCACCCAGCTTTCGATTCCTTCCCGCTATCTGGTATTTATGCCGGGTGTTAACCACATTGGCATCTCCCAGCGCATTGAAGATGATACTGAGCGTGCCCGGCTCAAGGCGATTGTGAATGAAGCTGCCTCGGAGCAGGCGTCTTCCGTGGCCATTCAGGGCGGTTACATTATCCGCACCGCCGCAGAAGCTGCCAGCGAACAAGACCTCACAGCCGACATGAAATATTTGCACCGGCTTGGCCAGTCTATTAACGAACGCATGGTCAAGGTTCAGGCTCCAGCGGTGATTTACCAAGATCTTCCTCTGTTTATTCGCACTATTCGGGATCTGATTCGTCCTCAGACCGAAAAGGTGCGCATCGACAGTCGTGAAAGTCATCAGCGGGTGATGGAGTTTGTGCACGAGTTCGTTAGTGAATTTGCCGACAAAGTGGAGTATTACCCGGGTGAACGCCCAATTTTTGATCTGTATTCGGTAGAAGATGAAATTCAGAAAGCGCTTAGCCGCAAAGTGCAACTGAAGTCCGGCGGCTATGTGATTATCGACCAAACCGAAGCGATGACCACGATCGACATCAATACCGGGGCATTTGTCGGCCACCGCAATCTTGAAGAAACCATTTTCAAAACTAACCTGGAAGCGGCTCGTGCTATTAGCCGCCAGCTGCGCCTGCGTAATCTGGGCGGCATTATTATTATCGACTTTATCGATATGGAAGACGCCGAACACAAACGCCAGGTGCACCGCATGCTAGAGAAAATGCTGGAGCGGGACCACGCCAAAACCAAGATTACCGGGGTGTCCGAATTGGGCCTGGTGGAAATGACCCGCAAACGCACCACCGAATCCTTGGGTCAAGTGCTATGTGAGCCCTGCCCGATTTGCGACGGCCGTGGCTTTCTGAAAACGGGTGAAACTGTGTGTTATGAAATTTTTCGCGAAATTTTGCGGGTGAACCGCGCTTATGACACCGAAAGCTATCTGGTAATGGCGTCGCAAAGCGTTGTCGACCTGTTGGTTGATGAAGAGTCGGATAACGTGGCCGATCTGGAAACCTTCATCTGCAAAACCATTCGTTTTCAAGTTGAGCCTTTCTACAGCCAGGAGCAGTATGATGTTGTGCTGCTGTAAGCTTGCTGCTGGCAACCGGCGTTTGGAGTAAGGCCCGGTGTCAAAGCAGGAACCTCTGCCCCTGGCTCCGAATTCCCTGCCGCTGCGCTGGCTAGCGCGTTTGTCTGCGCTGGTATGGTGGCTAGCGCTGGCTTTGTTGCTGCTGTTAGCTCTTTACGCGGGTTTAGGGCGCCAGTTTACTGCGGACATGAATCAGTACCGCGATACCTTGCAGGCTCAGCTGTCAGAGCAGTTGGGTTATACGGTAAACATTGGTGAACTGTCGGCGCGTTGGTATTGGTTGAACCCGGAATTCAGCGCAAAAGATGTGATGGCTACAGAGACCGGCCTGAACGAGCCTTTGGCCAACTTGAGACATCTGCGAATGCGGGTGGATTTTCTGGCCTCGGTGCTGCGTTTGCGCCTGGTGCTGGAAAAATTTGAGGTTGACGGTCTGGATCTGGCCCTGCGCCAGAAAGCGGCTGGGCAGGTGGTCCTTGCCGGCAGCGGTCTTGAGGTCAGCGACAATTCGTTGCAGCGCTTGGTCGCTTTGGCCGAGCGCTGGCTTTCAAAACCTTTTGTCCGCATTACACGCATTCAGCTGGCCGTTACCGACAGCGGTGGCAACCTGCGTCAACTGGATATTCCGCAACTTGATCTGCTTTATCAGCGCGGTCTTTTCCGCGCCTCAGGCCGCGCAATGCAAGTTGGCACCAATCAGCAATTGGCCAGTTTCCGCCTGGTAGGCCGGAGCTTTCTGTTGGGTCAATTCACTGGCCAACTTTACGTAGACGTTGCCTCTGGGCGCTTGTTTGATGGTTTGATCGACGACTATCGCTGGCGTGATATACGGGTGGAAGGCTTTGATGTGGGCGGCCAGGCTTGGCTCAGCTTTCGTGACGGCCAATTGGAGCAGGTCAACGGGGCCTTGCGCACTCCTTATTTGCAATTGGGAGTCGGTGCCATGTCGCTGGCTCCGCTGGAAGACATTCGTGCCCGTTTTGGGTGGCGCCGCGACAAGCAAACGCCTGGCGGCATCGGTGAATGGCACTTGCGACAGCTGCAATGGCGTTGGAACGGCGATCAAGTGTCACCATTCAACGCACGACTGACAACGCTGCCCAACAACTCTGCCGAGGCCGGTACTGATTTCGCTGGGGTAAGATTCGGGGCTGATGCGCTGCCGCTGCGGCCATTGCGCCGGCTTGTGGCGGCATTGCCGCTATTGCCGCAGCTTGCCCAGGCGGCGTTGGACGACTACAGGCCGGCAGGCTTTCTGGACGCTATGAGGCTGGACATACCTCAGGCGGACCCAGCCGACTTTCAGCTCAGCGCCCGGCTGCGCGATGTCAAAGTTAACGCACACAACGGCGCGCCAGCTGCGAGCTATGTGCAGGGGCATATTTACGTTGACCGCGGTGGCGGCTATGTGGATACCTATGCCGCAGAGCAGCCGGTGGAAATAGAATTTCCGGAACTATTTTCGGCACGCTGGAAGTTTCCCCGCTTCGAAGCCCTGGTAGCCTGGCAGATTGACGGTGCTCTTATACGGGTTTTTTCTGACGGCATGCGTCTGGGTATGGGTGAGCGGACTGAGTTGATTGGCGGTTTTGATCTGCGCCTGGATCAGCACGGCAATGATAATTTGGGTTTGCAGGTACAGATTGAAAACGGTGACGCCGCCATGATTGCGGATCTGGTGCCAGAGTACGCCGTGGCACCGGCGCTTTATAAATGGTTGACTAGGGCCATTGAGGCCGGTCAAATTTCCTCTGGCGCTTATTACGGCCACGGCCAGATTAGTGCTGGGGCGCCACCGGGTTCGTTTATGTCGGCGATGTGGTACCAGTTTGAGGAAGCCATTCTGCGCTATGACCCCCAGTGGCCGACGGTGACCGAAGCCAGCGGCCGAGTGGAAGTTCATAATGGTTCGGCGGTGGTCAGCGTAGAGCAGGCAAATAGCGGTGGCTTGCAACTGCGGCCAAGCACAGTGCGACTGGTCACTGATAACGAAAGCTCCGTGGTGAGTGTTAACACAGCGGCTCAAGTGCCCGCGGAAGCCATTGACTTTTGGATGAAGAACAGTCCGCTGGGGGAGGTTTCCGGCGGCGGCTTAAGCCAGGTTGCGCTCACCGGCAGTGCGGATTTACAGCTGGCTTTGCGCTTACCCTTAAGTCAGCCCCATCAGTTTTCCGTGGATGCCCTCGTGGCGGCGAACGATGTAGGTTTGCAGCATCTGCTCTCAGGCTTGAAATGGACGCAGATTCGCGGGCAGGCCCGGTATCGCAGCGAACAGGGCTTCAGTGGCGCGCCGATGCAGGCTGTGTTTGAGGGTCAGCCTGTCACCATAGGTTTGGGTAGCAACGAACCGGACGGGTTAACCGTCACCCAGAGTGGGGAGTTGGATGCCGAAGCCCTTAGACAATTAGCGGGTGTGGCCGCTGATGCCGGGTACGGCATCAGCGGAGCCTTAACTTACAGCGCCGATCTGGTTCTGATGATGGCGAGTCCGCCAGAGCTGGAGTTGTATTCAGACTTGCGGGGGCTGGCTATAAACTGGCCCGGGCCTCTCAAAAAAGTGACGACCGAGACCGCGCCTTTACGCCTGACTCTGGATTCGTCGATAAAAGACGGTGTGGCATTTGGAGTGAACTGGGAAAATCGGGGCCACGGCTATGTGCGCTCACTGGACACCGGCTTTGATGCTCGCGTGGATTACCTTCAGCTTGGCCGCAGCCGATTAAGTGATATAAACATAAGTGCTCTGGATCTGGATAAGCAATGGACAGTGCGGCTGGACTCAGACCTGGTCAGCGGACGTATAGAGGTTCCGAACGACGGTTCTGAGCTGACGGTGGATTTACAACACCTGAACTTGCCTCGAAACGATTCGCCGGACCCAGCACCCACTGCAGCGGCGAGCCCTCGCAATAAAGTTGACTCAGGCGCATCGGCCGATCTGCGTCCCCAAGACTGGCCTTCCGCAAATGTTCGCATAGCTCAGCTCGCCCTGGACGGCGAGCCGCTGGGGCAATGGTCATTCTTGCTGCGCCCCCAGGCTGGTGGCGTAAATATTGGGTCCATTGAGGGCAAACTGGAATCCATCACGCTGGCGGGTGAATTCAACTGGCTGCTGCAAAGTCAAAATCAGGTTAGCCGTTTTAAAGGTAGCGTCACGGGGGGGCAGCTGGCTGAACTTGGGGGGTTATTTGGCGCGGATATACCTCTGGAAAACCTTGCAACCAATATTGAACTGGCGCTGGAATGGCCAGGTCGGCCGGACCAGTTCGGGCTTAAACAGCTGAGCGGCGATATCAGTATGACCCTGGAAGACGGCGTGATTCTGCAACAAAATAACAGCGCCCAGCTTTTTCGCGTGTTCAATCTGCTGAACACCGACACCCTGTGGCGCAGGTTGCAGCTAGATTTCTCAGACTTGTATGAACGCGGCGTGGCGTTTGATGCGCTTTCTGGCAAGGCGCGGATTGCTAATGGGCTCTTAACCCTGAACCCTGAGTTACAGATTGTAGGCCCCTCCGGTGCTTTCAAACTCAGCGGCACCACCGATATGGCCTCTGAGACCCTGGACATGCGGCTCGTAGTAGTGGTGCCTTTAACCCAGAATTTGCCGTTAGCGGCCTTGCTCATGGGGGCGGGAGCGCCCATTGGTGGTGCTCTTTTTGTACTGGATAAAATACTGGGCGATCCGTTAAGCAAGCTGACCAGTGCCAGTTATAAAGTGTCTGGAACTTGGGACGAGCCCAAAACCAACTTGCAGGGTGTGTTCGGCGCAGGTAACTGAACCCCGCGGCGATTCGGATTCATAATCGCGTTGGTCGTGGGCACAGGAATAAGGTGCCTGGCCGTAAAAATTACGTTATTTGGCGGTAACAATTAAGGAGTTTGGTGATGACGCAGCAATCCTCGGCGCTTGTGGCGGCCCTGCAAATGGTTAGTGGACACGAGCTTCAGGATAACCTTAATGCTGCTGCGGCGCTGTTGCAGCAGGCCGCGGAGGCGGGTGTAAAGGTGGCAGTACTGCCGGAGAATTTCGCGGTATTGGCCAGCGACCAAATGCTTCCCTGCGGGCAGCAGGAGGCTGGGAACCAGAGTGTTATTCGGGCTTTTCTGGCACAGCAGGCAAAAACCCTGAAGCTGTGGATTGTGGGTGGTTCACTGCCGCTAGCAATGCGCCCGGACGGGTCGGTTATTGCTGACCGGGTGCGGGCAAGTTGCCTGGTGTTCAATGATCTGGGTGACGAAGTGGCACGATATGACAAAATTCACCTGTTTGATGCCCAGGTGGACGATGCCCACGGCCAATATCGTGAATCGGATACCTTTGAAGCCGGGAATCAGGTGGTCACTGTGGATACGCCAGTTGGGCGCCTGGGGCTGGCGGTTTGCTACGACCTGCGCTTTCCGGAGCTGTTCCGCGCGCTGCGTGAAAAAGGCGCGGATTGGGTGTGCCTGCCCAGCGCCTTTACCTGGAAAACCGGAAATGCCCACTGGCACGCGCTGATTCGGGCCCGTGCCATTGAAAATCAGCTATACGTAGTGGCTGCCGGGCAGGGTGGGTATAACAGCAGCCAGCGCCGCACCTACGGCCATAGTCTGATCTGCGACCCTTGGGGCAGCGTGCTGGCCGAGGTTAGCGAGGACGGCCCCGGTATGGCGACCGCAGCTCTGGATAAGCACTGGCTGGACCAGCTGCGCCAGCAAATGCCGGTATGGAGTCATCGCCGCCTTTAATGGCCGTTACGTAATCAGTCAGAATCGCTTACGGCTGGCTTACATTTGCTCGTTGGCGTCGATGCACTCGCGCAGGTAGCGGAACAGTTTTCGGCCGTGGCCTGCGCTTTGCGGTTTTTGCACTTCATTGCGGGCATTACGTGCCAAATTGCGCAAATGCTGGATGTCCGCATCTGGGCAGTGGCTTAAAAACTCGCCAACAATACTGTCGCCCTCGGTGATGATACGGTCGCGCCAGCGCTCCGCCAGGTGATGGCGGCGGGTGTGCTCTACACTGCCTGCGGAGAACGCGGTAATAGCGGCTTGCAGGGCCTCGGGGTCGGGCTCCTGACGGATGATTTTGCCGATGTACTGCAGGTGCCGGCGCTTGGCTTCGTTTTGGCGGATACGGACCGATTCGTCGACGGCGCGGCGCAGTGTTTCGCTGATTTGCAGGCTGTCTAGCTGCTCATGGCTGAGCTCCTGCATTTGTTTGCCAAGACTTTGCAGCGCGTGCATCTCGCGCTTGACCTGGGATTTGCTGGGGCCGTCGTATTCAAACTCTTCTTCGTTATGATCAATCATGATATTACCGGTTACTTAGGTGTAAAAAGCTATTTAGATGTAAAAATCTGTTTAGATGTAAAAAGCATCTCGATGCAAAAGGTTCAAGCATAAAAAAGAGTCGCCAGGCCAAGAAAGGACACAAACCCGACAACATCGGTGACGGTGGTTAGAATCACACTGCCGGCCAGCGCCGGATCAATATTACGCGACTTCAGAAACAACGGTAACACGGTGCCTACCAGGGCTGCAGCGACAAGATTGATCACCAGCGCCGCGGCAATGATCGCGCCCAGCATAATATCTTTGAACCACAAGGTAGCCGCACCGGCCACCACCAAAGCCCACAGCAAACCGTTCATTGCACTTACCAGAAACTCGCGGTTTAACAGCCAGCCTACGTTGGCGCTGCTGATCTGGCCAACGGCCATACCGCGGATGACCAGTGTAAGGGTCTGGCTGCCGGCAATGCCGCCCATACTGGCCACAATGGGCATCAGCACCGCCAGTGCCACCACCTTGGTGATGGTCTCTTCAAACAGGCCGATCACGCCAGAGGCGATAAACGCGGTCATCAGATTTATACCCAGCCAAACCGCGCGTCTGCGCGAGGTTTTCCACACCGGCGCAAAGGTATCTTCATCGTCATCCAAACCCGCCATTCGCATCAGCGAATGGTCGGCATCCTCGCGGATAACATCGACCACGTCATCGATGGTGATGCGGCCCAGCAGCTTGCCATTTTCCGCCACTACCGGCGCCGAGATCAGGTCATAGCGCTCAAACAGGATGGCAACCTTGGTATCTGACAAAGTAACAGGAATGGGCTCAATGTCGGTGTTCATCACTTCACGCACGGTGGCGGCAGGATTCGATACCAACAGGGAAGTAACCGGCAGCATGCCGATAAATTCGTCGCGACGGCTGACCACAATCAGGCTGTCAGTCATGGAGGGCAGGGAGCGGTGGCGGCGCAGATAGCGCAGCACCACGTCAATGCTGATGTCCGGGCGCACCGTAATGGTGTCGGTGTTCATCAAACCGCCGGCGGTGTCTTCGGGGTACGACAGTACCTCTTCCACCCGCTGGCGGTCTTGTTCGTCCATGGTGTTCAGAACTTCCTGAATCACCGTGTCGGGGAGCTGCTGAAGCAAATCGGCCAGATCGTCTGACTCAAAGTCTTCAATCAGATCGGCGAGCTCCTGAGCGTTGAATTTGCTTAGGAAATCGCCCCGAATGTCTTCATTTAGATATTGAAGGACTTCGCCTTCAAGCTGTTTGTCGACCAGATTCCACAGCAGCGACCGTTGCCGCGGAGGCGATGACTCCAACAGATGGGCGATGTCACTGGGGCTCAGGCCGCCATTAAGGATGCGTGCGACTTGTTTCAGGGCGCCACTGTCCAACGCTTCGCCTAATGAGCGAAGTCGCTGGCGTGCCTGGCTTTTTTCCAGAATATCGGTCATGGCTCATCCGCAGTCAGAAAACGGCTGTATTATAGCGGACTTGCAGGCGCTGCGTGAGCGACTATTCGCCCTCGCCAAAGTAATCGTTGATCAGCTCTGTCAACGCGATAATGGCCTGGTGCTCGTCGTCACCGTCGGCAATCAGTTCAACTTCGGTGCCTTGGCTGGCGGCCAGCATCATCACCTGCATGATGTTTTTGGCATCCACTTCACGGCCTTTTCCGGCGATTCTGACTTTGCTTTGATGAGCAGACGCTGTGGCCACCAGTTTGGCCGTTGCGCGGGCGTGTAGCCCCAGTTTGTTAATAATAAACAGCTGGCGTCGGATCATGGTTGAATCAGGCGTCCTGTACGGTTTTCAGGTGCAGTAGTTCGGAGTGGCGTACTTGCACGTTGTTGCTGTGCTGGCGGAAGTGGGCGCCCATTTGCTCGCAGACATAAACCGAGCGATGTTGGCCGCCTGTACAACCAATGGAAATGGTCATGTAGCTGCGGTTGCTGTCGGAAAATGCCGGTAGCCACGAGGTCAGAAAAGCGATAATTTCCTGCACCATTTTTGCGCTCATAGGTTCGTTCTCCAAAAACTCGATCACCGGCTGGTCCATGCCGGTAAACTTGCGCAGAGAGGTGTCCCAGTGGGGATTAGGCAGGCAACGCACGTCAAATACGTAATCTGAATCAACCGGTACGCCGTGCTTGAAACCGAATGACTGGAACAGCAGTGCCAGTTCCTGGTCTTTGCGGCCGACCACCCTCTGCTTGACCATGTCCCGCAACTCGTACATGCCCATGCCAGTGGTGTTGATGTACAGATCAGCCAGATTCGACAAGGGTTCCAGCAGTTTTTTTTCCGAGCTGATGGCTTCGCGCAGTGACGTGCGATCGTCGCTCAGCGGATGCTTGCGTCGGGTAGCATGAAAGCGTTGCAGCAGAGATTGATCGTCGGCGTCTAAGAATATGATCTCAGCGCTGATTCCGGTGTCTTTCAGGCGTCCGTGAATATCTTCGAAATTGGCCAGTTCGCCGGACAGGTTGCGCGCGTCTATACTCACTGCCATTTTATTCAGGCGGCCGGCAGGCTCTTGGGCGGCAGCTTCTCTGGTCAGCGGAAACAGCAGGCCAATGGGTAAGTTGTCGATACAATAAAAACCCAGATCTTCCAGAACGTGCAACGCGGTACTTTTACCTGATCCGGAACGGCCGCTAACAATAATCAGTTTCATCGTTAATAACCTTTTGAGTGCGAACGGTCGAGGTGGATCAGGTCAGGATAGATCAGCGTCTGGAAGTCATACGCTGAAATAGGGTAATGGCATCTTCCGACTGGCGCAGGCGGTCACAAAAAGCACGGTCGTTGAACTTTTCTGCAAGTTGGCTAAGCAGCTCAAGGTGCTCGCTGGTGGCTTCTTTTGGCACAATCAGAGCAAACACCAAGTCTACCGGCTGGTTGTCAATGGCATCAAAATCCACGCTCTCGCTGAGGGTGATGAGTAGACCAATAACGTGATCGAGGCCTTCCAGGCGGCAGTGGGGGATGGCGATGCCTTGGCCGATTCCGGTGGAGCCCAGGCGCTCGCGGGCAATCAGATTGCTGAATATCTGAGTGTCGCCCAAGGTGGCATTATGCAGGTGAATTTGCTCTGCAATAAACTCAAGAACCCTTTTCTTGCTGGACGCTGGCACGTTGCAAAGTGTCAGTTCCGGGGCAAGGATGGTCTCTATAGTCAGGGATGTCTCGCTCATGGGTCGACGGTACTTCCATTAAAAAAAAGGCTGCGGCATGGTGTCATGTCGCAGCGCGTGAAGCGTTTACGCGTTGTATCCGGTGTTAGTTACCATGCATCCGGGATACTTGCTTTTCTTTGTACTTAAGAATCTGGCGATCCAGTTTGTCCACCAGAGCATCAATAGCTGCGTACATGTCTCCATTTTCGGCCTTAGCGTGCAATTCGCCACCGCTAATGTTTACGGTAGCTTCGGCTATCTGGCGCAATTTTTCCACCTGCAGAGTCACATTGGTGTTACTGATCTGGTCGAAGTGGCGTTCCAGGCGCTGGAATTTTTCGTTCACGTACGCTTTGAGTGCTTCGGTCAGTTCGACATGATGGCCTGAAATGTTAAGTTGCATAGGCTTCTCCTGCTATTGCGTCGGTGTTGTTACGTTGGTGCTGCTACACCAGTCGCTTTCTTTCGTTCGATGGAGGTATTTGCAGTGCCTCCCGGTATTTGGCCACGGTACGCCGCGCCACTTGAATTCCCTGTTCCCCAAGCATGGCCGCAATTTTGCTGTCGCTCAACGGTTTTTTGGAGGTTTCGACCGCTATCAGCTTTTTTATCATGGCGCGGATCGCGGTTGAGGAACATTCTCCGCCAGCATCGGTACTAACATGGCTTGAGAAAAAATATTTGAGCTCAAAAATGCCGCGAGGTGTGTGCATGAACTTCTGGGTGGTTACCCGGGAGATGGTAGATTCATGCATTTCTACGGCTTGAGCGATTTCCGAGAGAATCAGCGGCTTCATGGCCTCTTCACCCTGGTCTAGAAAACCTTGTTGATATTCCACGATACGGGTAGCTACTTTTAGCAGCGTTTCGTTGCGGCTTTGCAGGCTTTTGATGAACCATTTAGCCTCTTGCAACTGATCGCGCATGTAGGTGTTGTCAGCGCTGCTATCGGCGCGCTTTATCAATGAAGCATAGCTGGCATTTACACGAATGCGCGGTGCAATTTCTGGGTTCAGCTCTACCCGCCAGCGCTCGTTGCGCTTGTATACAATCACGTCTGGTATTACGTAGTCCGGTTCGGTTCGGTCAATCACATCGCCGGGACGCGGATTCAGGCTGGTAATCAGCGCCAGTACGTGTTTCAGCTGATCTTCTTTTAAGCGGCTACGGCGCAGCAGTTGGGCGTAGTCACGATTGCCTAGTAGGCTGATGTAGTGGGTGATGACCATGCGCGCCTGAGAAACCCAAGGGGTGTCTGGTGGCATCTGGTTCAGCTGGATCAGCAGGCACTCCTGCAAGTCGCGACCAAATACACCGGGCGGGTCAAAAAACTGCAGGCGCCTTAATACGGCTTCAAGTTCATCCAGTTCCAGGGGGTCGTCGTCATGTTCGTCCCTTAGGCCGGTATAAATCTCGGCTAGCGAGCTGCTCAGGTAGCCTCGCTCGTCAACGGCGTCCATCAGGGCGTGAGCAACGGCGCGGTCGCGGTCCGTCATGGTGGTCAGGTTGAGCTGCCACTCCAAGTGATCGCGCAGGGTTTCAGTAGGCGAATTGCGGGTCTCAAAATCGTAGTCGTTATCGTCGCCATTGCTGCTGGCCGGCGCCGGCGCTGATTGGTATACGTCGTCCCAGGCGGTATCTACCGGTAGGTCGTCTGGTAGGGCATCGGGGATTTCATTTTCGCTGGCCCAGTCGGGACCGTTTTCGTTTTCGTCCCAGTCTTTGCTGGTGTCTAGAGAGGCATCCGCTGCGCTGGAGTCCGTATTTTGATCGGTGTTGGTGTCCGCGTGCGTGGGCTCATCATCGCCGTGGTCGTCCTCTTCCGGTGCTTCCAACATGGGATTGGATTCCAGTGCCTGCTGGATTTCCTGCTGCAAGTCGAGGGTAGAAAGCTGTAGCAGGCGAATCGCCTGCTGGAGCTGGGGCGTCATGGTCAGGCTCTGGCCCAGCTTGAGCTGCAAAGAAGCTTTCATCACCATTCTTGGAAATCCATTACTCGATCGGTTGGCGCGTGGCAGCCACTGGAAAAAGGTTGGCTAACCGAGGTTTGCGTTCACAAGCAAGTTCTCTGCCGAGTCTACTAGAGTTCACCGGGGAATCAACCGATTCACCTTTGGCGATGTCATAGCATGCCCATTTTCAAGGTCTACTAAAGTCGAAACTCGTTGCCCAGATAGACCTCTTTGACCTGCTGGTTGGCAAAAATTTCGGCGGAGCTGCCGGAAGCAATGATATGGCCGCCGGATACAATGTAGGCGTTTTCGCAGATGTCCAGAGTGTCGCGCACGTTGTGGTCGGTGATCAGTACGCCTATGCCTTTGTCGCGCAGGTGGCGAATGATTTGCTTGATGTCGCTAACCGAGATTGGGTCCACCCCGGCGAAGGGTTCGTCCAGCAGAATAAACGCGGGCTCCATAGCCAGCGCGCGAGCAATTTCTACCCGGCGACGCTCACCCCCAGACAGTGCCATACCCATACTGTCGCGGATGTGATTGATGTGAAACTCGGCTAGCAATTCCTCTAGCTTCGCCTCGCGCTCCACCCGTTTCATGCTTTTACGGGTTTCCAGAATGGCCATGATATTGTCGCGCACAGTGAGTTTGCGAAATACTGAGGCTTCCTGTGGCAAGTAGCCAATGCCTTTGCGGGCGCGGCCGTGCATGGGCAGCGGGGTGATGTCCTGGTTATCGATCGTGATGCGGCCGTGGTCAGCCTGCACCAGCCCGACAATCATATAAAAGCAGGTGGTTTTGCCGGCACCATTAGGGCCTAACAGTCCGACGATTTCGCCGCTGCGAATTTCCAGCGACACGTCAATGACCACTTTTTTCTGTTTGTAGCTTTTTGCCAAATTACTGGCTCTGAGAACGGCCATCGGATTCCTGTGTGCTGCGAGGCTGGATCGTCATTTCTACCCGGCCTGACCCGGAGCCTGTTTCGGTACTGCCTTGGGCAGTGACGACGCGATTCACGGTGTCGTAAAGAATCACTTCACCGCGAAAAATATTGCCAGTTTGCCTGATCACTGCGTCGCGTTCAAAGGTGAGCTGCTTTTCGGCAGCAGACCAGGTTATGGTGAGTGCTTTGGCGTCGGTCTCCCCTTTTCCGTTGGCTGTGGGCTGAACGTAGTGGGCCGGGGTACCGGTCGCTTTAATACGGTTAAGCCCGTTTATGTCGCGGTAGAGCACCACCTCTTGAGCAAACAGCTTGGTATCTCCTTGCACCAGTTCAACATCGCCGGTGTAGGTTGCAACGCCTTTGGCATCGTCGAGCCGTGCTGAATTGGCGGCCACATTGATGGGGATGTTGGAATTAAGATCAAAGGCCACGCCTGGCGTGCTGACGAGCAAGCCTGCCAGCCCGAAGCTCATGCCTATCCCCATACCCAGGCCTCGTGCGCGACGCCAAAAGGGGGTGTTACGTTCAGTTGCCAGTTTCATAGCGTCCTTCCACCTGGGAGTCAAGTTCCAGAATACGTTCATTGAGCCAGGCTTTCATGCCCGTGGCGTGAGTGGTGCCGGTGGCGTCAACGATTTCGACGGGGGCATCGGTGTACGCCATATTGGTGCGGTTATCCAGCGTCAATCTGGTCGTGCTCAAAGTGGCGCTGCGCTCACCAATCTGTCGAACAAGACGCACATCACCCTCAAGCTCCAGCTGGCTATTGCCGTCGCGCAGTTTGCCGTGTTTGGCGGTAAGCTGCCAGGGTTCCGAGCCGGGCTGGCCCTGAATTGTGGCTTGTGGTTCGGCCATGATGGCGTATCCGTTGGCTTCGAACTGTTCAATGCGGGGGCTGACAAACTGGATTTTGATGGTGCCTTGTTCGTCGTAAGAGGTGTACAGGGCACCCACCACAAAGCTGTCGGGTTCGCTGTCACCGCGTAGTTCACTGTCTTGCGTTGGCATTGGTACTTCGCTGTCGCTGTGCCACAGCAGGGCAGCTGTGGCAATGAACGTGGCCAGAAGGGCAATCGTTCGCCACCTGGGGCGTTGTTCCGGTAACAGCGAAACAAGCAGACCCCCGCCTTTACCTGAGGTCATGGTGCGCTTTCCGCGTCGCGGGCAGGTTCAAGATAGGTTCCAAGGTAGGGCGCGAGTGCCGTGTCGAGCTTGCCCTGGGATGCGAGAATCAGGTCGCAGGCCTCGCGCACCGCGCCATCACCGCCGCGACTAAGGGTGCAATAATCGGCGTGCTCCTGCAGCAGCCAATAGCTGTTGGGCACGGTAATGCTAAAACCAGCGTAGCGAAGCGCTGGCAAATCTGGCAAATCGTCACCCATATATGCAATATCACTGGCCGGGATGCCCAGCAGATCGACAATCTCCAGCAGTGCGGCGCGTTTGTCTTCGCGGCCTTGCAGCAGGTGCAGAATGCCCAGGTCAGTCATGCGTTTTTCGGTCAGTGGTGAACGCCTTCCGGTAATAACTACGACCGTAATGCCTGCGGCCATCAGCTGTTTGAGTCCGAGCCCGTCGAGAATATTGAAGGCTTTTAGCTCGTCACCGCTGGCACTGAAGTAAACCTTGCCATCGCTCATGATGCCATCCACATCCAGTGCAATCAGGCGAATGTTGGCTGCTTTGGCGAGCACGCTGGCCGGCCAGTGCGGACGAAAACTAGGAGCATCCACAACCGGAGTGTCCATTAAATGACTCCCGCACGCAGCAGGTCGTGCATATTCAGGGCCCCCACCAACTCACCGTGCTCACCGACTACTGGCAGTGCGCTGATCTTCATTTCTTCCATAATATTCAGAGCTTCCGCCGCCAGTTGGTCGGCGCGGATGGTTTTGCCATTACGGGTCATCAGCTGTTCTATGGCAGTGGTGTGTACGTCTACGTTTTTATCCAGGCTGCGGCGAAGATCGCCGTCAGTGAATACGCCTATCAGGGCGCCTTTGCTGTCCACGACAGTGGTCATGCCCAGACCCTTTCGGGAGATTTCCAGCAGCGCACCGCTGAGGGTCGTACCTTCACTGACTACCGGAATGCTGTCGCCACTGTGCATGATATCAAGTACTCGCAACAGCAGACGGCGGCCAAGGCGTCCTCCAGGGTGCGAAAACGCAAAGTCTTCAGCGCTAAAGCCCCGTGCTTCCAGCAGAGCAACGGCCAAGGCATCGCCCATCACCAATGTGGCGGTCGTACTGGATGTGGGTGCCAGGCCTAACGGGCAGGCTTCTTTAAGTACGCTAACGTCGAGATTGGCCAGGGCTTCCTGTGCCAGCACCGACTGCGGATTACCGGTCATGCTGATCAGCGGTGTGCCCATGCGCTTCAACAATGGCAGCAGGGTGACCACTTCGTTGGTGTTGCCGCTGTTAGAGATAGCGATCACCACGTCCTGGCTGGTAATCATGCCCAGATCACCATGGCTGGCCTCACCGGGATGAACAAAAAAAGCCGGTGTGCCGGTACTGGCCAGAGTTGCAGCAATTTTGTTGCCGATATGGCCGGATTTGCCCATGCCGGTCACCACTACACGGCCACGGCAAGCCATAAGTGCTTGGCAGGCGCTTGTGAATGATTCACCAATACGCTGTTCAAGGCTGGCGATGGCATCGCGCTCGATGCGGATGGTGTTGAGCGCGGATTCTCGGAAATCCTTTGGCACTGGTTCTGTCATCCTATTCCTGCTCTTTGGTTCTAATTCGGCTGGTGGCCGAGATTTCGTCACTTGGGCTATCATGAGGCGCCGCTTGGGCTGTCGTTAAACAGAGTATAACACTGGACGGCCGTGGGCTGTCTCTGAATGGGTCAAAACCTGGCTGCGGCCCGTTCGCAAGGTTACATTTTAGCCATAGCGGATTGAGCTTGAGTGCGTCTTGGCATAATGTAGCGGCTCTTTTAAGGGGTGGGTTATGGCAGAAGCTGCTTATATTTCCTTGGAAAACGTGGTTTTTTCGCGGTCTGGGCGGCGTATTTTTGATGGCCTCAGTTTGCAGATTCCTCGTGGCAAGATCACTGCGATCATGGGCCCTAGTGGCACCGGGAAAACAACATTGTTGCGTTTAATTGGCGGGCAGCTGAAGCCGGAGTCTGGCTCGGTTTTGGTTGATGGTCATAATATACCCAAGCTGCGACGCAGTGCGCTGTATCAGCTGCGGAAAAAGATGGGCATGTTGTTTCAAAGCGGGGCCCTGTTTACAGATGTGAGCGTGTACGAGAACGTTGCGTTCCCGCTGCGGGTACACACCAAACTGCCAGAAGACATGATTCGCGACATTGTTCTGATGAAGCTGGAAGCCGTAGGCCTGCGCGGCGCGCGCGACCTGATGCCCGCCGAGCTGTCTGGCGGCATGACGCGGAGAGTGGCTCTGGCGCGCAGCATTGTGCTGGACCCGGAATTGATTATGTACGACGAGCCCTTCGCCGGCCAAGACCCCATTGCCATGGGCGTGGTGGTGAAGCTTATTCGTCAGCTTAACAGTGCCATGGGTCTGACCAGCGTGCTGGTGTCTCACGACGTACCGGAATCACTGAGCATTTGTCATTACGCTTGTATTGTTTCTGACGGCAAGGTGATTGGCGCGGGCACGCCGGAGCAACTGCGCGAGCACTCATCAGACAAAGTGCAGCAGTTTTTGCAGGGCAAGCCCGACGGGCCCGTACCTTTTCACTATCCGGCGCCAGAACGGGCCGCCGATTTCGGGCTGGGAGCAAAGCAATGATGGATGCGATTGCTCGCCTGGGTAAAAATACGCTGGATTTTTTGGCGTCTTTTGGGCGAGCCAGTCAGTTTTTGCTGGGCGTGCTGGTAGGCGTGCCAAAACCGTCGGTGGGCCTGCCACTGCTGTTGAAACAGATATATTCGGTTGGGGTGCTGTCACTGGTGATTGTGGTGGTTTCCGGGCTGTTTATTGGCATGGTACTTGGGCTGCAGGGCTATACGATTCTCAGCGACTTTGGCTCTGAGTCGGCCATTGGCCAAATGATTGCCTTGACCCTGGTGCGCGAATTGGGGCCGGTGGTGACCGCGCTCTTGTTTGCTGGCCGCGCCGGTTCGGCGTTGACCGCAGAAATCGGCCTGATGAAAGCCACAGAGCAGCTTTCGAGCATGGAAATGATGGGCGTAGACCCTTTGCGCCGAGTGATAGCGCCGCGGTTATGGGCGGGCTTTCTGAGTATGCCCATCCTAGCCCTGGTGTTTTCGATGGTGGGTATCCTTGGTGGTATGCTGGTGGGAGTGGAATGGCTGGGCGTTTTCGAAGGCTCGTTTTGGGGCAACATGCAGGCTTCGGTTGATTTTCGTGACGACGTGTTAAACGGCGTCATAAAAAGTGTTGTGTTTGGCTTTGTGTGCGCCTGGATTGCGGTGTATCAAGGCTATGACTGCGTGCCAACATCTGCCGGCATCAGTTCGGCAACCACAAAAACCGTGGTGTATTCGTCGCTGGCCGTGCTTGGGCTGGACTTTATATTGACCGCCGTAATGTTCGGCAATTTCTGATTATCTGGAAATTAACAGGAGCCGGTGATGGCACAGAGAACCACTGAAATAATTGTTGGATTGTTCGTGCTGGCAGGCATGGGTGCCATGATGTTTTTGGCGCTGCAAGTCAGCGGTTTGTCATTGGCTGCGGCCGGCAGCACCTACACCGTATATGCAGACTTTACCGATACTGGAGGCCTGGGGCCGCGGGGGAGAGTGTCAATGGCGGGCGTGCAGGTTGGTTCTATCGAGTCTATCGAGCTGGACCGCGACACGTTTAAGGCCCGCGTAACACTGTCTATTGACTCAGATATAAACAACATTCCTGCTGACAGCGCAGCAATGATACGTACATCCGGTCTGCTGGGTGAGCAGTATATTGACATATCCATTGGTGGTGATCTGGAATCCCTGCAGCCGGGCGATAACTTTTACACTACCCAGTCGGCGATGAATATCGAGCGGCTGATCAGTAACTTTGCTTCTGGCCGCTAGGGCCCTTGCAACAAGCACCCAACCGGAGACACCAAGATGGCCGTCGTGCATCATCGATCCATTTTTCTGTTCGTTTTGCTCAGTCTGCTTGCTGTGGCTGCTCAAGCTGACACTGAAGAACAGTTGCAAGTCTATGTAAACGATAACACCCAACGCATGGTTGAACAGCTCAACCGGGAGCGGGAGTTATACCAAGACGACTCAGAAGCGTTTTACAGCAGCATGAATCAAACAATGGAGGGTTTTGTTGACTTCCGCCGCATTGCTGCCCGGGTAATGGGGCGCTACGCCCGCCAGGCGTCTCCAGAACAGCGTGATCAGTTTGTAGAAAAGTTCAAACGCAGCTTGTTTGAGAGCTACGCCCAGACTCTGGTGGAGTCACGTAACTTTCGTATTGAGGTGCTAGGCGCTACGTTCAACCCGCGCGACGATAACCGGGCGTCTGTGGATATGCAGGTGATCACCGAAACAGGCAATCGCTACCCGGTTACCTATTCTATGTATCGCGCCAAGAACGACCAGTGGATGATGGAAAACGTGATCGTGGAAGGCGTGAACATCGGACTGGCATTCCGCGATCGTTTCAGTCAGGAAATGGAAGCCAACCGGGACCAGGTGCAGGTGGTGATCGACGGCTGGAATGATGCGGCTGATAGCCTCGGTCTGGATCAGACAACTGACGAAAAAGCAGAGCAATAATGAGCGCGAGTAACCCGCAGCCAACACTTGAATTCAGCGATAATATTCTGACAATTAACGGCGAAGCCGATGCCATGGCCGCGGCCAACTTGCGCCAACGGGGAGAGGTTCTGCTGGCCGGGGCCGAGGGCGACATCACCGTGGACTTAGCGAAACTGACCAGCGCTAGCAGCTCGTTGTTATCGGTACTTCTGTGCTGGAAACGCTTTGCCCGCGAGCGCTCGCTTAACCTGCACTTTGATCACCCCGGTGAACGTTTGCTGGCGCTGGCCGCGCTGGCGAATTTGAATGACGCATTGCCAGGATTTGCCACTGTTGGGCCAGTCGTAAACGCGGATTGACCTGAGAATCATTGCTGGCGGCCAGTATTGATGCGGATTATCCAATGTGAAAGCTGACCCCGGCTAAGGAATTGGTTACAATTCAGCCTCTTGATTTTTCAATATCCGAGGAGTGTTTATGGATGTCGCCGAAATTACCACGCTGGTGCAGAATGAGTTGCCAGACTGTGAAATTCAGGTGCAGATTGACGGTTCACATTGCATGGTTGTTGCAGTGGGCGACGTTTTTGAGGGTTTACCTACTATCAAACGCCAACAGCTGATCAACAAAGCGCTGTTTCAGATGATTATGGATGGCACCATTCACGCTCTGCATCCCAAGGCCTTTACTCCCGCCGAATGGGCTGCGCGCCAGGGCTGA
Source organism: Marinobacter sp. (assembly GCA_036960525.1). GTDB lineage: Bacteria > Pseudomonadota > Gammaproteobacteria > Pseudomonadales > Oleiphilaceae > Marinobacter. The sequence goes on from JBALXR010000008.1 coordinate 36,072, forward strand.
TAGCCCGCAAAATACAGGATACTATTTGTTGTGGATAAACTTCTGATTCGCGGGGGCAGGCCGCTAGACGGTGAAATCCGCATTTCCGGCGCCAAAAACGCTGCTTTGCCGATTCTTGCTGCGACACTTCTGGCCGATGAACCGGTCACTATTAGCAATCTGCCGCACCTGCACGACGTCACCACCATGATTGAGCTGCTTGGCCGTATGGGCGTGGAGCTGATGATTGACGAGAAGATGAGCGTGGAAATTCACGCCAACACCATCAAGCACTTTCACGCTCCCTACGAGCTGGTGAAAACCATGCGCGCGTCCATTCTGGTGTTAGGGCCGCTGGTAGCGCATTTTGGCGAAGCACAGGTATCTTTGCCCGGTGGTTGCGCTATTGGTAGCCGCCCGGTAAACCTGCACATTCAGGGCCTGGAAGCCATGGGCGCTGAAATCTCTGTGGAAAATGGCTACATAAAAGCCAAAACCAATGGCCGCCTGAAGGGCGCGCACATTTTCATGGATATGGTGACGGTAACCGGTACTGAAAACCTGCTGATGGCAGCAACTCTAGCCGATGGCAAAACCATTCTGGAAAATTCTGCTTGCGAGCCAGAAGTGGTTGATTTGGCCGAGTGCCTGATTGCCATGGGCGCCGATATTAAAGGTCATGGCACCTCTACCATTGAGATTAATGGTGTAGAGCGTCTGCATGGCTGTCACCACCACGTACTGCCAGACCGAATTGAAATTGGCACTTATCTTGTGGCGGCCGCTGCTACCGGCGGCCGAATAAAGCTGAAAGATACCCGCGAAGGTCTGATGGACGTGGTGCTATCCAAGCTTGAAGAAGCCGGCGCCCACATCACCAGTGGTAAAGACTGGATAGAGCTGGACATGAAAGGCAAGCGGCCCAAAGCCGTCAGTATTCGTACTGCGCCCTATCCTGCATTTCCTACCGACATGCAGGCCCAGTTTGCGGCCATGAACTGTATCGCCGAAGGCACGGGCACCATTATAGAAACGGTGTTTGAAAACCGCTTCATGCATTTACAAGAGCTGATCCGGATGGGTGCAGATATCACCATGGAAGGTAACGCGGCGATTATAAAGGGCGTTGACCACCTGACTGGCGCACCGGTGATGGCTACGGACCTGCGAGCCTCCGCCAGCCTTGTGATTGCCGGCCTGGTAGCTAGGGGAGATACGGTGGTTGATCGTATTTATCACATCGATCGCGGTTACGAGTGCATCGAGGAAAAGCTGCAGTTGCTGGGTGCCAGCATTCGCCGTTTGCCGGGTTAAGTAACTCTGCAGCAAAGAGATAACGGGAAACCGGATACGATATGACAGATTTCATCACTATTGCTTTGTCGAAAGGCCGCATTCTGGAAGAAACCCTGCCCTTGCTGGCGGAAGCCGGAATTGAATTAATTGACGACGTGAATAAGTCTCGCAAGCTGGTGTTCCCTACCACCGACGACCATGTGCGTGTGCTTATTCTTCGGGCCACAGACGTTCCGACCTATGTGCAATACGGTGCCGCTGACTTGGGTGTGACGGGCAAAGACACGCTGATGGAACACGGTGGTGAAGGCTTGTACGAGCCGCTGGACTTGAATATCGCTCGCTGCCGGCTGATGACCGCCGGAGCTAAAGGGTGCCCAGTGCCAACAGGGCGCTTGAAGGTCGCGACTAAGTTCGTGAATTTGGCGCGGCGCTACTATGCAGCTCAGGGCCGCCAGGCTGACATCATCAAGCTTTACGGTGCCATGGAGTTGGCACCGATTCTGGGTCTGGCCGATGAGATCGTCGATATTGTTGATACTGGCAACACCTTGAAAGCCAATGGCTTGGAAGCGCGGGAATTGATTGAACATATCAGCACCCGATTAATTGCGAATCGTGCTTCCATGAAAATGAAACACGAACGTATAAATCCCATTATCGAAATGATGTCGGCTGCAGTCGAAAAACGCCGTTAGTAGCCAGCATTTGCGTATTGAACCGACGCACGTTTAGGGACAGATTGCTGCCACCCAAAGTTAGCAAAGCCTCCCCGCGCTTGCGTCAAACTTCCAAGTGCCGGACAGCAAACCCAACCTGAGCGCTTGCGGCAACTTCACTCTCGCTTCGCTCTTTTATCCACAGCTCTTCAACCACTACAGGGTTTAGCACATGACCGTTAATATCCAGCGATTGAACGCCTCCGACGCAGACTTTGAAAGCGCACTATCCGCGCTCCTGGCTTGGGATGACAGCGTGGATAATCAGGTGAACGAGTCAGTGCGTCATATTCTGCACGAGGTGAAAACTCGCGGCGACGCGGCTGTTCTGGAGTTTACGGCCAAGTTTGATCGCTTGACCGTTGGCAGCGTGGCCGAATTGGAAGTGAGTCAGGAGCGGCTGCAGCATGCTTTGAAAACCATTCCTCAGGATCAGCGCGATGCCCTTGAGCACGCGGCTCGCCGGGTGCGTGATTATCACCAGCGTCAGAATCAGGAATCCTGGCAGTATGAGGAAGCCGACGGCACGGTGCTAGGCCAGAAGATTACGCCGATTGATCGGGCCGGGCTTTATGTGCCTGGCGGCAAAGCGGCCTATCCATCGTCTGTTCTGATGAACGCCATACCGGCAAAAGTCGCCGGCGTGGCCGAAGTGATTATGGTGGTGCCGACACCGGACGGCGTGGTGAATGACATGGTACTTGCGGCGGCGGCGATTGCCGGAGTAGATCGTGTATTTACCATTGGCGGAGCGCAAGCTGTGGCCGCGCTGGCTTATGGCACAGACACGGTGCCGGCAGTGGATAAGATTGTGGGCCCTGGCAACATTTTTGTAGCGACGGCCAAGCGCGAGGTGTTTGGCACTGTAGGTATCGACATGATTGCCGGGCCGTCGGAAATTTTGGTGATTTGTGACGGTCAGACCGACCCGGACTGGATTGCGATGGATCTATTCTCCCAGGCCGAGCACGACGAACAGGCCCAGTCGATTCTGATTAGCACCAACGCCGAGTTTCTGGATGCGGTGGAAGCCAGTATTGAACGACTGCTGCCCACCATGGAACGGGCGGAGATTATCCGCACCTCATTGGCCGATCGCGCGGCTCTGATTCAGGTTGCCGATCTGGCAGAAGCGGCCAAAGTATCTAATCGAATTGCGCCGGAGCATCTGGAATTGTCTGTTGCTGATCCGCAAGCGTTGTTGGCGGACATTCGCCATGCCGGTGCTATTTTTATGGGCCGGTATACCGCCGAGGCCCTTGGGGACTATTGTGCCGGCCCGAATCACGTGCTGCCTACTAGCGGCACCGCGCGTTTTTCATCGCCTCTGGGTGTCTACGATTTCCAGAAACGCTCATCTATTATCGGATTTAGCGCCGAAGGTGCCAGCCGTATGGGGCGAGTGGCTTCCGTGCTGGCCAGAGGCGAGGGCCTGACCGCCCACGCGCGCTCGGCAGAATATCGAATCCAGCAAGATTAGACGCCGCATTACCAACGGTCACCGCTACGGAGAAAACCCATGAGCAAATTCTGGAGCCCACTGGTTCACGATTTGGTGCCTTATATTCCCGGCGAACAGCCTAAAATCGCTAACCTGGTAAAACTCAATACCAACGAGAACCCCTTTGGCCCGTCGCCCAAGGTCATCGAAGCCATTCAGGCCGAGCTTAACGACAATCTGCGCCTGTATCCGGATCCCGAGGGGCAGGCGCTGAAGGCAACCATTGCCACCTACCACGGCATTAAAGCCGACCAAGTGTTTCTGGGTAACGGTTCCGACGAAGTTTTAGCGCACGTTTTTTGCGCACTGTTTCAGCAAGACCAACCGATACTTTACCCGGACATCAGCTACAGCTTTTATCCTGTTTATTGCAGTCTTTACAACATTAAGGCTCGCAAAGTGCCATTGAATGACGAGTTTGCGATTGACCCTGATGATTACAGTCAGCCCAACGGAGGCGTCATTTTTCCCAATCCGAATGCGCCCACTGGACGCTACCTGAACCTAACTGAAATTGCGGTGGTGCTTAAGGCCAATCCAGACCGAGTCGTCGTTATTGACGAAGCCTACATCGACTTCGGCGGAGAAACCGCCATTGACTTAATTGACTTTTATCCAAATCTTCTGGTTACTCAAACTCTGTCGAAATCACGTTCGCTGGCGGGTTTGCGGGTCGGGTTTGCTGCCGGTAATGCGCACCTCATAGAAGCTCTGAACCGGGTGAAAGACAGCTTCAACAGCTACCCTCTCGATCGGCTTGCTTTGGCGGGCGCACAGGCCGCGTATGAAGACGATAACTGGTTTCAGGATAGCCGAAACGGGGTGATTCGTGAGCGTGTGCGGGTTAGTGAATGTTTGCAGAAACTGGGCTTTGAGGTGCTTCCGTCCAGAGCCAACTTTGTGTTTGCCCGTCATCCGCAACGGGCCGGACTTGACTTGGCGAACGGTTTACGCGAGCAGGGTGTGATCGTTCGGCATTTCAACAAGCCGCGGATCAACGAGTTTCTGCGTATCACCATTGCTAAAGCGCCGCAGAATGATGCTCTGTTGGAGGCGTTAACAGCACTCTGTAATACACGCTGATTATCGAGGGGCACTACTATGGCGCATAGAAACGAGATTATGGCGCTGCTTGAGAGCTGGCTGACGCCCGAAAAATTTCAGGATTACAGCCCCAACGGGCTTCAAGTGGAAGGTAAGGCCGAGATAAACACCCTGATTACGGGCGTTACAGCCTCACAGGCGCTACTGGATGCGGCGGTGGAGCTGAAAGCAGATATGGTTCTGGTGCACCACGGTTATTTCTGGAAAGGTGAAGACCAGCGTGTGGTTGGCATAAAGCGCAATCGTTTAAAAACCTTGCTTACTCACGATATGAATCTGGTGGGTTATCACTTGCCACTGGATGACCATCCGCTGTACGGCAACAACCGCAATCTGGCCCGGGTGCTGGGTATCGATAGCCCGGAGCCGATGAATGGTCTGGTGTGGCGTGGTGAGTTTGCCCATGCGTTGACGCCACAGGCGTTAAGCGAGCGTATTTCAGGTTGCTTGCAGCGGCAACCTTTGCATATCGAGGGTGGGCCCGAACTGATCAAAACAGTGGCTTGGTGCACCGGTGGTGCGCAGGGATTTATTGATACTGCGGCGGATGCGGGGCTGGATGCTTACATAAGCGGTGAGATTTCAGAGCCCACTACTCATACCGCCAGAGAGCGGGGGATTCATTATTTTGCGGCTGGACATCACGCCACCGAGCGTTACGGTGTTCAGGCGTTAGGGGAAGCTTTGGCGAAGGAGTTGGGGCTGGCCCACCGGTTTATCGAGTGCGATAACCCGGCTTAGGCCAGCACTCTCTCAGGCCTTTGCGTTGACCTTAGCTTTGGCTTTTTCTTTCAGGCCGTAATCTTCTGCCAGCGTGCCAGAATCGTCTGGGTCTTTTGGTGCATAGTCGCGAGGCGGTTCTGAGCCTTCTTTGCGCTCGTCTTTCAGGCGTTGGGCTGAGTTCTGTTCCAATTCGTGGATCAGTTCGTCGTCGTTACACAGGCGAGAGGCGCTTTTGGCCATGTGCTGATTAACATCGCGATAACTGTCATTGAAGCGGCGCAGCAGGTGAGCAGACTCCATAAAGTGCTCGTTAACCTGCGCCTGATAGCGGGTATATTCGTTGCGCAGCTCGTCAACTTGCTGCTCGGTGCGACGCTGCCGCAGAGATGAGCCTTGCCCGGTAGAGCGGCCCAGCAATACCCCGATCAGAATGCCAACCACTAGGGCGGCAACTGCTGCCATAATCAGGTTTGTCATAAGTTGCTTTGTCCTTTTAAAAATAGTGAACCGTAGAACAGCTAATGAGTATAACGTCACTGACTCCATACGCCCACGACAAAAGCTTGAGCCAATCGTCTTATTGTCGCGTTGCAGCACCATATGGTGAAAAAACTCAAATTGCGCGAGAATGCAGCGCCAAAACCGACCAGTAACCCTTGGAAACCACTGATGACAGCGTCTATGCCCGATGCCAGTTCAATCAATATGCCACCCTGGCAACGCTACCAGCAGGACCTCCAGCGTCCGGAGTTCCTGCGTGATGCTGCGCAGGAGGATGCCGTAAAGCGTCTTCAATCACTTTACGACAAACTGGTGACAGCGGAAAGCTCCCGCGACAGCAAGATGTCAAAATTGCGTCGCAAACTGGGTAAGGGGACGGGCAAAAAGGAGCCGATCACAGGTCTGTATTTTTGGGGCGGCGTTGGCCGCGGCAAAACCTACCTGATGGACACGTTTTTTGAGGCCCTGCCGTTCGAACGCAAAATGAGAGTGCATTTTCACCGCTTTATGCAGCGTGTTCATAATGAACTTAAGCTGTTGAAGGGGCAAAAGAATCCTCTGGAACTTGTGGCCAAAAAATTTGCCGATGAAACTCGGGTTATTTGTTTTGACGAGTTTTTTGTGTCCGACATTGGTGACGCAATGATCCTGGCAACCTTAATGCAAGGTCTGTTTGAGCGTGGCGTTACGTTGGTGTGCACGTCTAACATTATTCCTGACGGCTTATACAAAGACGGTCTGCAACGGGCGCGCTTTCTTCCGGCTATTGAACTGGTAAAAAAACATACCGATGTGGTGAATGTGGATGGCGGCGTAGATTACCGCTTACGCACGCTGGAGCAAGCCCAGCTTTACCATTCACCGCTGGGGGCTGAAGCCGATGCCAGTCTGACTAAGTGCTTTGAGGATTTGGCGGTTGAAGCAGGCAAACACAGTAAATCGATGGAAATAAACGGTCGCAAGATTCCAGCCCGTGCCCATGCCGATGACGTAGTGTGGTTCGATTTTGAAGCTGTTTGCGACGGTCCTCGCAGCCAGAATGACTATATCGAATTGGCCCGCCAGTTCCATGCCATTATCATCAGCAATGTGCCGCTGTTGGGTAAGGACAGAGATGACCAGGCTCGACGCTTTGTTAACATGATTGACGAATTCTACGATCGTAATGTAAAGGTTATTATTTCGGCGGCGGTGCCAATTGTAGAACTATACGCCGGTGGTCGGTTGAGTTTCGAATTTGAGCGCACTGAGTCGCGCTTGCTGGAAATGCAATCCCAAGATTATCTGGCTGCGCCCCATAAACCGTAAGCTTTTCGTGCAGTGGCTTGAACACTGAAATATGCTTGGGCGAGCCGGTCTGCGTCGAGAACAACGATTTCAATATCAAGAGTACAAGGAATTAATATGAACAGCAGCGATCAGGTAGTGATTGTCAGCGGAGTGCGTACGCCAATGGGTGGGTTTCAGGGCAGTTTGTCCTCTGTGCCTGCACCGGAATTGGGTGCTGTGTGCATTGCTGAAGCCGTGCGTCGCGCCGGTTTACAGCCAGGTGACGTGCAAGAAGTGATCATGGGCAACGTATTGCCTGCGGGTTTGCGCCAAGGTCCCGCACGACAGGCCATGCGGAAAGCCGGCTTGCCAGATAGCACTGGTGCAACAGCCATCAACAAGTTGTGTGGTTCGGGTATGAAGGCGGCGATGCTAGCCCATGACCTGATCAAAGCAGGCAGCAACGACATCATGGTAGCTGGCGGTATGGAAAACATGTCGAGCGCTCCGTATTTGCTGTTAAAAGCACGTGGTGGTTACCGTATGGGGCCAGGCGATGCGCCTCAGGATCATATGTTTTTTGATGGCTTGGAAGATGCTGAAACGGGTCGGTTAATGGGGTCTTTTGCACAAGAAATGGCTGATAAAAAAGGCTATACCCGAGAAGATATGGATAACTACGCCATCAGTTCCCTGAAGCGAGCGCAGCGCGCCATTGAACAGGGACTGCTGAAAGACGAAATTGTCCCGGTCACTGTTAAAACCCGCAAGGGTGACATCCTGGTAGAGCACGACGAGCAGCCATTGAGCGCCAACTTGGAAAAAATCCCGACGTTGCGTCCGGCGTTCAGCAAAGACGGCACCATCACGGCGGCCAACGCCTCTTCTATTTCTGACGGCGCCTCGGCGCTGGTACTGATGCGAGAATCCGAAGCTGAAAAGCGCGGGCTCAAACCTTTTGCCCGAGTTGTTGCACACAGCACGCAATCCCAGCATCCGTCAGAATTTACCTGTGCGCCGGTGGGTGCGCTGGAAACCTTGTTTGCCAAAACCGGCTGGAGTAAGGACGACGTTGACCTGTACGAAATCAACGAGGCTTTTGCCATGGTTGCGATGATGCCGATTCACGAACTGGGTTTAGATCCAGATAAAGTGAATGTTCATGGCGGTGCTTGTGCCCAAGGCCACCCCGTAGGCTCAACAGGTTCGCGAATTTTGGTTACTCTAATGTACGCGCTGCAGCGCTACGGCAAAAAGAAAGGTGTTGCTGTTCTGTGTATTGGCGGTGGTGAAGCAACTGCAATGGCGATCGAAATGCTGTGAGGCCGCGGTCAGTCTTGCGTCAGAAAAACAGGTGGTTGCTTAAGCGCAACCACCTGTTTTGTTAGGGCGACTTGGGGCCATGTGTGTCTTCAGTCGTCAGTCGTCAGTCGTCAGTCGGTTTGCATTTTTTTCGACCGTTCGTGCGCCGATGCCCTTAACGTTTGCCAGGTCTTGGGCGCTGGTGAACGGGCCATTGGCTTCTCTGTATTCCACAATTGCTTCGGCTTTGTTTTGGCCAATGCCTGAAAGCGAGGCCAGACTGGTGCTGTCGGCAGTATTGATATTGATGCTCGCCGCCTGAGCAAAGGCAAAGCCGGACATCAGGCTGAACAAAAGAGTAACCGTAGCGAGTAGTGAGCTGCGTTTCATGATTTAACTCCGGACGTTCTAGTTGGTTGTTGTGGTTAGTATCCACACGGCAACACGGGACTAAACCAGAGCCGAAAAGGACAGGCGCAGCTTCAAGAGATAAGAACGTAGGTTGCTACGGGGGCGCACGGCACAGCTGACATCCTTGCCAGCTGTGTTGCCCGTGGCTATGACCCCGGCCTGATCCGTCAGGCTTCACCCATCCCGGGTGCATCGTCCCTGAATTCCATCCTTGTATGCCCGACTCCTTCGAGCGCCCCCGGTTCCGTGGGGTTTCTTCCATGTGTTGGCATTCCATGCCAGCGTGTCATCCTTGACCGTTAAAGTGTAACGAATCCTGCAGCGCTTTGTTTTAAGCTTTTTACCCTTTGTTGCGTAAGCTCAGGCTTACAAAAAGCGCATAGAGGGCGCGTTGGATCATATATTTACTTCGGCGCCCAGTTCCGGCACCTCGGCGTCCCAACCCAGGGTTTCACGCAGGCGACGGCGCATCTGATCGCTGGCAACTGGTTCACCGTGAGTGACGTATACCTTGTCGGGTTTGAGTGCAGAGTCCTGTTGCAACCACTGAAGAATCTCATTGTAGTCGCCGTGAGCCGACAGTGAGGCCAGGTTGTGTATTTGAGCCTTAACCGGCCAGTATTCACCGTGGATTTTTACTTCGCTCGCTCCGTTAACCAAGGCATCGCCACGGGTGCCTGATGCCTGGAATCCCGCAAAAATAACGCTGTTGCGATGATTGGGTAGCAGGGTTTTCAGATGGTGAAGTACCCGCCCGCCACTTGCCATGCCGCTAGCGGAGATAATGATGCAGGGATAACGAACGGCATCGAGTTTTATGGAGTCTTCAACCTTGCGCACATACACCGTATGCTCATCAATACTTTGGCATTGGGCGGGGGTGAGCCGATGCTCTTTGTGAAAGTGACAGAAAATCTCGGTTGCTTTGATCGCCATCGGGCTGTTCAGAAATACCGGCAATTCCGGTATACGCTTTTCAGCGATCAGTTTGTGTATCGCATACAGCAGCATTTGCGCACGCCCTACGGCAAAGGACGGAATCAGCGTCAAGCCACCGCGGGCCGCTGTTGCCGAGATGATCTCTGCAAGCTCGGTTTCCGGGTCGCTGGTGCCGTGAGTGCGGTCACCGTAAGTGGATTCGCACACCAGCACGTCTGCATGGGTCAAGGGTTCCGGAGGTCGCATTATGATGTCGTTTTGGCGGCCCACATCGCCACTGAAAACCAGGGTGCGATTCGAGCTTTCATGGTGTATGTGCACGCAGGCCGATCCCAAAATGTGTCCGGCTGGGGTGAAGTTTACGGTGAAGCCGGGCACCGGCTCAAAGGGTTGGTGGTAGTCCAGAGATTCGAAATGCTTGAGTGCCTGTTGAGCATCTTTTACGGTGAACAGAGGCTCCGGGTTTGCGTGTTTCGAAAACTTTTTACGCGCTGCGTAACGGGCATCTTCTTCCTGTAAATAACCGGCATCGGGCAATAGAACTTTGCACAGTTCGTGGGTGGCACGGGTGCAATAAATCTTACCACGAAAGCCATTTTTGACCAGCGCTGGCAAGTAACCAGAATGGTCAATGTGGGCATGGGTCAACACAACGGCTTCGATACTGTTGGGCTCTACCGGAAAGGGCTTCCAGTTACGCAGCCGCAAGATCTTTACACCCTGGTACATGCCGCAATCTACCAGCAGACGATGTTTTTCGTCTGAAACAAGGTAGCGTGAACCTGTAACGGTGCCGGTGCCGCCTAGAAATCTCAGTTTCATGATGTCATCCTTAAATCAGTCCCTGTCCATTTCAGTGTAGCTCATGGGCCGTTTATGCACAGTGTTTGCAAATGATTTTGCCGCCATGTTCGCGTTACAATTGCGAGCGACAACTTGGTGGCGATAGGGAATGTTGCGAGTGGCTTCTATTGGGTGTTACAGATGGGTATTAGAGAGGTGGGCTATATCAGCAAGTTCACCGTACGTACAAACTGCCAAGCATTACTAACAGGCTCTTTTATGAAGTGGTATGTCCTGCAGTGCAAGCCCGGCCAGGGAGATCGTGCCCTTATGCATTTACAAAATCAGGACATTCCCTGTTTTTACCCGAAAGTGATGGTTGAGAAGCTGCGCTCGGGAAAGCGTAGTTGTAAATTGGAGGCGCTGTTCTCAGGCTATATTTTTATCAAGTTGTCGCAACTGAATCCAGTCTGGTCAAAACTGCGTTCTACTCGCGGTGTGATAAGAATTATTGGATTCGGTGGCAAACCTCTCCCAGTTGAAGATGAAGTGATCGATCATTTGCGCGCCAGTCTTGATAAGGTTGCGGCCTCGGGTGGTATTAAATACGGCGACGATGTAGACGTTGCGGAAGGTCCGTTTGCGGGAATGCGGGCAATATTTCAATGTTATGATGGTGATGAGCGGGCAATTGTACTTATTGAGTTCATGCAGAAAAGTCAGCGTATATCTTTGCCAATCTCGTCATTAAGAAACGAGTATTAATTGATAGTTGCTTAACAAAAAGCGGCAGTTTTCGAAATCTGAAAGAATTGTATATTTTAATATGCTGGATAGTTCATTAATGCTTTGATTTGGCGTTACTGATTCATTACTATTGGTATCGACATTTTGGTGGCCACATACTATCGGTATATTGTCACCGTTCATATCAGGCATTTCAGACCTCAAGGTTTAAATTTCATGGCGAAAATTAACGACTATTATCAAAAGAAGCAGCTGATGGAAAAGCTGGCGGCAGAACTGGAGAAGCTGGAAGAAGACCAAGCGTTGAAAAGTGAATTGGCGTTTGAACACAAAGTCCGCGAACTGATGGCCGAATACAGCAAATCGCCGAAAGACGTCCTGCAGATTCTGGCCGCGATTGATCCGTCTATTGCCTTGACATCAACTGCTACGAGCGGCGGTGGAAATCGCGCCAAGCGCCCGGAAAAAACCTATCGCAACCCGCATACCGGTGAAGTGGTTAAGACCCGTGGTGGCAACCATAAAACTCTTAATGAGTGGCGTGAAAAACACGGCAAAGAGGCTGTGCAGAGCTGGCAGGACTAATCTGTCAGCAGTCACGGTGTAAAACTGACCGGAGCGCTTATTCAGCAGCGCTCCGGTTTGTACTTGTGGGCAGGCAAGACCGCTGAAGCTCTAGTGGGTACTCGTCAATGATCGTTACCCCTTAACCGGCATGAGCAATCAAGGCTGTTACGAAAAAATAGCAATCTGATTGCGTCCACCCTGCTTTGCCGCGTACATAGCCTGGTCTGCCTGCTCTAGCCAGGCCATATAATTTAATGGGCTATCGGTGAGTGGCGCAATACCAATGCTGACGGTGAAGTTAATATTGTGGGCTTCTACCGTTACCGTCTCGCGTGAAATGGCGCTCAAAATACGCTCACAAATCGCGAGAGCTCCCTCAATGTCAGTTTCTGGCAGAATAATAGCGAACTCATCCCCGCCATAACGCCCTGCGCTGTCTGAGTGGCGCAAGTGTCTGCGGGTTGTTGCCGCGGTTTGGCGAATCGCTTCATCCCCTGCCAAGTGACCAAAGTTATCGTTAACGGCTTTAAAGTGGTCAATGTCAAACATCACCAATGTGCTGTTGCCGCCGTAGCGACGATAACGTGAAAATTCTGCATCCAGTAAGTTTTCCCAGGCGCCGCGGTTTAATAGCCCCGTCAGTTTGTCGACCATGCTTAGCTGGGCAAGTTGTTCGTTAGCGCGCTCCAGCGCCCGCTTGCTGCTGGCGATGTCGGTAACGTCGTAGACCATCAAGCACACTTTTTCTACTGCACCAGACGGGCCGCATAGTGGGCTGATGGTGAGGTTCTGATACATAAATTCTTCAGTGCCCGTAATGGGCCGGGTATTGCGAAAGCGAAGCAGGTAGGGGCGCTGCTCCCACGATGTAAAGGCGCGGGTGTTTAGCAGGGTTACGGCTTCGACCTTGCTGCTTAGCCAGGCTCGGGGGATATCCGGAAACAGCTCGAATAGTACCTTGTTATGAGTTTTGCTGGCGGTCATACCGCTGTGATACTCCATGAAGCCGTTCCACATCTGCACGCGAAACTCCAGGTCCAGCACCACCAGTCCAACCTCCACCGACTCAACCATGTCAGCCATCCAGTGGAACGAGCTTACGCTTTCCGGGTTTAATGACGGCATTCGTTACTCCACCAGATATTGTAAACGTTGCTGCAAAAATGGCAGCGAGTCTTCGGTAAACAGCACCAGCATGTCACATTGGATATTATGGTTTTCTATGGTGTAAGTAATTTCAATGCACAGCAGTTGTTGTTCGCGATTGTGGTGGTGGTCCAGAAGTTCGGCAATCTGCCGGTGCTGCCCTAATACCGTTGGGTGGCTAAGGCCCAGCCGTAAGTCCATCTGATCGCCAATGCCTTTCAAAAATGCGCCAAACAGAATGCTGGACATGTCCATTAGTACTTCAATATTGACCGCTGGGCCGTCCAGATTGTCGTAGTGCAGCATTTCTGCCATTTCACGAAAACTGCTGTCGGCAAACAGTAATAAGGCTTCGCCGGCAACTCCGGCGCCAGTAAATCCTTGGCATACTGCCGAATAATGGGTTTTATCATTGGCGGCGGCGATGGTCATGTGCAGTTCAGAGCTGGCAATAAACGCTACTGTCGGTATTGGCTGGCGTACAAAAATACCCAGTAAGCGCGCTAACAGGTCTGACGAGCGCCCCATAGCGACGTTGGCAATTTCCCGCAGGTAGTCATTCAGCAGCAGTTGCAGGTCCGGTTGGGCATTCGCAGGATGGTCCGGCACGTTGGCTTCAAGCTGTGAGCCCGCAGGTGGAACACTTGAGGGCAGGGGTTGCTCGGGCTCGCTGTAAATGCCGTATTGGGCAAGCAGCTCAGTAACGGCTGCCGGGGCTGTCGGTTTGTTGAGAAAGGCCGTGGCCCCCAAACTAAAAACCCGGGCCTTCGCCTGGGGCTGAATGTCACCAGACACCACAATGGTCAGCAGCTCGATCTGTTCGCTGTGAAGATGCTCGAGCACCCCGTAACCGTCCAGCTCGGGCATATTCAAATCCAGAAACAGAAGATCTGGAGCCTTGTTGCGGATACGGGCCAGTGCTTCTTTGCCATTACAGCAGAAGCTGACCTGTTGACGCAGTGCGGCGGGCAAAGCTCGGGCCATCTGTTTGCGAGCCATCTCGGAATCGTCGCAAATCAGGATGTCAGGTAACATATGCAAAACCAAGTAAAGGCAGAAATTCAAGCCATTATAGCAGCGAAGCCTTGTATGTACATTGGTGCTACGCTAATTATATGATTATTGTATATATAAATGGCCGATGCCTTTGGTACGCAGGCTACACGCAGGCGCATGCGGTATTTTCTGTTAGACTTATGGACATAATATTTGCAGGAGTTTTCGGTTTTGACCCCCACATTTTATTGGCACGACTACGAAACTTTCGGTGTCGACCCATTGCACGACAGGCCCTGTCAGTTTGCCGGTGTTCGCACTGACAGCGAGTTAAATATTATTGAAGAGCCTCTGGTTATTTTCTGCAGGCCTGCCGATGATTATTTGCCGGCTCCGGAAGCCTGTTTGATTACCGGGATAACGCCGCAGCAAGCCATGCAGGACGGTTATCCCGAGGCCGAATTCATTACCATGATCAACAGCGCCTTCAGTCAGCCTGGCACCTGTGTGGTGGGTTACAATAGCTTGCGCTTTGATGACGAAGTAACCCGCAACACCCTTTATCGCAACCTGCGTGATCCCTACGCCCGGGAATGGAAAAATGGTAATTCGCGATGGGACCTGATTGATGTGGTGCGCCTGGCGTATACCCTGCGCCCAGAGGGCATAGAATGGCCGCTAAAGCCTGATGGTAGCCCAAGCTTCCGCCTGGAGGATCTGGCCCGGGCAAATGCCCTTGAGCATGGCCAGGCCCACGACGCCATGTCGGATGTAACCGCAACGATTGCACTGGCGCGACTCATTCGGGAGCGCCAGCCCCGGTTGTTTGAATTTGCTCTGGCCAACAAGTCCAAGCAGGCGGCCCGCAAAATGCTGGATACCTCCTCGCGAAAGCCGGTTTTTCACGTGTCCGGAAAGTACCCTGCCAGCCAAGGCAGTTGCGCGCTGGTTGCGCCAGTTGCCGAACACGCCAGCAACAAAAATCAGGTGATTGTTTATGATTTGCGTGAAAACCCTGATGAACTGATTAGCGCCAGCGTTGAGCAGATTCGCGAGCGGGTTTTTACCGCGCAATCGGCGCTACCGGAAGGCATTCGCCGCTTTCCGCTAAAGGCAATTCAGCTGAACAAGTGCCCGGTTTTGGCGCCGGCGACCATGCTGGCAACGCTCTCGGCGGAACGCTTGCAGCGGCTGGATCTGGATGGTGAGAAAATGCGCCGGCATCTGGTTATTCTACGCCAGGCGGGGCCAGATTTTGGGCAGCGTGTGGCCGCGGCCTTTGAACGTGATTACGACACTCAGCTGGCGGATCCGGATGAACAAATTTATGCGGGAGGCTTTCTCAGCCCGGGGGATCGTGGGCAATTAGATCGAGCGCTGGCAATGGAGCCGCAGCAGCTTGCCGAAAGCGAATTTCAGTTTACCGACCAACGCTTGGCCGAAATGCTATTTCGTTACCGTGCTCGCAATTATCCAGATACCTTGAGCGGTGAGGAAATGGAGCGTTGGGAGCAGTTTCGGGTGCAGAGGTTTACCCAGCCAGCGAAAGGTTGGTTGTCACTTGCCGACTATGGCGCGGAGCTCCAGCGCCTGATGGCTAGGCCAGATATTACTCAGCAACAGCGGCACATTCTCGAAGAACTGCACTTGTATGGAGAAGCTATTTCTCCTTACTTGTAGACGCAACGAATAACGGACCGTTAAGGCCCGTTATGGTTTTCTGACTGGCGATAGTAAGCGTTGTCGCAATCAGCGTCGACGCTGAAAGTACACGCTCAGTTGCTGGCCTAGCAAGCTTTGAACGTGACTGCCGAGAGCTTCCTCACGAATCTGTTGCTGCACCGGGCCGGTAGCCAGGCTGTGACCGTCCTCGTCGCGAGCCTTGACCAGCTTCCATTGCACTTCGTTACTGACCATGGCCAGCATCGATTTCAGTTGCTGCTGGTTCTGTGGCCGGAACCAGCGATCGTGACAACCGCCCAGACTGTAGAAATTTTCATCTTGCAGCAGGCCCTGCCATAGGTCGCCTGCGCGATTATTCAACACCATGCGTCGCAGTTGCTGCAGCGTATTACGGCGGGGCTCTAAATTGTGCTCGCTGATAAGCCGGCGTATCTGCTTGTCGCCACCGGTTTGCTCAGCCATATCGGTGTGCAGGTGGATGACTGCGCCAGAGGCGGCTACTTGGTCCACCAGGCTTGCCAGCGGCAGGTCGGCCATTGCCGGTGATGGCAAGCGGCCTATTTCAATCCAGTGCACCTGGTGGCCGTCGGCAATAAAGCGCTGCGCCAATGACCATGGCCAGAACACAATGTTTTCAATATTTGCCGCCTCGGCCATGGCGCTGCCGCGGGCTACATTTGCCAGAGATTCATCCACCGCGATGACTTCCACATCGCTTAAATAACGCGCCAACTCTAACGCTCGCTGGCCGCTCTGGCAGCCGCACACCATCAACCGCAATGTCGCTGGCAGCTGCTCAACAGACAGGTCCAATTCGTTGGCCATTAGCGCCCGGAGGCTGGTTTCAGTGTTGTTGTTGAGCCCTGTCCACGCTGGCCATGCCTGAGGCGTGTCGTCGCGATCCAGGTGCAGTTCGTCCGCTTTCTCTGAGAAACTCTGTTTAATCGCCTCTTCCCAGGCACGGTCGTAATAACTTGCGGCCATCAGTGGTTGCATCGCCAGCGGCCAATCCACCAGATTCCATTGCCCCAGCGCGGCGGAAAAATCTTGGTGGAACAGGGCGCCGTAAAGCGCGCTGATAATGACCGAACCGGCCAGAGCATCCGGGCCATCTCCTTGACTTAATTGTGTTCGCAGGTGGATGTTTATGGTTGCTGCCAATTGCTGTTCGTCATCTTTGGTGGCCAGCGCGTAACCGGTTCTTTCGGTGTAGCGACCCAACGCGAGCGCGATTTGTTGCAGGTCATCCTCTAAATCGCCGTTGCGGGCAATGTGCTTTACCAGCTGGTGTCTCAGTGAGGTAATCAGTGATTCCACAGCGGGGTCGGGTAGGATGATCTGGTTCAGCGCCAGAAGTAGGAGTTCGTCGCTGGCTGCAACGGCCAGCTCATCCATTGCGCTGGTTGTGTCTGGTGAATAGTGCTGGCGCAGAATCTCACACACAAAGCGCCCGATTTTTTGGTGCGCCAGGTGGCTCTGGTTGAGCAGGGTAATGGCATCTGCACGCAGCAGCGGGTCAGCGTTATGAACGCTAAGGTGGCTGGCACATTCCAGCATCGCGCTGTAGACCCCGGTATTGGCGTGGCCGCTGCGAATTAGCGTGCGGTAATGTAGGTAGGCAACATCAAATTGATTCTGAAGCCGTTTTGCATGTGCTATGCCACTAAATGCGGAAGCAGATTGCCGTTCGTGCTGCAGCGCTTGGGAAAAAAACTGCTCGGCCTGAGCCGGGCGCTCAACTTTCAGCGCCCAGTAACCCAAATTGATGTATTGCTGAGCTTGGTCGGGCTGTAGGTTCAGGCTGGTGTCAAACAAGGTGCGGGCTTTTTGCAAATTGCCATCGTCCATCTCCACTCTGCCCATCAAACCTTGCGCCTGAGCATTTTCAGGTGCTCGTATTAAAAGGCTCTGCAGCTGTTCGCGGCATTCGATACGCGCGGCCATGCGCTGAGCATAGGCAGTGTCGCTTTGGTTGGAACGGCGGTAAATCTCGTTGGCCAGCAGCAACAGCCGAGCTGTTTCGGTCTGGTGAGCAAGATTGTAACGGGCTTTGGACTGTGCGTGCATGGGGCACCTCGTGTTCGCATAGGAAGCGGCAAAACCCTGCAGTTATGCCGGCATTTAACCGTGTGTTGATGATGAGCTTGCGAAACTTGTGCCAGTTTTTGCGAAACCCTTGCCGATTTCGTGCTGAATCAGTAGGTCAGGCAGTAAGGGAGTGCGCCAAACGCAAAAAAAAGCACGCTGTGTGTGGCTTCGTGGCGGCTGATTTAACGGTGGATTTCCGGTAGAATCTTTCTACTGTTTTAATCATCACTTGCCAGAGCGAGTCCGCATTTCATGGAAATCAACCCCATTGTTATGAAGATCAAAGAACTTCGTGAGCGTACTGAAGCGCTCAGGGGGTATCTTTGACTACGACCAGCGCAGCGAACGTCTGATCGAAGTAGAGCGCGAATTGGAAATGCCCAGCGTTTGGGAAGATCCCGAGCGGGCGCAAGCTTTGGGTAAAGAGCGCTCCGATCTGGAACTGATCGTGTCCACCATTGACAGGCTGACCAGCGGCCTGACCGATGCCGACGGTCTGCTTGAAATGGCCGTTGAAGAAGACGATGAAGCCACGGTTGCCGACATCGAAAACGATCTTGCCGAGCTGGATGCAAATCTGGAAAAGCTCGAATTCCGTCGTATGTTTTCCGGTGAAATGGATGCCAACAACGCCTATATGGACATTCAGGCCGGCTCTGGCGGCACCGAAGCCCAAGACTGGGGCAATATGCTGCTGCGGATGTATCTGCGCTGGGCCGAGCGCCGTGGTTTTAAAGCTGAAATTGTTGAATTACAGGAAGGCGAAGTGGCGGGTATAAAAAGCGCCACACTTCACATTCAGGGCGATTACGCCTTCGGCTGGCTGCGTACCGAAACCGGCGTGCACCGTTTAGTACGGAAGTCGCCGTTTGATTCCGGCAACCGTCGGCACACCTCGTTTTCATCGGTGTTTGTAGCGCCAGAGGTAGACGATAGCTTTGTGATTGAAATCAACCCGGCAGATCTGCGGGTTGATGTGTATCGCGCCTCTGGCGCCGGTGGTCAGCACGTTAACCGCACCGAATCGGCCGTGCGTCTGACCCACAACCCGACGGGCATTGTCGTAGCCTGCCAGGCCGGTCGTAGCCAGCATCAGAACAAAGATCAGGCCATGAAGCAGTTGAAAGCCAAGCTGTTCGAACACGAAATGCAAGCTCGTAACGCCGAGAAGCAAAAGCTGGAAGACTCCAAATCCGACATCGGCTGGGGCAGCCAGATCCGCTCCTATGTGCTGGATGACAGTCGTATCAAGGATTTGCGCACCAAGGTTGAAACCAGCAATACCCAAGCGGTACTTGACGGCGATATCGACAAGTTTATTGAAGCCAGCCTGAAAATGGCGCTGTGATCCAGCGCACTTCCCTTTGATCCGGACTAACCCGATTCTTAATTCCCAGTGAGCCAAAATGACTGAACAGATGCACAATGCCCAGCCCGATGCCCAGCCCGATGAGAACAAGCTGATTGCCGAGCGCCGCGCTAAACTGGCGGATATTCGCGAGCAGGGCAATGCGTTTCCCAACGATTTCCGCCGTGACAGTACCGCTGCCGAGCTGCTGGAAAAATACGCGGACTACAGCAAGCAACAGTTGGAAGATATGGCGGTTCCTGTGGCCATTGCCGGCCGCATGATGCTGGACCGAAAGGCGTTTAAAGTGGTTCAGGACGTCACTGGCCGAATTCAGGTGTACGCCACCAAAGATGTGCAAAAGGCGACAAAGCACTGGGATTTAGGAGACATTATCGGGGTTCGCGGGATATTGGCGCGCTCGGGCAAG
>JBALXR010000090.1:0-12244 GCA_036960525.1 Marinobacter sp.
AGCCCCGACAAACGACGGCGATGTCAGTGGCGGCGAATTGCGTAAGCCGCGCAAACGCAGACCCAAGAGTTAGTGAGCCCCGCTGATTTTTTACGAGTCTTTCGCTGACCACCTCCTTGCCGACTTTAATATGCGCGCAAGGCGGAGGTAGATTTATCAAAATTTTTTAGCAGGAAATACCGTCAGTGGCAGAGCAATTTGTATTTGGCTGGCATGCCGTTGAAGCTATCTTGAAGCGTGAGCCCGAGCGGCTGCTGCAAGTGTGGATTCAAACCGGCCGCCAGGATAAGCGGGTAAAAAGTACCACCGAACTGTTGGACACCCTCGGTGTGTCTTGGGAGATTGTGCATCGCAAACTGCTGGACAGCCGCGTGGCCGGTGTTCATCAAGGCGTTGTCGCGTCGGTCAGTGAAAGCCGCGAGTGGAGTGAGGATGACTTGCTGGCGCTGCTGGCAAATTCTGACAAGCCTCCTTTTCTGTTGATTCTGGATGGCGTGACCGACCCCCACAACCTGGGCGCGTGCATGCGCACCGCCGACGCAGTCGGCGTACAGGCGGTGATTGTGCCGAAAGACAAATCCGCCACCTTGACGCCAGTTGCGCGCAAGGTTGCTTGCGGTGCGGCGGAAACCGTACCTTTTGTGCGTGTTACCAATCTGGCACGCTTGCTGCGCACCTTGCAAGAACAGGGTGTTTGGTTGGTCGGTGCTGCGGGTGAAGCCACCACTACCTTGCACCAGGCCGACCTGGCTGGCCCGCTGGCGTTGGTGATGGGCGCCGAAGGTAAGGGCATGCGGCGGTTGACCCGTGAACATTGTGATCAATTGATCAACATACCGATGATGGGCGACGTCGAAAGCTTGAACGTATCTGTTGCCAGTGGCGTGTGTCTCTATGAGGCCTTGCGCCAGCGTACTGCCAAGAGCTAACCGCGACACCTTATCAATCCTTGCATACCTGACGGCGCCCGCATAGAATACCTCACCCCTTTTTTGGGGTGGTTTTTTATTGCCTCAACAAAGGCAATGCATTACCTCGCCAGCGCCGGCAAACGTTTTTCCGACAAAGTGTTCGTGGCCTGGCACAAAAACGGCAGTTCTGCTGCCACCTCCTTGCCTTTATGTTGTGCGGCATTGATGGCGTTTACGCCAGTCGCAAATCTAGAGGCTGTTCAATCCGTAGGGAGAATTCATGCGTCACTACGAAGTTGTATTTATGGTACACCCGGATCAAAGCGAGCAAGTGCCCGCTATGATCGAGCGTTATACCAGCCTCATCACTGAAGATGGTGGCCAGGTAGATCGCTTGGAAGATTGGGGCCGTCGTCACCTGGCATACCCGATTAACAAGATTCACAAAGCTCATTACGTGCTGATGAACATTCAATGTTCGCAGACCGCGATGGACGAGCTGACTCATAACTTCCGCTTCAACGATGCCATCATGCGTGAGCTGATCCTGCGTCGCGACGAAGCTGTTACCGATATGTCTCCGATGAAAGCTGCCGAGTCTCGCGAAGACCGCCGCCCAAGTGGAGATGATCGTCCGCGCCGCTCAGCCGAATCTGACGAAAGCCAGAAAGCTGACGACACAGACGAAGAAGAGTAATTAACCGGAGTTAAGGAGTTACGTTATGGCTCGTTTTTTCAGACGTCGCAAGTTCTGCCGGTTCACGGCGGAAGGTGTTAAAGAGATCGATTACAAGGATCTGGACACCCTGAAAGGTTATGTCACTGAAACAGGCAAAATCGTGCCTAGCCGCATTACCGGCACCAAAGCACGTTATCAGCGTCAGCTGGCCACCGCTATCAAGCGCGCCCGCTTCCTGGCACTGCTGCCGTTTTCGGACAGTCACGATAACTAAGAACAGATAAACAGGACTTGGGACCATGCGTGCACTAGCACAATTTGTAATGCGCGGTCCCCTGCAGGCCAGCGGGGTAGCGGCTTTAACCACGGCTATACCTCTGCTTTTCTGGGTTGGTACAGCGGTTGTCGGGCTGGTTATATTACGGCTTGGCATTCGTCAAGGGCTGAACGTTGGCCTTTGGGCATTGCTGCCGGCATTGGGCTGGAGTTGGTTCGGGCAAGACCCCACCGCTCTGGCCGTGTTACTGGAAGTGATGCTGATGACAGCTCTGTTGCGGGTGACTTCGTCGTGGGACAAAGCGCTGTGTGGCGGTACTTTTCTGGCGATTGTGACCGGATTGGTTTTGCCGCAGCTGTACCCTGGCCTAATGGACATTCTGGTGCAGACCGGAGTTCAGTTTTACGAGCAATACAACGCCGACGTAGCACAGTCGCTGGGTAGCAACCTGGAATCTGTGATTCGGCAAACCATGAGCGCCAGTATGGCGGGTACTTATCTGGCTTTGGCCATAGGTATGACCCTGTTGGCCCGTGGTTGGCAGGCAGCACTGTACAACCCTGGCGGCTTGCGCACAGAGTTTCAAGGGCTGCGTCTGTCGCCGGTATTTGCGGTTGTGTTTGCAGTCACCATAGTGATTGGCCCCGTGCTGGGGTTGAACACCGTGCTGCTGGCTTGGGCTGCGGGAACCCCGCTGTTCTTGGCCGGGTTGGCGCTGGTTCATGGTGTTGTAGCGCGTAAAAAGCTGAGCCGCCAATGGTTGGTGATGTTTTACGTTGCACTGGTATTGCTGGGTCCAAGCCTGATGATTCTGTTAGTAGTTCTGGCTTTTGTGGATAGTTGGCTGAATATTCGGGGGCGAATCAATCCTCCCGGACCGGTCGAATAAAGCACGAAGAGGTTAACGAGATGGAAGTTATTCTGCTCGAGAAAGTTGCAAACCTGGGTACCCTGGGTGACAAGGTTAATGTGAAATCCGGTTACGGCCGTAATTTCCTGCTGCCTTATGGTAAAGCGGTCCCGGCCACTGAAGCCAACTTGAACGCGTTTGAAGAGCGTCGTGCCGAGCTTGAAAAAGCCGCAGCTGAAAAGCTGGCGGTTGCACAAGCCCGCGCTGAAAAGCTCGCAGACGCATCTTTCACCATCAGCTCTAAAGCTGGCGATGAAGGTAAGCTGTTCGGTTCTATTGGTGTGCGCGACGTGGCTGATGCCATCACCGCTGCCGGTACCGATGTAGAAAAGAGCGAAGTTCTGCTGCCAGAAGGCCCGTTGCGGGCTGTTGGCGAGTACGAAGTTGAGCTTAAGCTGCACAGCGATGTGTACGTAACCGTTAAGCTGGCGGTTGTTGCCGAGTAATCGGCAGCAGTTCAGCATCAGGCAATAGTGGTCAATTCTGATCTTTATTGCCGCCCAGCAGGCCCGGAACGGTAGCAATACGGTTTCGGGCCTGCTGCTTTCTGGTATGCTGAAAGTCCTGTTTCCTCTTCCATTGCCACTGAGCATTCGTACGCCAGGGCAGTGGTCAACCGAAGACGTGTCCATGGCAAAGCCGAATCTAAAGCCCGCAAACAGCGATCCAGAAACCAGCCGGATTAAAGTGCCGCCGCATTCCTTGGAAGCGGAGCAGGCCGTGCTGGGTGGATTGATGCTGGATAATCGCCGCTTTGACGAAATTTCCGAGATGATTTCGTCGGTGGACTTTTATCGCCAGGACCATCGGCTGATTTTTGGCGCGGTGGAACGCCTGGCCAGTGAAAACGAGCCCCTAGACGTTGTCACTCTGGCCGAATTTTTGGAGCGGGCAGGGGATATTGAACACGCCGGCGGTCTGTCGTATCTGGCCGAACTGGCCGAAAAAACACCCGGCGCAGCGAACATCCGCGCCTACGCCGATATTGTCCGCGAACGTTCTATCTTGCGCCAGTTAGTGGAGGCATCGGGTAAAATTTCCGATTCGGCGTTCAATCCATTGGGTCGAAACAGTAGTGAAATTCTGGACGAAGCCGAGCGCACGGTGTTCCAGATTGCCGAGTCACGCGTTAAAGAAGGCTCTGGCCCTAAGGGCATTAATCCGATTCTTACGCAAACCCTGAGCCGCATTGAAGAGCTGTTCGAATCTGGCGAACAGACCACCGGTTTAACCACGGGTTTTCGTGATTTGGATGAGCGTACCTCGGGTATGCAGCCCTCAGACCTGATTATTGTTGCTGGGCGGCCGTCTATGGGTAAAACCACGCTCGCAATGAACATCGTTGAAAACGCCCTGATTTCCAGCGGTCTGCCCGTATTGGTGTTTAGCATGGAGATGCCAGCAGACGCTTTGGCCATGCGTATGTTGTCTTCGCTTGGGCGTATAGACCAAACCAAAGTACGCAATGGCAAGCTGGAAGAAGATGACTGGCCCCGGTTAACCTCGGCAGTGAGTCTGTTGAAAGACAAGCCGCTCTATATTGACGATACCCCCGGCCTTAGCCCAACCGAGCTGCGCTCGCGGGCGCGGCGCATTGCGCGGGAGAATGGCGGCAAAATCGGGCTGATCATGGTGGATTACCTGCAGCTGATGCGGGTGCCAGGTAACACCGAAGGCCGCACCGCGGAAATCTCCGAAATTTCCCGTTCACTCAAAGGTATCGCCAAAGAGCTGAGCTGCCCGGTTGTTGCGCTGTCGCAGCTCAACCGGAGTCTGGAGCAGCGCCCCAACAAGCGGCCCATCAACTCGGATTTGCGTGAATCCGGGGCTATTGAGCAAGATGCAGACGTTATTATGTTTGTATATCGTGATGAGGTTTATAACGAAGATACGCCAGATAAAGGTGTGGCCGAAATTATCATCGGCAAACAGCGTAATGGCCCTATTGGTACGATACGTTTGGCGTTTATTGGCAAATACACCAAATTTGAAGATCTTGCCCACGGTAATTATGGCGAGTATGGAGACGACTACTGATGCCAAGGGGTTCCTTTGCGCTGATAGAATCGAGGGCGTTACAGCATAACTATCAGATAGCCTGCCAGCGTTCCGGACAATCCAGCGCCATGGCGGTCATTAAAGCCGATGGCTACGGCCACGGTATTGCAGGGGTTGCGGATGCCCTGGCTGCAGCGGCTCCCAAATTTGCGGTGGCGTGCATTGAAGAGGCCATCGCCATTCGTAATGCCGGCGTAGATCAGCAGCCTGTGGCGTTGTTGCAGGGGGTTCACAGTGAGCAGGATCTGGCGACTTGCATAGAGCACAACTTCGAACCGGTGCTGCACTGCGCCGAGCAGTTGCAATGGCTTGTGCGAACGCCAGCTGCGCCGCACATCTGGTTGAAAGTAAATACCGGGATGAACCGTCTGGGTTTTCACCCCGAGGAGCTGGCCCAGGTTATGGCCACGATTGCGCATCACCAGCTGGAATCGAAAGTGATTGGTTTTGTGACCCACTTTGCCTGTGCCGATGACGAACGCAGCACCATGACTCAGCAGCAAACCGAGCGTTTCGAGAAGGTTACCGCGCCTTGGCCCGAATTGCAGCGCAGCGTCGCCAACTCGGCGGCGTTGTTCAGGCCGGGCCAAAAGCTGTTTGACTGGAGCCGCCCCGGCATCATGCTGTATGGCGCGTCGCCTATTGTCGGTACCTCGGCTGCAGAGCTGGGGTTAAAGCCGGTAATGACGTTACAGGCACCGCTGATCAGCACCCGCCTGTTGCAGCCTGGCGATAGCGTGGGGTACGGGGCAGACTGGGTTGCGCGCAAGCCCACACTCATGGGCATTGTCGCCTTGGGCTACGGCGACGGTTACCCTCGTCATGCGGGCACGGGTACCCCTGCAGCCGTTCATGGCCAGCGCATACAACTTATTGGCCGGGTGTCGATGGACATGCTCGCGGTCGATCTGAGCGCTGCTCCCGCGGCCCGCAATGGCGACCTGATAGAGCTGTGGGGCGCAACGGTGCCGGTGGATGACGTGGCCGGCCACGCTGGTACGATTGGTTACGAGTTGCTGACGGGCGTTACAGCCCGGGTGCCTCGGCGTTGGTGCTAGTTTTACTTAACAGGATTGGAGGCAAAGAAGACCCGTGCATGTTCTGGTAGTTCACGATTACGGTCCCTTGGGTAGAGTATTGCTGGAGCAGCTGCGCGCCACATCTTTACAGGTCAGCCCTTTGCTGGTGAGTAACACAGCCAGCGTGGATCTGGCTGCCCTGGAAAGCTGGATTCCGGCGGATACGGACTTGATTGTCAATGCGCTTTGGCTTGCCGATCCGGAATCTGCGCAAGAGCATCCTGATGACGTCAAGCGCGCGGCTTTGTCATTGCCTTTGGCGCTGGGCGAGTTTGCCCGCGACCGCAATATCGCGATGCTGCAATTGTCCACCTGTTATATTTTTGATGGCCGCAAACAGACGGCTTACATTGCATCGAACCCCGGGCAGCCGGTGAACCAGCTGGGTGCTTGGCAGTGGGAGTGCGAACAGGGCTTGCGCGGTTTATTAACCCGCCACATTATTTTGCGAACAGGGTGGAGTCTGGGGCGTTTTATACGAAAGGTTCAGGCCAGTACAGCTGCCGGCACCCGCTTGTCGTTGCCCGGCCGCTGCGTTGGTCAACCTTTGGCCGTCACCGATTTGGCGCGTGTAATGCGCGCGATTATTCAGCAGCTTGATTGCGGGGCTGAGGTATGGGGTACCTATCAGTACGCCGGTTCTGAGGGCATCAGTCTGTATGAGCTGGGCTTGGCCATAGCTGGTTTGCCGGGCATTCCCGAGGATTTGCATCTGGTGGATGAAGTGAGCGGATGGGGTCAGCTGGAACCGGTAAACACACGCTTGGTGTGTACAAAGATTCGTAACACCTTTGGTATCAAACAAGTCCCATGGCGTGTGGGGCTGACAGATGAGCTGACACTGCTAAAAGGGCCAGATCCGGTTAAGCCCGCCAGCTAGACACGCTTTTTTAGCGACAACCCTGGCGGGAAAAATCGCGGGTGACCAGTTGCAGTGCTTCTACGTCCAGCAGTTCGACTTCACGGCCGCGAGCTTTGATGATGCCCTGATTCTGGAAGCGGGTGAATACCCGGCTAACCGTTTCTACCGCCAGGCCCAAAAAGTTTGCGATATCGTTGCGCGACATCGGCAGGCTGAAATTAGTGGGCGACATACGCCTTCGCTGAAAGCGGCTGGAAAGCGACAATAATAGAGCTGCAATACGCTCCTCCGCGGTGTTTTTGCTCAGCAGCATTGCCAGCTGGTGACTGTTTCGTATCTCTTGACTCATCAGGTGGTACATGTGGTGCTGAAGCTCAGGCAACTTGTGCGTAAGTTGCTCCAGTTTGTCTACTGGAAATTCGCATACGCTGGTGCGCTCAAGCGCCTTGGCGGTACAGGCATAGTTGTCGCTTGCCATACTATCGAGCCCAATCAGCTCGCCAGGCATGAAAAATCCGGTAACCTGCTCATCCCCGCCTTCGGTAATAATCGACGTTTTTACCGACCCGCTACGCACCGCAAAGCACGACTTGAAAGGCGTGCTTTGGTCAAAAATATGTTCGGCTCGATGGAAGATTTTTCCCTGCAGAACAATGTCTTCAAGGCGCTCCAAGTCATTCTCTTCAACTGCAAGGGGCAAGCAAAGATTGCTAAGGCTACACTTGTGGCATGTTGCCTTGAGCTGTGACGCAACCTGATGCAGTTGAATTGCTTGGTCCATAGCAGATGGCCCCTCAAATTTGATCCATATCGAGCCATATGTTAGTACGGATCAAGCCATTTGCCAATGGCGTTTCGGGCCGGCCATCGCTACAGGCGCTCAAATATCAGCGACGCATTGGTGCCGCCGAAGCCAAAGCTGTTGGACATCACCGCGTTAAGAGTGGCTTCCTGGCCCGCCGGCCCCACAATGGGCAGGTCAGCAATGGCCGCGTCCAGCTCGTTCAGATTGGCGGTTCCGGCGATAAAGCCGTTTTGCATCATCAATAACGAGTAAATGGCTTCCTGTACACCGGCAGCGCCCAGAGAATGCCCAGACAGTGACTTGGTAGAGGAAATCGGCGGTACTTTGTCAACGAAGGTGTTGCGAACAGCGCCCATCTCTGCAGCGTCGCCAACCGGGGTGCTGGTGCCGTGGGCGTTGATGTAGTCAACTTTGCCATGCATGGTCGCCATGGCCTGCTTCATGCAGCGCTGGGCGCCCTCACCGGATGGCGCAACCATGTCATAGCCGTCTGAAGTGGCACCGTAGCCGGTCAGTTCGGCAATAATGTTGGCGCCGCGCTTGCGGGCGTGCTCCAGTTCTTCCAGTACCAGCATGCCGCCGCCACCGGCAATCACAAAACCGTCACGCTTGCTATCAAACGGCCGCGATGCGGTTTCCGGTGCATCGTTGTATTTGGTAGATAGAGCACCCATGGCATCAAACATCATGGTCAGGCTCCAGTCTTCTTCTTCACCACCTCCGGCAAACACAATGTCTTGCTTGCCCATCTGAATTTGCTCCATAGCTTGGCCAATACAGTGTGCGCTGGTAGCGCAGGCCGACGATATGGAATAGTTCACGCCGCGAATCTTGAAGGCGGTCGCCAGGCACGCAGAGACAGTGCTGGCCATAATGCGCGGTACCATATAAGGCCCAATGCGCTTTACGCCTTTTGCGCGCAGAATATCAACGGCTTCCGCTTGGCTTGAGCAAGACGCGCCACCAGAGCCTGCAATCAGCCCGGTGCGATCGTTTGACACCATGTCGTCGGTCAAGCCGGCTTGGGCAATGGCCTGCTGCATTGACAAGTAGCTGTACATGGCCGAGTCCGCCATAAAACGACGTACTTTTCGGTCAATGACTGAAGTGTCGACATCCGGTGCGCCGCAAACCTGGCTGCGGAACCCAAGTTCTTTGTAGGCTTCACTAAAGCGGATGCCAGATTTTCCAGTTTTCAGGCTGTTGGTAACTTCATCCAGGCTATTGCCCAGGCAGGAAATAATTCCCATTCCGGTGACGACGACGCGTCTCATAAATCTCTCCTTACCGGCGCCACGAACAGGCGCTTGTGTTGCGTTGTATAGGTGTGATGGTAAAACTTTTCATCAGTACAGGGTATATGACCTTGATTCAGGCTTAGATGCAAATGCGACATTAACGTTTGCGGTTGCGTCGGGTTTTTGCTTTCTTTTTAGCGTCTGCGATCGCCTTTTCTGCATCCAGTACAGCTTGAACTTCGGCTTCAGCCAGAGCGATTTCGGTTTCGTGCTGTATCAGGCGCGGTGTTTCCAGAGAAATGCGCCCCAGCGTGCCGGCGCGGAATTCGTTCAGTAACACCTCCGACACTTTGTGTAGATCCGGTATGCCGCCGCGCCCAAAAAATCGGCGCCTGGCAGCAATGGCGTCCATTGCTGCCAGGCCGTCAACCGGCTTCGGGTCCAGTCCGTAACGGCTGGTCAGAAATTCCGGGTAATGGGCCAGCAAATACTCGGCGGCAAACAATGCAACGTCTTCAAAATCCAGCACAGCGCTGCGAATAGCGCCGGTGGCCGCCAGGCGATAGCCACAGGCCGCCGGTGACAGCTTGGGCCACAAGAAGCCGGGGGTATCGTACAGCAAAATGTTGTTGGGCAGTTTGATCGCTTGCTGGGCTCGAGTGACCGCCGGCTCGTTACCGGTTTTTGCGGCAGGTCGCCCGGCCAAGGTATTAATCAGGGTAGATTTGCCGACGTTAGGTATGCCCAGAATCATCACTCGTAGCGCACTTTTCTGGCGATCGTGATTCGGCGTGAGCTGTTCGGCCAGGGTAAGAATGTCCAAGGCTTCGCTGCGCTGGTTGTGAGTCAGCGTGATGGTTTTTACACCGCGCTCCCGTTCCAGCCAGCTTTGCCATTGCCCCGTTACATCGGGGTCGGCGAGGTCGCGCTTGTTAAGCACTTTGATCAACGGCGTATCACCGCGCAGGTCAGGCACCAGCGGGTTTTCACTGCTAAAGGGAATGCGGGCGTCCACCACCTCGATAATCAGGTCCATCTTCGGCATGACTTCCTTGATCTCCTTGCGGGCTTTGTGCATGTGCCCGGGAAACCAGTTAATCGCCATTGTGCTACTCCCGCTGCCCGTAAGCGCGCTGAATTCTAAAACGCTGAATTCAAAATGCGCTGGTCAGTGTGTGTGTGAATAAAAAGAGCCGCCATTATGCAGTAATTTCAGCGCAATGCCGAAAGTCGATGACTAAACTTTCATATTTGCCTGAAAATCGCCGGAATGGTGGGCTGGCAGCCGCTTTGGCGGCTATTATTCGAAATCAATAGCCATTGTGGGGTGCGACTTACCCGCATGATGCTTTAGGGTGTGTGACGTTATTCAAATGGAGAGCAGTATGAAATTGGTAAAAGCACTGGGAACAGCACTGATTGCGGTAAGTTTGTCGGCGCCGGTATTGGCACAACAGGCGAATGGTCAGCCCGACCGTATTGACCAGCTGGCGCAAATGGTTGGTTTGAACGACGAGCAACAAGAACAGATCCGCGGCGTGTTTGACGAGTTGCAGGGTCAGATTGTCGATCTGCGTGAGCAGGCGCAAACGCTACAGCAGCAGTTGCAAGCTGAGGTAAAAGCAGATTTCAGCGAAGATGCCATTCGCGAACACGCGGAAGAGCTGGGTGATGTAACCGGTGAGATGGCAGCTCTGTCTACCTTGATGCAGGCGAAGGTAGAAAGTATTTTTACAGATGAACAGCGCAACGAGCTGAAGATGCAAATGCAAAAAATGCAGCAAATGCAACAACAGCGCCAGCAGGGCGGCCAGTAAGCGCAGCCCCGCCAACAGCAGTGAAATGCCAATGCAGGTGCCCGGTCAGCTTACGGATTTGACCGGTATCTGCATGGCGTTGACTGACTCGAGTTTTTCTGGTGCAGGCACCGCCGGCACAGCCAACCCCAAGTTGTTTTTGTCGAACACGCGGTCTGCACGGTAGCTTGATCGCACCATAGGGCCTGATGGCACTTCCATAAAGCCCTTGGCCAGGCCAATTTCCCGGTAACGATTGAATTCTTCCGGGGTAACGTAACGCATCACCGGTAAGTGGTTCGGAGTAGGGCGCAAGTACTGGCCCAGCGTCAGAATATCCACGCCCACCGCCAGCAGGTCGTCCATGGTTTGCTGGATCTCTTCGTCAGTTTCGCCCAAGCCCAGCATTAAACTGGTTTTTGTCAGTACGTCCGGGCGGTATTGCTTGGCATGCTTCAGTACGCTTAGAGTCTTCTCATAGCCGGCTCGCGGGTCACGTACCGGGTGAGTCAGGCGGCGAACGGTTTCGATGTTCTGGGCGAATACATCCAGCCCGGAGTCTACAACTTGCTCTACGTGCTGCATTACCGCATCAAAGTCCGGCGTGAGAGCTTCCACTCTGACGTCTGGCGTGCGGTGCTTGATGGCCGACACACAGGCAGCGTAGTGGCCAGCACCGCCGTCGGGTAGGTCGTCGCGGTCAACCGATGTAATAACAATGTAGCGCAAACCCATCAGTTCCACTGATTTTGCCGTATTTTCAGGTTCGTCTTTGTCTAGCCAGCCGTTGGGATTGCCGGTGTCTACCGCGCAGAATTTGCAGGCGCGGGTACAGACCGAGCCCATCACCATCAGCGTTGCAGTGCCGTTGGTCCAGCACTCACCAATATTGGGGCAGTGGGATTCCTGGCACACGGTAGCAACGTTGTGGCTTTTTACATTCTGTTTGACCGCCTCGTAGCGCTCACCACCGGGCATACGTGCACGCAACCATTTGGGTTTCGGATCGTTGCTGACGCCTTCGTTGGAAACATTGCGGCTTTTTTTAACGCCGTCCTTTATAGCAGCAAAACCATGTTCACTGCGGAACTTGGCGCCACTGGCCACACTGGGCTTGGTGTTTGCAGTCATGGATGCGGAACTCTCGTTCTATACAAAAGACTTTGATTAGATTCTAAAGGGTAAAGCCGGCGCGCGTCAGATACAAGGACAGTAGGGATAAACACGGGCACAGAACTAGCGCTCAACATCTCTGCGCCACCGGAAGAAGCCGGCAGCGCAGAGGGCCGGAATTCTCAGCGAACGGCGGCGTCGAGAGCTTGGGCAACATCGGCAATTATGTCGTCAATGTGTTCAATGCCAATCGATAGGCGCACCAGATCTTCGCTAACACCTGCAGATTTGAGTTCGTCCGGGTTTAGCTGGCGGTGGGTGGTGGTTGCCGGGTGGCAGGCCAGGGATTTGGCATCGCCAATGTTGACCAGGCGTAGCACCATGTCCAGCGCGTCGATGAAGCGCGCGCCGGCGTCGCGGCCGCCTTTAATACCGAAGCTGAGGATACCGGAGGCTTTGCCACCGCAGATTTTTTCGCAGGTGGCGCGGAACGGACTGTCGGCCAAGCCGGCGTAG
>JBALXR010000091.1:0-12043 GCA_036960525.1 Marinobacter sp.
AAGCTGATTCGCCAGGCCATGCAGCGCCTGACCAACGACGGTTTGCTGGTGTTCTCCAACAACTTCCGCCGCTTCAAGCTAGACGACGAGATTGAAGCGGAGTTTGCAGTGGAAGAAGTCAGCCAAAGCACCATTGACAAGGACTTTCAGCGCAATCCGCGTATCCACCGCTGCTGGAACATTCGCCACCCGCTGCAAGCGCGAGAAGCGGGTGCTTTTTACGTTGGCTGAGGCTGAGGGGACAGGGCTAAAACGGGGACGGATTTCAAATCCGTCCCCTAGCGTCCCCTAGCGTCCCCTAGCGTCCCCTAGGAATCCGCGTCCTCGGAATCTGCCTCTTCGGTGAATTCTTCGTCACCCATTACGCCGTAGTGCTGGGCCAGCATTAGCAGCGCATACACGCCGTTTTCCGGCAGCTGCGGCTCTAGTCCCTCTTCGATCAGAAGGCCGCGGCGTTCATCTTCCAGGGTTTCGCTGTCTACGCCGGTGATCAGGTCGGTGATCGGTGCGACTTCAAAAGGCGCGTCCTGGCCAATTGCTGTGAAGATTCGGTCAATCAGAATTTCGTCCGGATCCAGGCCGTCTACGTAAACCGTCTGGTCGGGCAGATCCTGGTGCAGTTCGCGGGTCAGTTCTATCAGCGGTACACCCTGTTCTTCAAGATAGTGCAGGTCGATATCGCCGGTGTCGCCGTCCTCTGGTAGCCAGTCGTCTTCCGGTGCAATAACCACGGTTTTCATGGTGCCATCCACCAGCGACCAGGCCATAGCAGTGGGGAATAGGGTGTCGTCATTCTGATAGTATTCAATATCGAGAAAACACGGTTTGGCCAAGGGCTGGGCTCCTGTAGGATTGAGTATCTGGGGCTGCATAACATTATGTTGGCGTCATTATTATTGAATTAAGGACACCATGGAACACATTGATTTCAACAACGATCTGCTTTCGTTTCTGAACCAGTCACCAACGCCTTGGCACGCTGTCGCTACTATGAAAAGACAGCTGGACAGCGCGGGTTTTCATTCGTTGGATGAAAAAGACGACTGGTCACTGCAAGCCGGCACGGGTTATTACGCTATCCGTAACGGCTCGTCGATTGTGGCCTTTCGTACCGGCAATACCGACACCACCAAAGTCGGCGTGCGTATGGTTGGCGCTCACACTGACAGCCCGTGCCTGAAAGTAAAGCCCAATCCGGTACTCCGTCGCAAAGGCTTCTTGCAACTGGGCGTTGAAGTCTACGGCGGTGCCTTGCTGAATCCGTGGTTTGACCGCGACCTTTCGCTGGCAGGGCGAGTCACTTACGTCGACGGCAACGGAGAAGTGCAAGACGCGCTGATCGACTTCCAAAAGCCGGTGGCTTTTATACCCAGCCTCGCCATTCACTTGGATCGCGAAGCCAACAGTAACCGCACGGTGAACGCTCAAACCGATTTGCCGCCGGTGCTGATGCAGGTGCCTGAAGACGACACCACCGATTTTGCCAGCCTGCTGATCACTCAGTTGAAAGCCGAACAGGGCGTTACCGCAGAGCGCATTCTGGGTTACGAACTGAGCTTTTACGATGTGCAGCCAGCGAGCTTTGTAGGCCTGCACGATCACTTTATTGCTTCAGCGCGGCTGGATAATTTGTTGAGCTGTTACATTGGTTTGCAAGCGCTGCTTGAAGCCACTGGTGAACAGCCGGCGTTGCTGGTGTGCAACGACCACGAAGAAGTAGGCAGCATGTCCGCTGAAGGTGCCCAGGGGCCTTTTTTAAGCTCGGTGCTGGAGCGCTGGTGTGGCGCAGGAAAAAGCCGTGCGATTGCCCGTTCAATGATGATTTCGGCGGACAATGCCCACGGCATTCATCCGAATTTTATGGACAAGCACGACGAGAACCACGGCCCGCTGCTAAACGCGGGGCCGGTCATCAAAGTCAATCACAACCAGCGGTATGCTACCAACAGCCGCTCAGCGGCGGTGTATCGTCACCTGAGTGACCAGTTGGGCCTGCCTCATCAAACCTTTGTGGTACGCAGCGATATGGGCTGTGGAAGTACCATAGGGCCGCTGACGGCCGCGAATCTGGGAGTGACCACGCTGGATATCGGCGTGCCCCAGTTTGGTATGCACTCCATTCGCGAGATGATTGGTGTTGACGACGCCTACACGCTGTTCAAAGTATTAACCGGCTTCTACCAAAGCCCCCAGGTTTTTTGAAGGCTAGAACGAAAAATGCCGCTGATTCGTTTGAATAAGCGGCATTTTATAATTAAGTGGCTCCCCGAGCTGGGCTCGAACCAGCGACAAACGGATTAACAGTCCGTTGCTCTACCAACTGAGCTATCAGGGAACATCATCAAGTCGGCGCGTATATTATTCGTTTTGAGCGCCGGGGTCAACACCCTGAAATAAAAGGTTTGTTAGCGATGGCTTAAAGCAGAGGCACCAGGTGCGGCCACACATTGTCCAGCAAAATACTTTGGGCCGGTTCCGTGGGGTGAATACCATCGCTTTGCATTAAGCTGTCAACGTTGTAAATGTCGTCCAGAAAAAAGGGTACCAGTGCGGAGTTGTAGCGCTGCGCCAGATCTCCGAAAATAGCAGCGAACGCCTGGGTGTAGCGGTCGCCATAATTGGGGGGTATTTGCATGCCCACTAGCAGAGTTTGAGCGCCGGCTTGCTGGCTGTTTTTAAGCATCAAGGCCAGGTTTTTTTCGATTACCTGCGGTGGAAAACCGCGCAGGCCATCGTTGCCGCCCAGCTCCACAATCACCAGTTGCGGTTGGTGCTTGTTCAGTAAATCCGGCAGCCGGCGGGCGCCTCCGTCGGCGGTCTCACCACTGATACTGGCATTCACCACGCTCCAGTTGCTGTGGCCATTGTCGGCCAGGCGTTGGCGCAGCAAATTCACCCAGGCGGTTTCTTCCGGCACGCCGTATGCCGCGCTCAGACTGTCGCCCAGTACCAGTAAAGTGTTGGCACTGATCAAACCTGGCGTTGTAACCAGCACGAGCAGCAGTGCAAATGATCTGACCGCCGGTAAAACCGTATTCTTAAACACTGCGTAGACTCCTAAATTTTTTTGCCACAGGACAGGATTAATCAGAGCCGTGAATCAATCTAACGACCAGAAGTCACCACATCCCCACGTAATATTGCGGGTCAGCAACCTGACACACAAGGTAGATCTTGAATCCAATACGCTGACGATCTTGCAGGGGGTCAACCTGGAAATCAATCAAGGCGACTCTGTCGCTATCGTCGGGCGCTCCGGTTCCGGAAAAACGACCTTGCTGGGCCTGCTGGCCGGGTTGGACACGCCAAGCGAAGGCAGTATTGAGCTGGACGGTGCAAACATCAGCGTGCTGAGCGAAGACGAACGCGCCGCGCTGCGGGCCCAAAGAGTTGGCTTTGTGTTTCAGTCATTTCAATTATTGCCGGCTTTGACCGCTCTTGAAAACGTGATGTTGCCGCTGGAACTGGCCGGTCGCCAAAATGCCGAGGCCCGAGCGCGGGAGCTTTTGCAACGGGTAGGTCTGGGTGAGCGTCTGACGCATACCCCGCGACAGTTATCCGGTGGCGAGCAGCAACGGGTGGCCATAGCCCGCGCCTTCGCCTGCGAACCTGCGATTCTATTCGCCGATGAACCCACCGGCAATCTTGATAACCGTACCGGCAAAGACGTATCGGATTTGCTGATGGCACTGAACCGCGAGCAGGGCACCACGTTGGTAATGGTTACTCATGACGAACAGCTGGCGGTCCGCTGTGGCCGACAGTTCCACATTGAGGGGGGCGTGCTGAGCGAGCCGGAAACCCGCCAGGAGGCAGTAACCTGATGGCGGCCACCGGTAAATTGCAGTCGGTGCGCCGCGAATGGCGCGAGCGGGATGTTCGGGTGGTGTTGGCGGCGCTGATTATTGCCGTGGCCACGGTGGCTACCATCGCGCTGTTTGCCAGTCAGTTGCAACGCACTCTGGTGTCATCGGCCAACTCGTTCCTGGCGGCTGACCGCCAGCTAGAATCGGAAAACGGCCAGCCACTGCCACCGGCCTGGCTCGTTGAGGCGCAGCAGCGTGGATTGGAAACGGCAGAAATGACCGAGTTTTCCACCATGGTGTTTGGCGGTGGTAACTTCCAACTGGTTTCGGTGAAAGCTGTTAGCGACGGTTATCCGCTGCGTGGCGAAGTCGAAATTCGCACGGATTTCGATGAGCCACGGCAAACCCTGAAATCTGGCCCAGCTCCCGGTGAGGTTTGGATAAATCCGCGTTTGCTGCGTTTGCTGGAATTAAATGTGGGCGATGAGCTTGAGCTAGGCACTCGCAAGTTGGTGATTGGCAGTCTGCTGGAGCGCGAGCCTGACGGTGGCTTCAATCTGGCAGCGTTGGCGCCACGGGTGATGATGCATCAAGCCGATGTGGCATCGACCAGCGTTCTGCAAGAAGGCAGCCGGGTCAGCTTTGTGTACCTGTTCGCCGGCGACGCGGCTGAGTTATCGGGGTTCGAGCAGTGGCTGCAGCCCCAGCTGCAACCCAGTCAGGAATGGCGCAGCGTGCGTGACGGTGAAACCCTGTCGGCGTCACTGGAGCGGGCCGAAAGCTTTCTTTTGCTGGGCGGCAGTCTGGCCGTGCTTCTGGCCGCGGTGGCGGTGGCGGTGGCCAGTCGTCAATACGCCGTGTCGCAGCGCGATACGGTAGCTCTGCTGAAAACCCTGGGCGTGGGCAGCTCTCGCATCGGCCGTTTGTACCTGCGCCGACTGGCGGTATGGGGCGTTGTCGGCATGGTTGGTGGTCTGCTGGTGGCCTTGCCGCTGTTCTGGGGTCTGAGTCAGATATTAGGTGATGTGCTGGATCAACCCGTTGACGTCTACCTTGACCCAAAGGCACTAACACCGGCAGTTCTGACCGCTCTGGTGTCGTTGTTTGCTTTCGCTTACCCGCCCATCCGCCGCCTGCGTAAAGTGCCGGCCATGCGGGTGCTGCGCAGTCAGCCGGGTGAATCCCGGCGGGAGCTGGTGCCCGACTTTATAATTGGTATTGTGGGTGTGTTTGGTTTGGTGTGGGCCTACGCCGGCGATGTGCAGCTGGTGCTTGCGTTATTAGTGGGCCTGAGCTTACTGCTTGCCACTCTGGTATTGCTGGGCTGGATGCTGGTGCTGGGTTTGCGCAAAGTTCGCGGTGGTGGTAACGCCTGGCGTCTGGCGTTGCTGGGCCTATACCGGCACCGCCAGGCCAGCCTGTCGCAGATTGCCGTGTTCGCCATGACGCTGATGCTGGCTACCACCCTGATTTTGGTGCGCACCTCGCTGTTGGACGACTGGCGCGCGCAGCTGCCCGAAGGCGCGCCCAACCATTTTATGGTCAATATCAGCCCGCAAGCAGTGGACGATATCGATGAATTCTGGAACAGCCGCGGCCAGCCTTTGGACACTATGTACCCCATGGTGCGTGGGCGCCTGACGTTGCTCAACGGCAAACCGGTAAAAGAGGCGGTCAGCAAAGACGAAAGAGTAAATGCGTTGAACCGCGAGCTGAACCTGACATGGATGGACACGCTGCCAGAGAACAACCGCATTGTTGATGGTGAATGGTTCGCCCCGGGCAAAACTGACGGCGTATCTGTGGAATCTGAGCTGGCTGAAAAGCTTGGCATTACGCCGGGTGACGTACTTACCTTCACCATTGGATCCGAGCAGATCACTGAAACGGTGACCAGTATCCGTACTGTGCAGTGGGACAGTATGACACCCAACTTCTACGTGGCGTTTTCGCCAGACAGCAGTCTGCGCCAGTTGCCGGCAACCTGGATCACCAGTTTCTTTTTGCCGAAAACGGCGAAAAACGAACTGAATGCGTTTTCCCGCCAGTTCCCCACAGTGTCGGTGCTTGAGGTTGATAATATTATCGAACGTATTCAACTGATTGTGGTGCAAATCACCCAAGCCATCGAGGCTATTTTAGGGTTGATTCTGGCCGCTGCGCTGGTCGTGATGGCGGCGGTAGTCAGTGCCACTTTGCAGGATCGTCAGCGCGAAGGGGCGCTGCTGCGTACCTTGGGCGGCCGCCAGAGCTTGCTGGTGCGGGCAACCATGCTGGAATTCGCGTTGCTGGGAGGTTTTGCCGGTATTCTCGGCGTTGTTGCGGCGGAGGCCGCGGTTTATGCGCTTCAGATGAGAATGTTTGAGGGGGATTTCCGCGTTCACTGGCAAGTAGTGTTACCGATTCCGTTAATCAGTGCTGTGGTACTTGCGCTCTTCGGGCGCTGGCAGCTGGGCCCGGTGTTAACCGTGTCGCCGATGCTGCTGTTGCGGCGGTTGGAGTAGCTTCGCAGCCTTCCAGCTGCGAAGCTACTGCTAACACAGCGCCCGGGTTTATCCGGCCCAGGCGTTTTCTAATACTGCACGCACGTCTTTCAAATCGGCTTCTTTCGGGTTGAACATGATGGCTCCGTCGTCCAGCGCCATATGGGCAATGGCTTCCAGCTGGTCGTAGGTCACCTTGCCGCTTTCTTTCAGGGTGCGCGGCAATTCACACTGCTGATACAGGGTGTCGCGCATCTTGCGAAGGGCGGCAATGCTGGCCTCGGCACGGCGGCTGGCGGGCGTTGCGGAATACACTTCTGGGCCATCCAAATAGAGCAACAGCTCGCCCAAGGGCTGGCGAATGGTCTCCAGATTGTATTCCAGCACGTACGGCAGGTACAGGCTCATGCACAGGCCGTGGGGCAGGTGGCAGATAGCGCCCGTGGCATGGCCAAGC
The DNA here is from genome assembly GCA_036960525.1 of Marinobacter sp. Taxonomy (GTDB): domain Bacteria; phylum Pseudomonadota; class Gammaproteobacteria; order Pseudomonadales; family Oleiphilaceae; genus Marinobacter. The sequence continues at coordinate 6,747 of JBALXR010000091.1, forward strand.
GCGTGTACCAGGCCTACCATGGAGTTAGAGAAAGCGATGCCAGCCATAGTAGACGCCTGCGCCAACTCCAAGCGGCCGTCGGTGTCTTTGGGGTTGTCCATCACTTGCGGCAGAAACTGGCTGATCTTTTTGATGGCCGCTGTGGCATAGGCGTCACTTAGCGGGTTTTTTGCCATGCAAGTAAAGGCTTCCACCGAGTGGGTCATGGCGTCCATGGCTGTGGCCGCGGTAATGTGCGGTGGCAGGGTTATGGTCATTCGCGGGTCAATAATCGCCGCGTTGGGCAGCAAAAATGACGAGGTAAAGGGCAGCTTTACGCCTTTTGTCTCGTCGGTAATCACCGCAACAGAGGTCACTTCCGAGCCGGTGCCGGCGGTCGTTGGCACCACAAAAAACGGATTCAACGGATGCTTGATCACACCAGCGCCGCTGTATTTGGCCAGGTCATCGCCGCCTTCTGATACCAGAATGTTCACCGCTTTGCCGGTGTCAATGGCCGAGCCTCCGCCCACGGCGATGATGGAATCGCACTTCTCTTTGCGATAAAGCGCGGCAATGGTGCGCACCACGCTGGTGGACGAATCGGGGGGCACGTCATCAAAAATGCAGACAATCTCTAAACCGCTGTCTTCGCAGGCGCCAATCACCGGGTCAAGCAAACCAGCTGCGCGTACGCCCTTGTCGGTCACAATCATCGGGCGCTTGGCCCCAAGGCTGGTCAGTTCGTAGGGGATGTGCTCTAAAGCGGCTTTGCCGGCAATAACCTTCACCGGGCAGAAGAACTCGTAATATTGGCGGCTCATGATGCTCTCGCTGTTTTGATGAAATGGGTCGCAACTTTTAAATAGATTCGGGCAGCGCTGATGAGTTTTTCAGGCAGCTGTAAATTGGGGGGGTAGGCTTTCACCGCCCGTTCAGCCACGATTTTCGGCAAAATAAAGGCTTCCAGGCGGTTCAGGATGCGGGTCATACGCACTGCGTAACTGATGTCGCCATCCACCAGCATTCGATCGTTGGCGAAGGCCACCGAGGTTTTTTCCTGGAAAGAAAGCACTAGAAATGCGTGTTCCAAGTGCTTGAACTTTATTGATAAGTCGATCGGCCTCGGCGCTTCTGAGCTGTGGTATTTGAAGCGTCCGTTGCCGACGTGCTCAATCACCAGGCTGGCGCCCTTGGGCATCACCATCATCTGGAATAGAAAACCGGTAGGCAGTGGGCGTGCTTCATTGCACACCTCGTCGTCCACTTCGCTGACCGCCTGCAAGGCTCTCCCCATTACCTGAAACATAAGGTTTACATACAGCCGTTTGGCTTTTGAGCCCAGTGGCCGAAGGTGCTTTGTTGCCATGGTTATTACCCGCTGTGAATGTCACTATGGGTATTTTTAGAGTGATTACTCTATAAAGTCAATCCGCCTTTCCGAGCTGTCGCTTAAACTCGTGATCACGATCATTTTTTGCCATAAAAAAAGCCGCAGACGTTCTGATCTGCGGCTTCAGGTAGGTTTAATCAACGGGTTACTGGGTCAGGCGCGCGAGCTTCGCTTGAGCTTCCTGGCCGATTTCGCCACCGGTTTGGGCAGCGGTACGGTAGTTGGCAACGGCTTCGCCACGGTCGTTCTGTTTGACCGCAATGTCTCCCAGACGAAGAAAGGCGATGGACGTAGGAACCGACTGATTGGCCAATGTCAGATTTTCTTTGGCCTTACCCAGGTTGTTTTGTTCCAGCGCGTTTAAGCCGTTGTAGATACGGTACACATACATTTCCGGATAGAGTTCAACCGCCTTGTCGAAATCTTTACCGGCTTTGTCCAGATTTTCCTGCTGCTGGTACAAGCGCCCGCGCAGGTTGTAGAACATCGCTTCTCGCGGCGCCAGCTTGATTGCCTGGTTTACTTTGTCGATGGCCGCCGCGTATTCTTTTTTACCAGCCAATTCAACCGCCTTGTCGTGTGCATCGTAAGCGGGCTGCAGCTTTCTTAGCAGGGCGGTTTTCTTCTGGTATATGTCTTCACCGCGATAGCCGCCACCACCCACTTCACTCACCAGCTTACGGTTCTCGGCAACCCTTTTGGCGGATGGCGGGTGAGTAGCAAACAGTCCGTCGATGAATCCGGCGCTGCGGCCCTTGGACATTTCCAGAAAAATTTGCTGTAGCTCTACAGCGGCCTGGGGGTCATAGCCGGCCGCTTTCATATAACGAATGCCGTAATAGTCGGACTCCAGTTCGTCGCCCTGGCTGTATTGCGCCAGCGCAAGTTGTGCGCCAACGGCCGCGCCGCCCATCACCATACCCGCCCATTCGTTATCCGTCAGCGCAAGGCCCAGAGCACCCACCCCCAAGCCTATAATCTGCGCCTGCTGCATACGCTGCACACTGTGGCGGGCAGCGGCGTGCACAATCTCGTGGCCCAGCACCGAGGCTAGCTGTGCTTCGTCGTTGAACTCGGTCAACAGGCCGCGGTTAATGGCAATCTTGCCGCCGGGCAGGGCCCAGGCGTTGGGCACGCTGCTGTTCAGCACCACAAAATCGTAGGGCAGGTCAGGACGGTCGCTCACCGCTGCCAGTTTCATGCCCACTTCGCGTATGTATACGGTCAGCTCAGGGTCGAGATAAAACTGCCCGCCCTGGGTTTGCTGGGTGGGTTTGTACTGCTCGGCACCCATGCTCAATTCCTGGTTTTCAGGAATGATGGACAGTTGGCGTTCCCCGGTGACCGGGTTGACTGAGCATCCGGCCAAAGTAAAAGCCAGCGTTAGCACAGTAATTAGGACTTTCAACATTTGGGATTTGGTGATTGGGTTCACTGCGAGCTCCTGCTAATTCACAAGTTATGAGGGCTTTATAGCATAGGTGGCGTTCCGCCTTGCTACTCACTTACGTTAAATCCGCTGACTCGTTAGCCTTGAAATGCCTCCGGGTGGCCCCATTTCTGCTTCCATGATCCATGGCGTCGCACGAATCGCCACTTATTTTATGTTCCACAGTAGTCAGGAGAGATACGCACCATGACGGTTGATTCGCAAAAAGAAACTCTGGGTTTCCAGACCGAAGTAAAGCAGCTGCTACAGCTGATGATTCACTCCTTGTATTCCAACAAGGAAATTTTCCTTCGTGAGCTGGTTTCCAACGCTTCTGACGCAGAAGACAAGCTGCGCTTCGCCGCTCTGAAAGACGACGGCCTGTACGAAGGTGATTCCGAACTAAAAATCCGCCTGGCGTACGATGCCGAAGCCAATACCGTCACCTTGAGTGACAACGGCATTGGTATGACCCGCGAAGACGTGGTCAGCAATCTGGGTACTATTGCCCGTTCCGGCACCGCGGACTTTCTGAAGCAGCTGTCTGGTGATGAGAAAAAAGACAGCAAGCTGATCGGTCAGTTTGGTGTGGGCTTTTACTCCTCATTCATTGTGGCTGACCAGGTTGACGTGTTCACTCGTCGCGCCGGTGCACCCGCGTCAGAAGGCGTACACTGGGCATCCAAAGGCGACGGTGAGTTCACCATCGAAACCGTTGAACGCGCTCAGCGTGGCACCGAGATTGTGTTGCAGCTGAAGCCGGAAGCTAAGGAATTTGCCGATGGCATGCGCCTGCGCAACCTGGTGAAGAAATATTCTGACCACATTTCGTTCCCGGTGGTCATGGCGTCTGAATCCGAGGAAGAAGAGCAAAAGGGCAAAGACGAAACGGTCAACGATGCCACGGCGCTCTGGACACTGCCGCGCACGGAAATTAAAGACCAGGAATACAAAGAGTTCTACAAGCACATCTCCCACGATTTTGAAGACCCTCTGAGCTGGTCTCACAATAAAGTGGAAGGCAAGCTGGACTACACCAGCCTGCTGTACCTTCCGGCTCGCGCGCCGTTTGACCTGTACAACCGCGAAACACCCCGTGGCCTGAAACTCTACGTTCAGCGCGTGTTCATTATGGACGACGCCGAACAGTTCCTGCCGCTGTACCTGCGCTTCACCAAGGGTGTGATTGATTCCAGCGATCTGTCGCTGAACGTGTCCCGTGAAATTCTGCAGAACGACAGCATCGTTGACAGCATTCGCACCGCGGTCACCAAGCGGGTTCTGGACATGCTATCGAAGCTGTCCAAAAAAGAAGGCGACGAATATCAGAAATTCTGGAACGAATTTGGCGCGGTGTTAAAAGAAGGTCCGGCGGAAGATTTTGGCAACCGCGAAAAAATTGCCGGTCTGCTGCGTTTTGCTTCCACCCATACTGGTGAAGAAGCCCAGAATGTATCGTTGGAGCACTACATCGGCCGCATGAAAGAAGGCCAGAAAAAGATTTACTACATCACCGCTGACAACTTCATGGCCGCCAAGAGCAGCCCGCATCTGGAAGTGTTCCGCAAGAAAGGTATTGAAGTGCTGATTCTGTCTGATCGCATTGACGAGTGGATGATGGGCTACCTCAATGACTTCGACAGCAAGCAGTTCCAGGACGTAGCTCGCGGCGAGCTGGATCTGGGTGATGTCGAAACCGAAGAAGATAAAAAGCATCAGGAAGAAGCCACCAAAGAACATCAAGGCCTGCTCGAACGCATCAAAAAAGCCTTGGAAGAACGGGTTCAGGAAGTGCGGGTAACCAACCGGTTGACCGATTCACCAGCTTGTCTGGTAGTGGCGGATTTCGACATGGGCGCCCAGATGAAGAAGATTATGGAAGCCGCTGGCCAGAGCGTGCCAGACAGCAAGCCGATCTTCGAAATCAACGTGGACCACCCGCTGGTGCAGCGCCTGGAGCGTGAGCAGAGTGAAGATCGCTTTGGCGAGTTGTCTGCGGTTCTGCTTGACCAGGCTACCCTGGCCAGTGGCGAACAGCTGAAAGACCCAGGCGCCTACGTAACACGCCTGAACCGTTTGCTGTTAGAGCTGGCTAACTAAACCAGACTGGACACGATCCATGCAGCGCATTGTGGTGGACCTCAGTATTGGCCCTGACGAGTGGATAAAGCTCTACCAGGGCCTTGCACAAGATGTGACCGCACGGGCCCGGGACGGACGCTCTGTCCGTTTCCCGGCTCGAATTCTTTCCCGTTTTTATCTGAACGATGGCATTCGTGGCAGTTTTTGCATCAGCTTCAACGACCAAGGCAAGTTTGAAACCATAGAACGCGTATAATCCCTGCTTCTTTACCTCCTGATTTTTTGGCATCCTCAGTGCCATTCTTGCTATCACTCTTTTTATCACTTTTTCACCGCTGTTTTGACCTGCTCTGGAGCGCTCATGCGAATTATTCTGGCCCCGATGGAAGGGCTGGTGGATGCACCTATCCGTGA
>JBALXR010000092.1:0-11971 GCA_036960525.1 Marinobacter sp.
TGGCCAGAACCGGGTTTGGCTTGTATTCCTCACACGGGGTGGCAAACATCATCTGCAGAAAGTTTTCGGCGTACGTTAAGTCGTTACGTGGGTAAATAAAGGGTTGGCCCATGCTGTACTTGTAACACCAAGCTGCAATGGTGGGCATTTTCGCGATCAGGCGGTGGCCGGTAATTTCGCGCTGGTGCTCATCGGTCACGTCCATCTGGTCGTGATAGAACGCCGACAAAGCGCCCACGACGCCGCACATGATGGCCATCGGGTGTGCGTCGCGACGAAAACCGTTAAAAAAATTGCGCATTTGGTCGTGCAGCATGGTGTGGTTTTTGATGGTTTCGTGAAATGCTACGTTTTCTTCGGCAGTGGGGAGTTCCCCGTGCAGCAGCAGCCAACAGAGTTCCAAGTAGTCAGAGTGTTCTGCGAGCTGCTCGATCGGGTAGCCACGGTGCAAGAGTATGCCCTTGTCGCCATCAATAAAGGTAATGGCCGACTCGCAAGCCGCTGTGGATACAAATCCGGGGTCGTAAGTGAAAACGCCTTGCTGCACCAGGCCTCGTACATCAATAACGTCTGGGCCGACGGTGCCAGAGTAAACCGGCAGCTCTACGGACTTGTTGCCTACTGTTAGCGTGGCTTTCCTGTCGGTCATGGTGCTCTCCTGTTTAAAAGCGTGTCAGCTTTTCAGAGTTTAAGAATGCGCGAGTATGGCGCGTATTATCGCAAAACTGGCGGCAAAATATAGGCTGATCGCTTTCTTTGTCAACAAAAGGCTGTGCAAAAGCAAAAAATTCTCGATAACGTCAATGGGTGAATGCTGGCGATCGTTATCGCGCTTACAGGGCTTTGTTGTCAATAAGCCTTTTGTCTTGATATACATTCGTTTAGTGGCAGTGATTTGCGTCAATTGCAGGTTTGTAATTAATTCGCTTACTCCTTATAATCTTTAGCCCGGAATTGTGGGGTTTAGCCGACCGTGGCGCCTTTCCCCAGCGCAACTTTGCCAGCGCGCAACGAGTTGCCGGGAAAAAATCCCTTCATACCCTGAGCCAATCGTGTGCCAGTCTCGTATTTGCACACTGATCCTTACGAACCAATCATCTGCGACCGGCTTGCCGGCTCCGCGGCAACAAAGAGAGTGTGAGAGCGCTGTGAATAGTAAACGACCAGTAAATCTCGATCTCGGCAAGTTCCATTTTCCATTGCCAGCCATCACTTCCATATTGCACCGCGTCAGCGGCATCATCATTTTTGTCGGTGTAGCGTTCATGCTTTATGGTCTGGATCTTTCCCTGTCTGGGGAAGAAGGGTACGGTCATGTAAGTGAATTGCTGAGCGGCTTCTTCGCCAAGCTGATTATCTGGGGTATTTTATCTGCCCTGCTATATCACTTGGTGGCGGGCACCAAGCATCTGCTGATGGACATGGGTATTGGTGAAGAGTTAGAAAGCGGCATAGTGGCTGCGAAAGTGACTCTGGCCGTCGCCATAATTCTGATTGTACTGGCAGGAGTTTGGATATGGGCAATGTAAGTAGTGTAACCAATTTGGGCCGTAGCGGTGTTGCAGACTGGCTAATGCAGCGGGTCTCAGCCTATATTTTGGCGCTGTACACGGTGGTTCTTTTCGTCTTCATTATTGCCAACCCCGGCTTGGGCTACGATACCTGGGCAGGCCTCTTTAGCCAGACCTGGATGCGTATTTTTACGTTGATGGCTCTGCTTTCGATTGGCGCACACGCTTGGATTGGTTTGTGGACAGTAACGACTGACTATATGAAGTCAGCATTACCGCGCTTTCTGGTGCAGGCCGCATGCGGTCTGACCATGTTTGTATATGTGGTTTGGGGTATTCAAATCCTGTGGGGGGTTTAATTAATGTCTAACATCAAGACCATGACCTTTGATGCCATCGTAATTGGCGGCGGCGGTGCCGGTATGCGCGCAGCGCTGCAGTTGACCGAGACTGGCGTTAAAGCCGCGTGTATCACAAAGGTATTTCCAACCCGCTCGCATACTGTGTCTGCCCAAGGTGGTATTACCTGTGCGATCGCCAGCGCGGATCCCAACGACGATTGGCGTTGGCACATGTATGACACCGTTAAGGGATCAGATTACATTGCTGATCAGGACGCGGTTGAGTATATGTGCTCGGTAGGGCCGCAAGCTGTATTCGAGCTTGAGCATATGGGTCTGCCATTCTCGCGCACTGAGCAGGGTCGTATTTATCAGCGTCCGTTCGGTGGTCAGTCTAAAGGGCCGAATGATTCTACCCAGGCAGCTCGCACGTGTGCAGCAGCTGACCGTACCGGTCACGCGCTCTTGCACACGCTGTATCAAGCCAACCTGAAAGGTGGAACCACCTTCCTGAATGAATGGTATGCGGTAGATCTGGTTAAAAACGCCAAAAACGAAGTTGTAGGCGTTGTTGCCATTGAAATTGAAACGGGCGAAGTGGCTTATATCAAAGCCAAAGCAACGGTTCTTGCGACCGGCGGTGCTGGCCGTATTTATGCCTCTACCACCAATGCCCTGATTAACACCGGCGACGGTATCGGTATGGCCCTGCGCGCCGGCTTCCCAATGCAGGACATGGAAATGTGGCAGTTCCACCCCACCGGCATTTACGGTGCGGGCACGCTTGTGACCGAAGGCTGTCGGGGTGAAGGCGGTTACTTGATCAACTCCGAAGGCGAGCGGTTCATGGAGCGCTACGCGCCCAACTCCAAAGATCTTGCAGGCCGCGACGTCGTTGCACGCTCCATGGTTATCGAGATTCTTGAAGGCCGTGGCTGTGGTCCTGAGAAAGATCACGTTCTGCTGAAGCTCGACCACCTGGGTGAAGAGACCCTGAATCTGCGTCTGCCGGGTATTTGTGAACTATCAAAGACCTTTGCCCACGTAGATCCGGTGAAAGAGCCTGTTCCTGTTGTTCCAACTTGTCATTACATGATGGGTGGTATTCCGACCAACGTCGGCGGTCAGGCGCTGACCCAAGACGATGACGGAAAAGATCAGCCAATTCGTGGTTTATTTGCCTGTGGTGAAGCGGCTTGTGTTTCAGTTCACGGTGCCAACCGTCTTGGTGGTAATTCGCTTCTAGACTTGGTTGTGTTTGGTCGGGCCGCTGGTTTGCACATTGAAGAGCAGTTGCGCAACGGTTTTGACGTAGACGGCGCCAGTGACGCCGATATCAAGCGCGCCATGGCGCGACTGGATCGTTTGGCTAATGCCCGCGAAGGTGAGCACGTGGCGGCGGTTCGTAAAGATCTGCAAACCTGCATGCAGCTGTATTTCGGTGTATTCCGCGACGGTGAAAGCATGGATAAAGGTCTGCAACTGCTGAATGAAATCGGTGAGCGTGTTCGCAACACCCGCCTGACCGACACCAGCAACGCGTTCAATACCGCGCGTATCGAGGCGTTGGAGTTGGATAATCTGTTTGAAGTTGCTTACGCCACTGCCGTATCGGCGGTTGAGCGAAAGGAAAGTCGCGGTGCTCATGCCCGCAACGACTTTACTGAGCGTGACGACGAAAACTGGCTGAAGCACTCGCTTTATTTCCCGCTGGACAAGCGAGTTGGCAAGCGTGATGTTAACTTCTCGCCGAAGACTGTCGACACATTCCAGCCGATGATTCGGTCGTATTAAGGGGACGAAGACTATGTTGGTAAGCCTTTATCGTTACAACCCGGAAGCAGACAACGCCCCGTTCATGCAAGACATCGAGGTTGAGCTTCCGAAAGGTAAAGACCTGATGGTGCTGGACGTGCTCAATCTGCTGAAAGAAAAAGACGTCACCCTGTCGTATCGGCGATCATGCCGTGAAGGCGTGTGCGGCTCTGACGGCATGAACATGAACGGCAAAAATGGCCTGGCGTGCATCACGCCTGTGTCTCAGGTGGTCAAAAAAGACAAGCTGGTATTGCGCCCGTTGCCTGGTTTGCCGGTCATCCGTGATCTGGTTGTGGATATGAGCCTGTTTTACAAGCAGTATGAAAAGGTCATGCCGTACTTGGTCAACAATCAGCCGGCGCCCGCTATAGAACGTTTGCAGACGCCGGAAGATCGTGAAAAACTCGACGGCCTTTACGAGTGTATACTATGCGCATGCTGTTCCACGGCTTGCCCATCGTTCTGGTGGAACCCGGATAAGTTTATTGGCCCAGCAGGCCTGTTGCAGGCTTACCGCTTCCTGGCGGACAGCCGTGATACCGCCCAGGCCGAGCGTTTGGCTGACTTGGACGACCCTTTCAGCGTGTTCCGTTGCCGCGGTATTATGAATTGTGTCAGCGTATGTCCGAAGGGCCTTAACCCGACTCGGGCTATTGGCCATATTCGGAACCTGTTGTTGCAGCGGGCAACTTGAGCAGCAAAATATAATACAGACGTTATACTGTGTCTGCTGAGTAAGACCCTTGAAGGCCTCGTCAATTTGGCGGGGCCTTCAACCAAAGGCGTATAGCCAATAGTCTGGTAGCGGTTCAAACTTCGTTCATCGTGATTGTTAGCCGTTAGATAGCTTGCACTGCGTCGCTAAGCATAAAAAATTTCGGGGAAAGCAGACATCCGTCCCGGATGTGGCGGCCAAAGTCGACAGCGTGAAAACCCGTATTGACTGGAATGAGGCACTGGCCGACCATTACGGCTTCCCGTACCAGCCCAAGGTGAGCTATTCAAAATGCACGAAAGCATCATGGAGCAGTTGTGGCAAACTTCCCATCTACAGGGGGGTAATCTTGCCTACGTTGAACAGCTTTTTGAAACTTATATTTCAGACCCTAACGCCGTTCCTGAAGAGTGGCGAAGCTACTTCGACAAGCTTCCCAGCGTCGATGGCTATCAGGGCAAAGATATTATCCACTCCGCAATCCGCGAACAATTTAAGCATATTTCCAGTAATCAGCGGTTCCTCGCTAGCAACACTGCGCCAATAGGCGCCGTACCTGATGCGGATAAAAAGCAGACACGCGTATTGCAATTGATTAACGCATACCGCTTTCGTGGTCACCAGCACGCGAAGCTGGACCCGCTGAATGTCAAGCCACGTGAACTGGTTGAAGATCTTGACCCGGCCTTCCACGAGCTTTACAACGCCGATAACGACATCGAGTTCCAGACTGGCTCGCTGAGTTTCGGTTCTGAAACGATGAAGCTAGGCGACATCATAGAAGGCCTGCAACAGACGTATTGCAAGAGTATTGGTGCAGAGTACATGCATATTGTGGACACTCGCATCAAGCGTTGGTTTCAACAACGCATGGAGCCGATTCGCTCCAGCCCCGGTTTTGATGCCGACACCCGTATTCATTTGCTTGAACGCCTGTCCGCCGCTGAGGGCCTGGAAAAATATTTGGGTTCGCGCTATCCCGGCGTTAAGCGTTTTGGCCTGGAAGGTGCGGAAAGCCTTATTCCCTGTCTTGATGAAATTATTCAGCGTGCCGGTTCCGGTGGCACCAAAGAAATCGTTCTGGGAATGGCCCACCGTGGCCGTTTGAACGTGTTGGTTAATATTTTGGGCAAAAATCCGAAAGAACTGTTCGACGAGTTCGAAGGCAAGAATAAGGCGGGCTCAGGTTCTGGTGATGTTAAGTATCACCAAGGTTTCTCGTCCAACGTGATGACCCCGGGTGGTGAGATTCATCTGGCCCTGGCTTTTAACCCCTCGCATCTGGAAATCGTGTCCCCAGTAGTCGTGGGCTCTGTTCGCGCTCGCCAAACCCGCCGCGAAGACAAAGATGGCAGGCAGGTTTTGCCGGTGATTATGCACGGTGATGCTGCATTTGCGGGCCAGGGCGTGGTGATGGAAACCTTCCAGATGTCTCAGACCCGCGGTTTTGGTACTGGTGGCACCGTACATATTGTGATCAACAACCAAGTTGGCTTTACCACCAGCAGACAAGAAGACGCCCGTTCTACCGAATACTGTACAGATATCGCCAAAATGGTTCAGGCTCCAATTCTGCACGTGAACGCAGACGACCCGGAAGCAGTGTTGTTCGTCACTCGGATGGCCATGGACTATCGCAACGAATTTAAAGGCGACGTTGTTATTGACTTGGTGTGCTACCGCCGCCGTGGTCATAACGAAGCCGACGAGCCTGCCGCGACTCAGCCGATGATGTACGAGAAAATTCGTAAGCTGAAAACCACGCGTAACATCTATGTGGACAGTCTGATTGATGCTGGCGTAGTCAGCGAAGACTTCGCCAAGCAGATGGAAAATGATTACCGCACGGTTCTGGACAAGGGAGAGCACGTTGTCAAGGCTTTGGTTAAAACGCCAAATGCCAAGTTGCATGTTGACTGGACTCCGTATCTGGGCCACGAGTGGACAGCCAAATGCAAGACTAGCGTGCCACTGAAAACAATTCAGAAGCTGGGCAAGAAACTGAGCGAAGTACCGGAAGGTTTCAGTATTCAGCGTCAGGTGTCTAAAATCGTTAAAGATCGTGACAAGATGACGGCCGGCGCCCTGCCTCTTAACTGGGGTTACGGCGAGATCATGGCCTACGCAACATTGCTAAACGAAGGTTACCCGATTCGAATAACAGGGCAGGACGTTGGTCGTGGCACTTTCTCCCACCGTCACGCTGTACTGCATAATCAGAAAGATGGTTCTACGCACATTGCGCTGACTCACTTGTCTGACGATCAGCCCAAGTTCGAGCTATACGATTCCCTGCTATCCGAAGAGGCTGCACTGGCCTTTGAATACGGCTATGCGACCACATCGCCTAGCTCGCTGGTTGTGTGGGAAGCGCAGTTTGGCGACTTTGCCAACGGTGCCCAGGTGGTTATTGATCAATTTCTGACCAGTGGTGAGCACAAGTGGGGCCGTCTGTGCGGCCTTACCATGCTTTTGCCGCACGGTTATGAAGGGCAGGGACCAGAGCATAGTTCGGCGCGTATCGAGCGCTTTTTGCAGTTGAGCGCGGAACAGAATATCCAAGTATGTGTGCCGACAACGCCCTCGCAGGTATTCCACATGCTGCGCCGACAGGTTAAGCGTCCGGTCCGTAAGCCATTGATTGCAATCACGCCAAAAAGCCTGTTACGCCATAAAGAAGCTATTTCCAGCCTAGACGACCTGACTTCAGGTACATTCCAGACTGTGTTGCCGGAAAAAGAGCCATCTGATGCGAAAAAAATCACTCGGGTTATTCTTTGCAGCGGTAAGGTCTATTATGATTTGTTGGAGAAGAAGAAGACCGACGAGCGTAATGACACGGCCATTATCCGTATAGAGCAGCTGTATCCGTTCCCGGGTGAAGATCTGGACGAGTTACTGGCGGGATTCAGCAAGCTTAAGAACGCTGTCTGGTGCCAGGAAGAACCGATGAACCAAGGCGCGTGGTATAGCAGTCAGCACCATATGCGCAACGCGCTGCAACGGCTGAACCCCAAATTGCACCTCGAATATGCGGGCCGTGATGCTTCAGCTGCACCTGCGGCCGGCCACATGTCTGCGCACATCGAACAGCAGAAAAAATTGGTTAACGACGCATTTGAAGTCTGACAAGCTACCGAGCTATCGAACTTCCGAGCTATCGAACAAAGGAACCGTAATGTCTACAGAGATTAAAGCCCCCGTATTCCCGGAGTCGGTTGCAGAAGGTACTGTTGCGACCTGGCACAAGCAGCCGGGTGAATCCTGCGCGCGCGACGAGCTGATCGTCGATATTGAAACAGACAAAGTGGTGCTGGAAATTGTTGCACCGGCTGACGGTGTTATCGAAGAAATTTTGAAAAACGAAGGCGACACCGTAGAAAGCGGTGAAGTGATCGGAAGATTCAAAGCAGGCGCTGCTGGCGAGTCCAAGGGCTCCGATGCTAAAGACGCAGCTGAAAGCAAAGACCAAAGCGCCGATGCGGCGTCCTCGTCAGATGCGATTCTTAGCCCGGCCGCGCGTAAGCTGGCTGACGAGAACAACGTTGAGCCAAGTGCATTGAAAGGCACTGGGAAAGACGGTCGAATTTCTAAAGAAGACGTTCAGAGCCACATTGATAACGCTAAGTCTTCTAATGACTTGCCAGCTGCCAAACCTGCTGCTGCGCCCGTAGCCGAAATCAGTGCCGGTGAGCGTATTGAGAAACGCGTTCCCATGACTCGCCTGCGCGCCAGTATTGCAAAGCGCTTGGTCAATGCACAACAGAGCGCTGCCATGTTGACCACCTTTAACGAGGTGAACATGGGGCCGATCATGGAACTGCGCAAGCAATATAAAGAAAGCTTCGAAAAGCGTCACGGTATTAAGTTAGGCTTTATGTCTTTCTTTACCAAAGCGGCTACCGAAGCCCTGAAACGCTTCCCTGCGGTGAATGCGTCCATCGATGGCAACGACATGGTTTACCACGGCTACCAAGATATTGGTGTGGCGGTATCCACCGAGCGCGGCCTGGTGGTTCCGGTATTACGTGACGTTGACGCACTGAGCCTTGCCGACATAGAGAAGAAAATTGTCGAGTACGGTACCAAGGCCAAAACGGGCAAACTGGGCATTGACGAAATGACCGGTGGTACCTTCACTATAACCAACGGGGGCACCTTTGGTTCCCTGTTGTCGACGCCTATTCTGAACCCGCCACAAACGGCGATTCTGGGTATGCATAAGATCCAGCCACGTCCGATGGCGGTGAACGGTCAGGTGGTAATACAGCCCATGATGTATCTGGCGCTGTCTTATGACCACCGTATGATTGACGGCAAGGAAGCAGTGCAGTTCCTGGTTGCCATCAAGGATATGCTGGAAGACCCTGCGCGTATTTTGCTGGACGTATAGGCACTTCACTTACCGAATCGGAATATAGGATTAACTATGGCTGACAAGTTTGATGTAATCGTAATTGGCGCCGGCCCAGGTGGTTATGTGGCTGCAATCAAAGCCGCGCAACTGGGTCTGAACGTTGCCTGCGTAGAAAGCTGGTCTTCTGACGAAGGCAAACAGGTGTTGGGTGGAACCTGCCTGAACGTAGGTTGTATCCCGTCCAAGGCACTGCTGGAGATTTCTCACAAGTACGAGGAAGCTAACCACGGCTTCGCCGAGCAAGGCATTATTGCCAATGACGTCTCCATTGACGTTGCTAAAATGATGGAGCGGAAGAGCGGCATCGTTAAGCAGCTGACCGGCGGTATTGCGGGGTTGTTCAAGTCAAACGGCGTTACCTCGATTTATGGCCACGGCAAGCTGCTGGCAAACCGTCAGGTGGAAGTGACTGATAACGACGGCAAGACCAAGACCTATGAAGCCGATAACGTCATTTTGGCGACAGGCTCGCGTCCGATTGATATTCCACCGGCGCCAAAAACCGAAGGTTATATTACCGATTCTGAAGGCGCTCTGGAATTTACCGAAGTGCCCAAGCGATTGGGTGTGATTGGTGCCGGTATTATCGGTTTGGAATTAGGCAGCGTTTGGGCCCGCCTGGGTGCTGAAGTGACGTTGTTGGAAGCACAGGATACGTTCTTGCCTGGAGTAGACCAGCAGATTGCCAAGGCCACTTTGAAAGAGTTTCAGAAGCAGGGCCTGAACATTGTCCTGGGTGGCCGTGTAACGGGTGCCGAGGTCAAGCGTAAGCTGGTCTACGTAAGTTACGAAGACAGCAAAGGCAAGCAGGAGCTGATGGTCGATAAGCTGATTGTAGCTGTTGGCCGTCGCCCCTATACGGACAATCTGCTGGCAGCAGATTCCGGTGTAAACATGGACGAGCGCGGATTTGTATTCGTAGACGACCACTGCAAAACCGACGCCCCTGGCGTTTGGGCGGTTGGTGATGTGGTGCGTGGTCCGATGCTGGCCCATAAAGCCTCTGAAGAAGGCGTCATGGTTGCTGAGCGCATTGCCGGCCACAAACCACAGGTCAACTACGATTGCATTCCCAATGTAATTTACACCGCGCCGGAAGTTGCGTGGGTTGGTAAGACCGAAGAGCAGCTGAAGGCCGATGGTACAGCTTATAAAGTGGGCGCCTTTCCGTTTGCGGCAAACGGTCGCGCCATGGCCGCCAATTCGGCGGTGGGCATGGTGAAGATTATTGCGGATGAGAAAACCGACCGCATTCTGGGCTTTCACGTTTTGGGCCCGGCAGCGTCTGAAATTGTGGCCCAAGGCGTTATCGCCATGGAGTTCGGTTCCAGCGCAGAAGATCTTGCGTTGACCTGTTTTGCTCACCCGACTCTGTCTGAGTCAGTGCACGAGGCAGCTCTTGCAGTTAACGGTGGTGCAATTCACATTGCCAATCGTGGCAAAAAGAAATAGTAAACCAGAAAGTCATGGGGCGCCTTAAGGCGCCCCATGACTTTTAGAGACTCTTGTTTTAAAGACTTTGATTTCTCTAGACGCAATCGTTGGGCCGGTGTCATCAGGGCCCATCAAGATGGATTTGCCGCTAGCGGGTTCATCCCACCGGTGTTTATCCTTCATCAAAAAGCAGGACATAGACTATGAATTTGCACGAATATCAGGGCAAGCAGCTTTTCGCTGAATATGGCTTGCCTGTATCACAGGGCATTGCCTGTGACACCCCGGATGAGGCAGTAGCAGCTGCAGAAAAGATTGGTGGCGATAGCTGGGTTGTAAAAGCCCAGGTTCACGCTGGTGGCCGCGGTAAAGCCGGCGGTGTAAAGCTGGTTAAAAATACCGACGACATCCGTGCCTTTGCCGAGCAGTGGCTGGGCAAGAAGCTGGTGACTTTCCAGACTGACGAGCACGGACAGCCGGTTAGCAAAATTTTGGTTGAATCCCTGACGGACATCGACCAAGAGCTTTATCTGGGTGCGGTTGTAGATCGTGGTACCCGCCGTATCGTATTCATGGCCTCCACCGAAGGTGGTGTTGAAATTGAAACGGTTGCGGAAGAAACCCCGGAAAAAATTCTGAAGGCTGAAATCGATCCGCTGGTAGGCGCACAGCCTTACCAAGGACGCGAGCTGGCGTTCAAGCTGGGCCTGGAAGGCAAACAGATCGGCCAATTTACCAAGATTTTCATGGGTCTGGCGAAGCTGTTTGAAGACTACGACCTGGCGCTGTTGGAAATTAACCCGCTGGTTATTACTCCGGCCGGTGATCTGCACTGCCTGGATGCCAAAATCGGCGTTGATGGCAACGCTCTCTACCGCCAGAAGAAACTTCAGGCCATGCGTGACCCGTCACAGGAAGATGCCCGTGAAGCGGAAGCAGCAGCCTGGGAACTGAACTACGTAGCGCTGGATGGCAACATCGGTTGCATGGTTAACGGTGCTGGTTTGGCCATGGGTACCATGGATATCATCAAGCTGGCTGGCGGACGCCCGGCTAATTTCCTGGACGTTGGCGGCGGTGCTACCAAAGAGCGCGTAACCGAGGCGTTCAAAATCATCTTGTCTGATGATGCAGTGCAAGCCGTACTGGTTAACATCTTTGGCGGTATTGTACGTTGCGACATGATTGCTGAAGGCATCATCGGCGCGGTTAAAGAAGTGGGCGTAAAAGTTCCGGTGGTTGTTCGCCTCGAAGGTAACAACGCTGAACTGGGTTCTAAAGTACTGGCAGAAAGCGGTTTGAACATCATCGCCGCCAGCAGCCTGGCCAATGCCGCAGAGCAAGTTGTTAAAGTCGCGGGAGGCAAATAATGAGCATTCTGATCAATAAAGACACCAAAGTAATCTGTCAGGGCTTCACCGGTTCCCAGGGTACATTTCACTCCCAGCAAGCTATTGAATATGGCACCAACATGGTTGGTGGTGTAAGCCCCGGCAAAGGCGGCACCGAGCACTTGGGCCTACCGGTGTTCAACACCGTACGTGAGGCTGTCGAAAAGACCGGCGCACACGCGACCGTGATCTACGTTCCGGCTCCGTTTTGTAAAGATGCCATCATCGAAGCCGCAGATGCCGGACTCGAGCTGATTGTGTGCATCACCGAAGGCATTCCTACCATCGATATGCTGTACGCCAAAGAGTACGTTGATCGCAAAGGCGTGCGTATGATCGGGCCC
>JBALXR010000093.1:0-11963 GCA_036960525.1 Marinobacter sp.
GCTGCGGCACGGATATCACGATCGGTTACGCCGTGGCAAAGGCAGACATACATAGGGCTCTCACTTACGCAATGGAATGTTAGTGATAATTATTGCCATTACGATCTTAAACTTCAAGCCCTGCCTGGATTAACTTTTAGTCAATCTGCTCAAATTTCGTGCGCCCGCCCTGGTAACCAGCACGTTGTCTTCCAGACGCACACCACCGCAGCCCTTTAATTCGTCCAGTATCGCGGTGTTGATATGCTGCGCCAACGGCCCTTCTAGCAAGGGTTCCAGCAGCGACGGAATAAAATACAGGCCTGGTTCAATAGTTACCATCATGCCGGCTTCCAGCGTGCGGGTCAGTCGTAAAAACGGCGCTTCCGCCGGCGACGGTACGGGCTTTCCCGCCACATCGTGCACCTGTATACCCAGAAAATGGCCGATGCCGTGGGGGAAAAACACCCGAGTGATGCCCTGCTCTACCATGGCTTCATCGCTGATACCGCTTACCAGCCCGCTGGCACCGAGCAGCGCGGCGACCCCTGCATGAGCTTTGCGGTGAATGGCCAGGTATTCAACACCGGGTGCAACCATCTGACACAAGCGTTCGCGCAACAGGTCCATGCCTTTTACCAGTGCAGCGAACCGGCCTTCGCCCGCAGCCGCATAGGTGCGGGTAATGTCCGAACAGTAACCGCGGTAGCGCACACCCGCATCAATCAACAGGCTGCGGGACTGCGCCGGTGCTGTAGTGTCGTAATACTGGTAATGCAGAGTGCCGGCGTGGTCATTCAGGCCGACAATACTGTGATAAGGCGCCTCTGTTTCGCGCTGCAAGGTAGCCTGCTGATACGCCAGATTGATCGCAAACTCACTGGCACCATCGGCGAACGCAGTGGCTGCCGCCTGGTGACCTGCCAGCGCAACCTGATTGGCACGGGCCAGGCAGGCCACTTCATAGTCGGTTTTGTGCATGCGGGTTTCATCCAGAGCCGCCGTCAGCGCCGCCGGATTATGGTCACCCGGCACGCCCGCAAGCAGCGCCGGATCGCCCACAACAGCCAGCCCTTTACCCTGAAGGGTCTCGGGCGGCAATGGCGGCAGGCCGCGTTTGGCAATGTAGCGAATATCCATAGCCTGGTGCCAGGGCTCGCTGGGCAACTGTAAAGTGGCGTGCCAGAAATCCACCGGCTGATACAGCCACAGTACCGGCGTTGCATTTGCCTGAATCAGCAACCAGGCGTGTTCGTAGCCGGTCAGGCCGGTCCAGTGCAGGAACGGGCCAAACCCCTGGAAGGGTGCGCCTTGGTCGTCACCATAACGCATGGGCGCAGCACCCGCGCTGATCAACAGAGCACCGTAGCCCTGGCCTGCCAGCGCTCGCTGGTAGCGTTGCTGCAATTCTGCAACATGAGCAGGTTGCAGGGCCAGAATTTGGTTATCGGTCATATTGGGTTTCCAATGTGTTCCAGAGTGTATTGAAATCTTGGGTGCGGGGCTGGCTCAGGCGCAGCAATCGAATTTCCAGTGTCACGTCCCAGCGCTCATCGCCGGCGCGCACCAGGCTGCCAGATTCTTCGCTTTTTTGTGCCATGCGCTGGGGCAGCCAACCCATCCCAAAGCCTTGCTTTACCAAGGCTTTCACGCTGACCGACTGGGCGTTTTCATTAAGCGGAAGCAGGTTGGCGATGGTCTTCTGGCGCGCCAGATGGGTGGTAATAGCGGGCTGTAGAAAGCCTCGCGGATGGTAGGCAATCAGCGGCACCGGCTGCGCAGCGCTGCCCGGCAGAACAAAACGCGGAGCGCCCTGTTCGTCGCCAACGCTCAGCGGTATCAGTGCCTCCTTTGACAAGGTCAGGGAGCGGTAGGCACTGCTGTTCAGTCGCTCACGCCAGGGCAGGTCTTCATGCCAGTAGCACAGCACCAGATCGCAATCGCCGTTGTCGAGTGCGTCCAGAAACTGCTCGCCGACCCAGTTGGTAGCCTTCAGATTCAGTTGCAGCCGCTCGGCCACCCCGGCCTGTTGTGCCCAGGTCTGATAAAAGTGAGAGAACAGGCCCTGGGTAGAACCCACACTGATGCGGGCACTGGATTCGGATTCAAGGTGTTTTATCCGCTCGCGGGTGTCGCGAACATCGCGGGTGACCTGCGCGCACAGCTCGGCAAAAACCTCACCCGCGGGTGTCAGCGACAGTGGCAGCGTCTGGCGGTTAACCAGGGTTGCACCCATGGTGTCTTCCAGCAGGCGAATACGCCGGCTGAAGGTAGGCTGGCTGACGTGTTGGAGCTCAGCCGCACGGGAAAAATGGCGGGTGCGGGCCAGCGCCATAAAATCTTCCATCCAGCGTACTTCCATCTCTCCCCCACGGATTTGCGAACCCTTGGTTTCACATCAAAAGCGCCATGATAACGCATCGGCTAACGGGTTTTCACAAACGGCCTTCTTCCACCCCGTGACAAGCTACTTGGCCACCGTCATCTGTGGCGACTAATTCCGGGATTTCCTGGCGGCAGCGATCGTTAGCGTAGGGGCAACGGCCATGGAATACGCAGCCCGGGGGCAGATTGACCGGCGTAGGCACCTCGCCCTGCAGGCGAATGTAATTCGGCCTGCCGTCTTCCAGCCGCGGTATCGCGGACAGCAATGCCTGAGTGTAAGGGTGCCGCGGGGTGGCGAACAACGCCTTGGTAGGCGCCAGTTCACACACCCGGCCCAGATACATCACCGCCACGCGGGTGCCAAAGTGTTCCACCACCGCCAGATCGTGGGTGATGAACAGATAGGTCAGATTGCGCGATTCCTGGGCGTCCATCATCAGGTTCAGCACTTGCGCCTGAATAGACACATCCAGCGCCGAAATGGGTTCGTCCGCCACAATAAATTCCGGGTCTACCGCCAAAGCGCGCGCTATGGCAATACGCTGACGCTGGCCACCAGAGAACTCGTGGCCAAAGCGGCTGCCCCAATCCGGGTCAATCCCCACCGATTGCATCACTTCCTGTACTTTGTTGAGTACGTCGGCTTTGCTCCAGTCGGGGTGGTGAAAGTGGATGGGCTCTTCCAGAGTTTGCTGAATGGTCATCCGCGGGTTCAACGACGCGTAAGGGTTCTGGAAAATCATCTGCATTTTGCGGCGGTACGGCAGCAGCGCTTTGCCTTCCAGAGTGTCGATACGTTTGCCTTCGTAGTGCACTTCACCCGCCGTGGGCGACAGCAGGCCCATAATGGTGCGGGCAACCGTAGACTTGCCACAGCCCGACTCACCCACCACACAAAGAGCTTCGCCTTTGAACACCTGCAAACTCACGCCGTTGATGGCATGCACAGATTCCTGTTTACGCTGAAAACGACCGTTTTTGAAGCTGATCTGCTCCAGCAGACTGCCAGACAAATCGAATTTCTTCTCCAGACCGCGAATATCAACCAGTGGTGAGGCGTTCATGGGGCCACCTCCCGGGCTTGCTGTTCTTGTGCAATCAAACGCTCTACTTCATAGCAAGCTACCTCTACATTACCGGCCCGCACGTACTCGGGCATGGTGCTGCGGCACTTATCGGTAACGAATGAGCAACGCGGGTTGAACGGGCAACCGCTGGGTACATTTTTCAACGACGGCATGGCTCCGGGAATCTGGAACAGCCGCGCACCGGGCTCGCCCATTTGCGGCAGTGCGTTTATCAGCCCCTGGGTGTAAGGGTGCTGTGCATCGTTGATGATTTCCCGGGTAGGCCCCTGCTCGATTATGCGGCCGGAGTACATCACCAGCATGCGCTGGGACACCTGGGATACCACGCCCAGATCATGGGTGATCAGCATCAGCGCGACGTTTTCCTGTTCGCACAAATCCAGCAGCAGAGCCATGATTTCGGCCTGAATGGTCACATCCAGAGCGGTGGTAGGTTCGTCGGCGATGATAATTTCCGGATCCAGCAACAAAGCGATGGCAATAATCACTCGCTGACGCATACCGCCAGACAGCTCATGGGGGTATTGGTCCAGACGTTTCTCGGGGGACGGAATCTGTACCTTGCGCAGTTTATCCACCGCAATGGCCCGCGCGTCTTTGGTGCTGATGCGGCGGTGAGCCTTAATGGCCTCCACCATCTGGGTGCCAATGGTCAGCACCGGGTTTAAAGTCATCATCGGATCCTGAAAAATCATGGCGATGCGGTTGCCGCGGATCTTCCGCAGCTCGCGCTCGCTCATGGCCGCCAGGTCTTTGCCTTCAAAAAGAATTTGCCCGCCGGCAATGTAGCCCGGCTGCGCAATCAGATTGAGAATAGAGAACGCCGCCACGGATTTACCCGCGCCGGACTCGCCCACCAGGCCCAGCCGCTCGCCTTTATCCAGCGAAAAGCTGATGCCCCGCAGGGCTATCAAATCGCCACCGCGCACGGCAAAGCGAACATCCAGATTTTTTACTTCCAGCAATGCCATCGGATTATCCCTTGTACAGCCGTGGATTCATTACATCGCGCAGCCAGTCGCCCAGCAGGTTGATCACCAGCACCAGCACCACCAGAACCAGGCCCGGCAGAAGGGTGATCCACCAGGAACCGCTCTGAATGTAGTCAAAACCGGATTTGATCAGCGAGCCCAGTGAAGGCTGGGTTTCAGGCATGCCCAAACCAAGAAACGACAGCGCCGCTTCAGAAATAATGGCATTGGCAATTTGCACCGTACCAATCACGAAAATGGGCGACAGGGTATTGGGCAGAATATGGCGGAACATAATGCGATTGGTGCGAAAACCCATCACCTTGGCCGCGTCTACATATTCCTTTTTCTTCTCTGCCAGCACCGAGGCACGGACGGTGCGGGCGATTTGTGGCCATTCAGCCACGCCAATGATAAAAATCAGCATGTAAATGGCGATTTCACCAAACATAATGCTGCCAAAGCTGGCCTTGAACACCGCACCCACAATAATCGCCACCATCAAGGTAGAGAACGACAGCTGTACATCGGCAATGCGCATCAGAATGGCGTCTACCCGACCACCCATGTAACCGGCCAGCAAACCAAACAAAATGCCCAGCACCGCCTGCAGGATAACAGCACCAAAACCGATCATCAGCGACACCCGGGTGCCATACAGAATGGTCGACAGCATATCCCGGCCCTGGGCGTCGGTGCCCAACGGGAAGGCCCCGTCGGCGCCGCTCATACCAAGCGGCGGCAACTCGGAGTTCATAATGTCGATTTGCGCCAGATCGTACGGATCGGTTGGCGCCAGCAAGGGCGCGAAAATCGCCGACAGAACCATCGCCAACAATACAATGAAGCTGATAATGGCGATCTTGTCGCGCTTGAAGCTGTACCAGAGGAAAGAGTCGCGGACGCGAGCCCAACGGGAGACAGTCGCGGTCATCATGCTTTTTTACCTGTCAGTTTTACAGTGGGGTTCACCAGGCCGTAGATCAGATCCACAATCGTGTTGGTAATCACAAACACCAGCCCCACCACCATCAGGTAGGCCACAATCAGCGGGATGTCGCTGCGAGTAATAGCTTCCAGAAACATCAGGCCCATGCCCGGCCACTGGAATACGGTTTCGGTAAGAATGGTGTAAGCGACCATAATGCCGAGTTGCACACCGCCCACCGTAATCACCGGCAGCATGGTATTTTTCAAGGCGTGCAGAAAGTTGATACGGCCAGACGACAAGCCCTTGGCGCGGGCGTAACGGATATAGTCGCTTTGCAGCACTTCCATCATTTCCGCACGAATCAGCCGGATAAATAGCGGCAGCATAATAGACGCCAAAGACACACAAGGCAGCACCAGGTGCCAAAGGCCGTCCGAAGAGAAAAATCCTGAATTCCAGGTACCGAAAAAATGGGTAAGTTCGTCACCGCGGCCGTAAGACGGCAAACCGCCATCGGTAGACAGCGCGCCGTTTAACCAGACGCCCCAACCGGTATCCGCTGGAAACACTTCAATCGTAACCCCAATCGAAAACAGCTGAATCAACACAATGGCGGTCAAGAACACCGGAATTGAAATACCCACGGTGCTGATACCCATAAAAAATTTCGACAAAAATGCTTGCGGTCGAATAGCCGCATACACACCAATCGGCACCGAAAACACCAAAATAATCAGGCTGGCACCAATTACCAATTCCAGGGTGGCCGGCAGGTGTTCGGCAATAACCTGTAACGTAGGCTTGCCATAGAAGTACGAAATGCCCAGATCTCCCTGCAGGGCATTACCGGCAAAGCGCGCATACTGCACGTAAATCGGGTCATTCAAGCCCATGTCTTCACGGATGGCGTCGCGCTCTTCCATCGACACCGACATGCCCACCAGTTCCTGCAGCGGGTCACCCAGGCCGTCCTGAATGGCAAACGCGATCATGCTGATCACGAACATGACCAGAAATGCCTGAGAAATCCGTTGAACCAAAAACGCTAGCATGAAAAATGTCCGGATTAGGCGTCAATAAAAAAGCCGGTTGCGGGCGCCCTGGGGAAAGTGGGTGCCCGAAGCCGGCCGGGTTTTACGGGTCAATCAAGTGTGACTAGAGGCGATTACTCGACCACTAAGTCTCCCAGGTACGGGAAGTTCATCACGTTCAATATGGGCTCAATTTTTACGTTCTTCTTTGAAGCCCAAGCCAGATCCTGCCAGTGCAGCGGAATAAACGCAGCGTCGTCATACAGTTTTTTTTCTGCGTCTTGCAGCATCGCAGCGCGTTTTTCACGATCGGTTTCTACATTGGCTTTTGCTACCAGCGCGTCTACTTCCGGATTGCAGTAGTAACCCGCGTTGTACTGGCCAGCGCCGGTGTCGGCGTTCGGGCAGAAGGTCAGGAACTCGAAGAAGTTCGCAGAGTCTTCGGTATCGGCGTGCCAGCCAATCAGCATCATGTCACCTGAGCGGGCATCAAATTCAGGCCAGTACTGAGCCTTGGGCAGGGTTTTCAGATCAACCGTAATGTTAATGCGCGCCAGCATGGCCGCAGCCGCCTGGGCAATCTTGTCGTCGTTCACATAGCGGTTGTTAGGCGACATCATGGTGATGGTAAAGCCGTCTTCGTAGCCGGCTTCCTTCATCAGTTGTTGCGCTTTTTCCACGTCATAACGAGGCTTCAACGATTCGTTATGACCAGAATAGCCAGCCGGTGACATCTGCGCCGCGGGGGTCGCAAAGCCTTTCATGATTTTAGCCGCAATGCCTTCCTGGTTAATGGCGTAAGCCACTGCTTGGCGCACTTTGGGATTCTTGAAGGCCTCAACACGATTTTGGTTCATGTGGAACATGATGATGCGGGTACCGCTCATGGTCACCAGATCCGTGTCTTTATCGCGCTTGATGCGATCCAGGTCGGTTGGCGGTACCGGAGCGATAAAATCTACACCGCCCGACAACAAAGCCGATACGCGGGTGTTGTTTTCCTTGATGGGGGTCAGCACGATTTTCTTCACGTTGCCGGGCGATGCTTCATCCCAGTAATCGGCGAAGCGTTCAAACTCCATGCGCACGCCCTGCTGGCGCGAGGTAACCACAAAAGGGCCAGTGCCAGAAAGATTGCCAGAAGCAAAGGAGCTACCGTGTTTGGTAATGGCCGCTTTACTTTGGCCATTGTCCATCTCACCTGAGTAGAACTCGCTGTCCATCGGAAAAATGTAAGTCGCGGTGTTCAGCAGCAGCGGGTATGGCTCGGCAGTAACCAGCTCGAAGGTGTAGTCATCAATCACATTGATACCGGTAAACGGCGCAAAAATTGCTTTAAAGTCAGAGCTTTGCTTCAAACGCTCGTAAGTAAACTTTACGTCTTTGGTGGTCAGCTCATTACCGGAATGGAACTTAACACCTTCGCGCAGTTTGAAGCGCATGGTTTTGTCATCCACACGTTCCCAGCTTTCTGCCAGACGGGCGTCAAAACCCACGTCTTTGTTCCAGCGTATAAGCGGATCAAAGGTCATGTGGGACAGCTGTAACATACCGCCAGACAACTGCTCGTGGATGTCCAGAGTGACGGGATCGGCGTCGTAGGCCATTTTCAGTTCTTTGGTCGCTTCAGCAGATAGCGCCAAAGGCGCCGCGGCCAAAGCCATAGAGCCAACAAATGCGGTTAGTAGCTTTCTCATCGCGTTTTCCGTTGCTGTTTTAAGAATTTGACGGACGAATCGGCGTCCAAGGGCGCCAGATACCTACTAGCAACCTAGTCAACTCACAGCAAAACGGCAATTGAAATTGCGACATACCCCTATGCGCAAGATGCATACAGGCACTTGAATGAACACACGGGTTGGAGTGAATAGCCTGTCACAGGTTAAAAAGAACCGGCAGCAGCAGCGCGGTAAACAGCCCGGTCAGGCTCATGCCCAATGAAGAAAAAGCACCGGCAGTACTGCTGATTTCAAACGCCCGCACGGTGCCAATGGCGTGGCCATTCAAGCCGAGCGCAAAACCGATCACCCGCTCATCCGTAATTTTCAGCAGGCGAGTGGCTACCTCGACACACAAGGTGGTAAATACGCCCGTAATCAACAGGGCCGCCATCAACATCGGAACCGAGCTGCCAATGATGTCACCAATACCCAGAGCGATGGCTGCCGTAACCGATTTTGGTGCTAGCGACGCCATAACCGTTGGCGACGCACCCAGCGCCCAGGCAATTACCAGCGTGTACAACACCGCCAGCGAGGCTGCTATAGGCAAGGTAAGAACAATAGGCCAGAGCATGGCACGAATATGATGGATATTTTGATACAGCGGCACGCCCAGCGCCACTGTAGCCGGGCCCAACAGTAGCATTAGCCAGTTCGCACCTTCGCGATAACTGTCTGGATCTAAGCCTAGCAGCGCAATCATGCCCGCCAGAATGGCGGCTGCGGGCACAACCGGTGGCAGCCACACCGGGCGGCCAATAGCGATGTACACTCTGTTCGCTGCAAAAAACGCCAATATAGTCATCGCGATGGCAAGCATTGGTGTGTCTGCCAGCACTTGAGACAGCGTCAGTAAACGCTCCCAAACCGTCAACGAGCTATTCATGGTTGTTTGATCCAGAAGGCAATTTGCGCGCCAGCACATTTAATAGAACCAAGGTGGTGACCACACTCAAAAAAGTGCCCACCAGCAAAGACACACTCACCGCCAGCCACTGCCCGGTGAACTTGCCGGAGATGAAAAATATCTCTGTTAGGCCGGGCATAATCAGCAAAATAAGCACCGAAATCAGAGCTTGGCTGGCGCTGGCAACAGGTTTACTCACGCCACCTGTCACCATCAAATAAAGCGTAAGCATCATCAGCCCAAGAATACCGCCGCTAACCGGCACCAGAAACACCAACCGCAATG
Organism: Marinobacter sp.; assembly: GCA_036960525.1. Taxonomy (GTDB): domain Bacteria; phylum Pseudomonadota; class Gammaproteobacteria; order Pseudomonadales; family Oleiphilaceae; genus Marinobacter. The sequence goes on from JBALXR010000093.1 coordinate 9,299, forward strand.
ATTCGCCCAGCAGGAAAAACAGCACCAGAATCAGAAAACCCCGTAATATCGACATAAGCGGCGCCCGGCCATCCTTGAAATGAATTACACTCGTCACGCGCATTGTTACTCACGCACCACAAGGGCGCAAACCATCCCGCTGTTAACACAGGAAACCCATGGCGATCAAAGCTACCATTTTCAAAGCCACGCTGAATATTGCCGATATGGATCGTCACTATTACGCCGACCACCAGTTGACCCTGGCCCGCCACCCGTCTGAGAACGACGAACGCATGATGGTGCGGTTGCTGGCGTTTGCGCTGAACGCCAGTGACCAGCTGGAATTCTGCAAAGGCCTGAGCACCGACGACGAGCCGGAACTGTGGCAAAAAAGCCTGAGCAACGAAATTGAACTTTGGATTGAACTGGGCCTGCCCGACGAAAGCCGCCTGCGCAAAGCCTGCAACCGCTCAAAACAGGTCATTCTGTACACCTACGGCGGCCGCGGCGTGCCCATATGGTGGGACAAGAACAAGGCAAAACTGGCCCGCTTCAACAACCTGAGCTGCGTGAACCTGGATCCGGAAGCCACCGAACAGCTGGCCAGCTTGGCCCAGCGTGCCATGAGCCTCCAGGTAACCATTCAGGACGGCGAAGTGACCGTCAGCAACGAACACGGCCTTGTAACCCTAACGCCCGAGCCGATTGTTTAACTAATCGGGCCTCTTACATAGGACCAAACCAGCAAATTAAGCACTGCTGCCCGGCAAAGGCTCGACAGTCGCCCGCGGCAAACGTAAGATTGCGCACTCGAAATTAGCGCATCGTCGTTAGGTTCGTAAGCGCCCGTAGCTCAGCTGGATAGAGTACTGCCCTCCGAAGGCAGTGGTCACAGGTTCGAATCCTGTCGGGCGCGCCATATTTTTCAAGGCCTTACGTGAAAGCGTAGGGCCTTTTTATTTGGCTGTGCCCAAATTTTGTCCTTGGTGTGTCCATGATTTTAAATCAACTTTTCTTCGCGCGGGGATTTTGACCTTTGCGCTGATGCGGACACACTGCGGATTGGACACAGTATTCTCCGTAGATACTCATGCTAACAGTCGAAACTAAACGCCAGATGAGCACTCTTTAAAAATCAATAAATCCAATCATTGTGAGCCAGCGGCATCTTATTTAGCAGGCTCCGGCGCTCTCGCCAGTCTGGCAAATGCTTATCCATGTCGGCCTTAAACCGCTCGTTATGCCTGCGCTCCAGTAATTGAATCAACTCATTTACCAGTCTGTATTCGAGGCATTTTAGCGGCTTTTTAGCGAACTCCCGGTTCAACCAAATACGCTTTGCTTGCGCATTGAAGCTGCCCCACTTGGCTTTCATATTCTTTACGCCCCAACTATTGGGTGTCACACCAATTTTTTCTTCCCAGGGATGCAACGGTAATTCCTCCGTTTTTAGGGGGGGGGGGATTACCGCTGAACATGGCCCGGCTGAGCGTGGACCCGGATGCTGTAGTGAGCTATCACGGAGCTTTGGGGAGCTCCATCAAGGCCGAAGCCGGAAAAGTCCAGCCACGAATTCACGTTTACACCGGTGGCGCAGACAAGATGGTGCCGTCCCTAAGTGTCAGCGTAGTTGGTCAGGTTTAGTTTGCTCCCGAACTGATACAGTGAGAAGCGCGGTTCGTAAAATAGTGGTGAGTTAACGAACAAAAATCATTTTTAACGCAAAGGGACATGTATGATCAGTTCTAAAGACGTGCTTCAATCCCCATTGTTTCAAACCGTCGCTGGCTTGGCTTTTGAATCGATCATGGTGACAAAAGCTTCTTCCGATCATACTAACTCTGTGATCATCTATGTAAACCAGGCCTTCAGCAATCTGACCGGCTATTCTGCGGCTGAAGTAATCGGAAAAACACCAGGATTGCTTCAGGGACCGAAAACCGAGAGAGGAGTAAAAGAGCGCTTGTCTGAAGATCTGAAGAATAATCGGACCTTTCACGGCGACACCATTAATTACCGCAAAGACGGCTCCTCTTTTATCATTGAATGGAAAATCTCACCGGTGATGGATGGCGACGAAGTCACGCATTATGTGGCAGTCCAGAGAGCTATCGGTTAGGGCTTATAAATGCGTCCGAGCAGAGGGCGACATTGCATCATTAACGTTTCGACCACCGAGCTCAATGAGCACCTGCGATCGAATGTCTTCGGCTGTATCTTCCACAACCGATGGATAAGTAATTGAGATTTTTTCGCTTCCACCGTCCGCTTCAACGATGTGCGGGTCGGCAGTGGGTAATTTCGCCAACTCATTCCTGATCTCACAGCCAGGCGCCCGCTGGGCATTCTTTTCGGGGAGTTCCAGCCGCGATCTGCAGTCCAGGTGACACATTTCACTGCCGATGCGCGGCTTATCTAGGGAAGCAATGCCTGTGTCCAGCAGGCTCCTGGGTGGGCTATTAGCCCGTTATTGTTAATTCAACACAACCACATACTGCACTCACCGAATCCTTGGATGTCCAAATTCCGGACTGCGATACCTTGCCAGCCTTGTGCTCAAAATCGACGTTAATCGGTCAAAATTCTGATAAATAGGGATTCTTTATAGAATGAAGTTTTGGAGCAAGCATTTGATTTTCCGGATTTAGATCGATTAAACCCACTTAAAAACGCACTGTAGCGG
>JBALXR010000094.1:0-11716 GCA_036960525.1 Marinobacter sp.
TGCTGGACGAAGTGACCGCCCTCTACGAATGGCCGGTACCGCTGATGGGCCGTTTTGAAGAGCGCTTCCTGAAAGTGCCCGCCGAAGCGCTGATTTCGTCCATGAAAGAACACCAGAAGTACTTCCACCTGGTGGATGACAACGGCCAGATGCAGCCGTATTTCATCACCGTTGCCAACCTCGAAAGCAAAGACCCGTCACAGGTGATTGCCGGTAACGAAAAAGTGATTCGCCCGCGCCTGTCTGACGCAGCGTTCTTCTTCGAGACCGACTGCAAAAAACGCCTGGACCAGCGCATTGAGCGGCTCAAGCCTATCGTGTTCCAGGAAAAGCTCGGCAGCGTTTACGAAAAATCTGTTCGCGTTGCCGCGTTGGCCGGCAAAATTGCCCAAGCCATTGGCAGCGACCCGGCACTGGCTGAACGCGCCGCCATGCTGGCCAAAACCGATCTGGTTACCGAAATGGTGCTGGAATTTACCGACCTGCAAGGCATCATGGGTCAGTACTACGCCACCAACGACGGCGAACACGCTGACGTGGCCAGCGCTCTGAACGAGCAATACATGCCGCGTTTCGCCAAAGACAACCTGCCGACCACCCTGACCGGCTGCGCCGTGGCCATTGCTGACCGGCTAGACTCCCTGGTTGGCCTGTTTGGTATCAACCAGCCTCCCTCTGGCACCCGCGACCCTTTTGCCCTGCGCCGCGCGGCCCTGGGTGTGCTGCGCATTATTATCGAGCGCCAGTTGCCGCTTGACCTGCAAACCTGCTGCGACTGGGCTGCGCAACAGTTCCAGGACCTGCCAGCAGATAACCCCGCCACCAGCGTGGTGGATTACATGCTGGAACGCTTCCGCGCCTATTATGACGAGCAGGGCATTAGCGCCGAAGTGTTTTTAGCCGTTCACGCTCGCCGGCCCACCCGCCCGCTGGATTTCGATCGCCGGATAAAAGCGGTAGAAACCTTCCGCCAGCGGCCCGAGGCCGGAGCACTGGCCGCCGCCAACAAACGGGTGTCCAACATTCTGGCCAAGCAAAGCGATAGCGCGGCGCACGACACAGTCGATGCCAGCCTGTTACAAGACCCCGCCGAAAAAGCGCTGGCAGAGCAGATCAGCCAGCAAGCCGGCATCGTATTTCCGCTGTTCGAGAATGGCGACTATGCGGCAGCACTGCGTTCGCTGGCCGAATTACACCAGCCTGTGGACCACTTCTTTGATGAAGTCATGGTGATGGCAGACGACGAAGCCATACGTAATAATCGGTTGGCGCTGCTAAACCGACTGCGCAATCTGTTCCTGCGGGTAGCGGATATCTCCTTGCTGCCCAGCGCCAGTTAACAGAATAGAGGTGACATAGCACTGTGCTCATCATTCTGGACCGGGACGGGGTGATCAACCAATACGAAGGCGGGTATATCTGCTCGCCAGACGACTGGCACCCCATACCCGGCAGCATCAAAGCCATTGCCCGCCTGTGCAGTGCAGGGCATCAGATTGCCATTGCCACCAACCAGTCCGGTATCGCCCGCGGCTACTACGACCGCGACACGCTAGACGCCATGCACCGCAAACTTGGCCGCTTGCTACGCATAGCCGGTGGCCAGATTGACTTCATTGCCTACTGCCCCCATCACCCAAACGACCACTGTGCGTGTCGCAAGCCTGAACCCGGCCTGCTGCAGCAAATCCAGCGTCACTTCAAGTTGAAAACACTGACCGGCAGCGTGATGGTGGGCGATAGCCGAAAAGACCTGGAAGCCGCCGCCAGGAAGGGCTGCCAGCCGATTCTGGTGCGCACCGGCAACGGCCTGGACACCGAACAGGGGCTACAAAACCAGCCACTGGCAGAGCCCGCTCAGGTGCTCGTTTATAACAATCTTCGCAGTTTCACCGACGCGTTTTTATCCGGCAAAGGCTGGTAAAATAACGCCGTATCCGTATAATGCTGGCCGTTGATCGGCGTGTGGCGCAGCTTGGTAGCGCACTTCGTTCGGGACGAAGGGGTCGCAGGTTCGAATCCTGCCACGCCGACCAGAATTCAACGACTTAGGGCACATCTTCGGGTGGGGCCTAAGTCGTTTTTGGCTGGGTATTTAGCCCAATTCTATCTCACTCTTGAACCTGCCTCGTACCACCAACTACACCGTTCAAATCTACCGTTTCTGCGACGCTATACCTATATTTTTGCAAAAATCGGTCAAGCACAGCATCCAAATACTTACGGCATTGTCAATCAAGTCCTCAATCCCAGTGACCGCGGGGTCACTCCGGCCTCGGAAGATGTCGCCATGATCTTGCAGATACCTGTCAGTTTAGAGACTCAGTGCCTGCGTGCCTGAATGTAACTTTGTATTTGTTAGAAATTTATCGCTCCGAATTGCTTAACCCCGACCCTCCCTGACTTGACGGGATCACTTTAGTTGACATGCGTACACGCTTGGTCAAGAATGTAAAATCAACTAATAAAGGTACGTTTTGTATCATTATTCGTTGAGATTGCAACAATGCTAAAACGTTGTTAATTGCTGTGAATATTTACAAAGAACAAAGCAAGACGGTGAGCACAGCGAGGCCGCAGCCTGACTACAAAAAGTTATTTGTAGATTACGTCAACTGCGAGCTTCGGGTTTCTGATAATCAAAAACAACAATTTCAAAAGCCCAACACTGAGGAATATGACATGAGAAAAAAGACCCAATTTGCAATCATCGGTTTAGCTACCGGTATCGCCATTGCCTCTTTTTCCGCCAATGCCCAGGCCGGAGAAAAGTGGACCATGACCAGCACCTGGCCAGACAACTTAGCGCTAATCGAAATCGATCGTCACTGGGTTGACCTGGCGAACAAACTTGCCGGAGACGAGCTGAAAATCGATTTTCGTGCCGGTGGCACCCTAATGCCTGGGTCAGAAGTATTTGATGCTACCGAAACCGGCAGTATTGAGGCGGCTGCTGACTGGCCAGGCTACTGGGCTGGCCGAAGCTCGGCATTTTCGCCTCTGGCGACGACCACCAGTTTGTTCAACGGTGTGGATTACATGAATTGGATCCAACAATGGGGTGGCTTCGAGCTCTATCAGGAAGTCTACGGCAAGTACAACATGGTCTACCTTCCGTATGCAGTAACCAATAACGAATCTGGCTTCATGGGTCGGACCCCCATAAAAGGCCTGGCTGACCTCAAAGGCAAGCGCATCCGGCTTTCCGGGCGGGACCAAGGGCGAGTTCTGGAAGAGCTTGGCGGCTCACAGGTCACCCTCGCCGGCGGTGAGGTCTATCAGGCCATCGAGCGCGGTGTGATCGACGCTGGTGAATTTAACACGCCAGGTGTTGACTACAATCTCGGCTTTGGTGAAGTGGCTGAATACTGGGCCACGCCCGGCTGGCACCAGTCTGCCAGCGTATTTGGCGTGATGATCAACAAAGATGCCTGGGACAAGCTTTCCAGTGACACCCAAGAAAAGCTGAAAATCGCAGCTGAAGCCACCATGGCATGGTCATTTTCGTGGATTGAGCGCACGTCTACTGAAGGCACCATCAAGTTTCGCGAAGCCGGCGTTGAAATTAACCAGTTCTCTGATGAAGACCTGGCACGCATTCAGGACATAACCAACGAGGTTATTGTTCGCGGGGCCTGTGAAGACCCGATGCATGCCAAGATTTATCATTCGATGATCAGCTACATGGAGCACTACGCAAACTGGCGTGATCTGACTGCTCCGTTCAACATGAGCCGTGTCACCGACAACCTGCCTTCCCTGAAAGAAATCGAAGCCTGCCTCTAAGGCGTTCATAACCGCCTCGATACCTTGTATCGGGGCGGTTTTTGTATTGATTTCGGAGATTCTCCATGAATGCAATTGCTAAGGCGATTGATACGCTCAATGAATTTTTTGGGCGAATCATTGCACCAATGATCGCTATCATCACTCTGATAGTTCTTTACGACATTGCATTACGTTTCTTTACCGGCCGCCCCAGCGACTGGGCTTTCGACATCACCAAAATGCTGTTCGGGGCTCATTTCATGCTGATGGCGGCTTACGGGTTACGCCACCATATTCACGTCGAAGTCGACGTCATCAAACGCCTACTCTCGCTCAGGAAGCAGGCAATATTCGATGTTATCGGTTACTTGATTTTCTTCGTGCCCTTTATGTGGATGTTGTTAAGCCTGGGCTGGAGTTTCTTTATGCGCTCGTTTAGCCGCGGTGAAACAACCTACGGAATGGTGTCCATTCCCGTTTACCCAATTAAAGGCGTCATCTTCATTACGGCGGTACTGATATCGCTGCAGGGTATCGCAATCGTTATACGGGCCATTCAGCAACTGCGGGAGGAGCGAGTATGAACTTAAGTCCGGAAGCGCTCACTCTGGTCATGTTCATAGGGTTAATAGTGGGCCTGTTCATGGGGCATCCACTGGCATTTGTGCTGGGTGGCGTCGCGGTCATCGGAGCCCTTGTGGGACCCGGCCTGAATGTAATGGGCACATTGATCAACAACATCTATGGCAACGCCATGGATAACTATGTGCTGGTGGCTATCCCATTATTTGTTTTAATGGCGCGGTTCTTAAACGACTCAGGCGTCACCGAAAAAATGTTCGACGCCATGCGCCTGTTACTCGCTAATCTGCGCGGTGGCCTGGCATTGACCGTGGTCATCGTATCGGTGCTCTTAGCTGCTACGACTGGAATCGTGGGCGCCTCGATAGCTGTAATGGGCATGATCGCCCTTGTACCGATGCTTAAATATGGCTACAACAAGGAACTGAGTACCGGGGTAATAATGGCCAGCGGCTGTCTCGGGATTTTGATTCCGCCCAGTATCATGCTAATCCTTATGGCAAGCTACTCGCCGGTCTCGGTAGGAGCTTTGTTTGCGGGTGCCCTCGTGCCAGGATTGATGCTGGGGGTGATGTACGCACTTTATGTTCTGATCATCTGTCACATTAAGCCCGGACACGGGCCGAAAGTGCCAGCTGAAGAGCGCAACCAGACCAGCACCGGCGAACTTGTCATTATGCTGTTTAAGTACGTTCTGCCGCCTATGGCGTTGATTCTTGGGGTATTGGGAGCGCTGTTCACCGGTCTTGCCACGGCCACAGAAGCGTCAGCTATTGGCGTATTCATAGCCTTTTTACTGTTCATGATTTTTGGGGATCGCAAGCTCAAGACCTGCTATAACACCCTTATTGATGCCAGCAAGACCACAACAATGGTCATGCTTGTACTGGTCGGAGCAACGGCCTTCACTGGGGTTTTCTCCCGAGGTGGCGGCATGAGCGTGATAAGCGATCTAGTGCTAGCCATGCCCGGTGGTACCACAGGTGCATTAATTCTGATGCTTTTTCTCGTTTTTATTCTTGGCATGTTCCTCGATTGGACAGGCATAGTGCTGCTCTGTTTCCCAATTATGTTGCCCATCGTCGACGCCATGGGCGTGGATATGCTGTGGTTCGTCGTCCTGGTCGCCGTTGTTCTGCAAACCTCATTTTTGACGCCTCCGTTCGGCTATGCCCTGTTCTACCTGAAGGGAGTAGCGCCACCTGGGGTGGAAATCATCGATCTGTATAAGGCGGTAATTCCGTTCGTCGCCCTGATTCTTGTTGCATGTGTGCTGCTTGCACTCTTTCCCTGGCTGGTGACCGGTTTGCCCGCCCTCTTGCTGAAATGATTTTTTTATCCTGATGTGACCCCACTCGGGTTGAGAACAGCCTACGCCACTAGAAAGTGGCATGGGTTGCTCTCAATTTATCTGTTTCGGGTAGGCGTATCGTCTCAGTCACAGATTAGTCACGCCGATCCCCCGGCAATTATCGCTTCATTCCCGCAAAGGTCTTTGACCCCAAAGGCACAGCCCTTACCGGTTTATTGTGCAACGGTACATTCGTTATTGCGTTTATTTTCCTGATCACCGAGAGCAAGCCAATAAAATTTTGACGGGAATCACTTTAGTTGACATGCAGGCACGCTTGATCAAGAATGGCGATTGAATCTATAAAGATACAGTTCGTATCAATATAAAGATATTTTGATTTATTAGCCACGCTGAAGCTAGCAAATTGCTGCGGATATCGAAAAATTCACAAGATAATCAAAACGAATGATCAATAATTTTAAAGCCACCTCTTAATTAAAACGCTCTTGCTGTATATGAGCCTTCATTCATCAATATGAATTCAGGTTTTTGTATTTCCCAAGCAACACTGGCCTCTTTAAAAATAATATTACTGCCAAGGAAAACACCTATGTCTATAACCGTCGCTTTACCCCGGATTATGGAAATCGGGGCTGGAGCCATCAACAATCTGCCCGGCATCGTTAAGTCTCTGGGTGGTAGCAAGCCACTGATCATTACTGACAAAATGATGGTGAAACTTGGCTATATCCAGAATATCCAGGCCTTGTTATCCGCAGAGGGCCTGAAGTCAGACGTGTTTGACGGTACAGAGCCTGAACCCACCGCAGCCTCCATAGAAGCTGGCCTGAAGTGCGTGCTCGATAACAACTACGATGTAATTATTGCCTTAGGCGGCGGCAGCCCGATCGACAGTGCTAAAGCCATCGCGATCCTGGGCAAACACGGTGGAGATATTCGCGATTACAAATTTCCCCGCCAGGTCAATGAAGCCGGCATTCCACTCATCGCAATTCCAACGACAGCAGGCACAGGTTCTGAGGTCACTCGGTTTACCATCATCACTGATGAAAAAAACGACGAAAAAATGCTGTGTGCCGGCATCGGTTTCATGCCACTTGCGGCTATTGTTGATGTGAATTTAACCTTGAGCCTGCCGCCGCGTACCACAGCGGACACCGGCATAGATGCATTAACACATGCCATTGAGGCTTACGTCAGTCAGAAAGCCAGCCCATTCAGTGACAGCCAGGCTTTGTCGGCCATGCGCCTGATTGGTCCGCACTTAAAGCGTGCCTATACGGATGGCAGTGATACTGAAGCCCGGGAAGCCATGATGCTGGGATCAACGCTCGCGGGTATTGCTTTCTCAAGTGCGTCCGTTGCATTAGTACACGGTATGAGTCGACCGATTGGTGCTTTCTTCCACGTACCCCATGGTTTATCGAATGCCATGTTGTTGCCTAGCGTTACTGCATTCTCAATCCCATCAGCACCCGAACGCTATGCCGATTGTGCTCGTGCCATGGGTGTCGCTGACGCTGACGATAGCAGCGAACAGGCTAACCAAAAATTACTGCAAGCACTGGAAGCCTTCAACCGCGAACTGCAAGTGCCAACCTTAGCCGGGTTTGGCGCAGACAAGACTCGCTTTGACAGCCTGGTCAAAACCATGGCGGAGCAAGCCTTAGCATCCGGTTCGCCGGGTAACAATCCCCGCGCTCCGAGCGTTGAGGAAATGATCATTATTTATCAACAGCTTTGGACCTGAAAATCAACCATTTCTAAACGAGGACCATCACATGAAATTAATCTCACACTTTATTAACGGCCAAAGCGTAAGCGATCATGTACGCACTCAGTCCGTATTTAATCCAGCGACAGGTCAGGCAACAAAAGAGGTCGCACTCGCCGGCAAAGAAACCGTAGAGCAAGCGATATCGGCGGCGGAAAAAGCCTTTCCGCAATGGCGCAATACCCCTGTGATCAAGCGCGCACGGGTGATGTTTCGCTTTAAAGAACTGCTCGAAAAAAATGCCGACGAAATTTGCCGACTGATCGGTGAAGAGCACGGGAAAATTCTGCACGATGCTGCCGGTGAGCTGCAGCGTGGGATTGAAAACGTTGAATATGCCTGCGGTGCGCCTGAGCTTTTGAAGGGTGAGTTTAGCAAAAACGCAGGCCCTGATATCGATTCCTGGAGCGAGTTTCAACCTTTAGGCGTGGTTGCAGGTATTACACCATTCAACTTCCCAGCAATGGTACCGTTGTGGATGTATCCGATGGCGATAGTGTGCGGTAACTGCTTTATTTTGAAGCCGTCTGAACGTGACCCGAGCTCTACGCTGTTTATTGCTCAATTGTTAAAAGAGGCCGGTCTACCCGACGGAGTTATGAACGTTGTAAACGGTGATAAAGAAGCTGTTGATACTTTACTATATGACCCACGGATTCAAGCAGTAAGCTTTGTTGGGTCAACCCCAATTGCTGAATACATCTATTCTACTGCTGCAGCTAATGGCAAGCGCTGCCAGGCACTCGGCGGTGCCAAGAATCACGCAATCGTTATGCCGGATGCAGACCTGGATAATGTTGTGAATTCATTGTTAGGCGCAGCGTTTGGCTCATCTGGCGAGCGCTGCATGGCGCTGTCTGTCGCCGTGGCAGTGGGCGATGACGTAGCAGACCAATTAGTTGAGCGGATGCAGGCTGCCATACAAGGTTTAAAAGTGGGCGTTTACTCCGAGACCAGCAATGATTTTGGCCCTGTTATCACCCGACAGCACCAGCAAAAAGTAGTGGGTTACATTGATAGTGCAGAACAGCAGGGCGCAGACATTGTGGTGGATGGCCGCAACTTGAAACCCGCAGGCTACGAGCAGGGTTTCTTTGTTGGCGCGACTTTGATTGATAAAGTTACGGCAGAGATGACCAGCTACAAGGAAGAGATTTTTGGCCCTGTACTGCAAATCATGCGCGTGCAAACGATGGAACAGGCAATGCAGCTGATCAATGATCACGAATACGGCAATGGCACTTGTATTTACACCCGTGACGGTGAAGCTGCGCGCTTCTTTACCGATCATATTATGGTCGGCATGGTTGGGGTTAACGTGCCTTTACCGGTACCGGTGGCCTACCATAGTTTTGGTGGATGGAAGCGCTCTCTCTTTGGCGATTTAAACGCCTATGGTCCAGATGGTGTGCGCTTTTACACTCGGCGCAAAACCATTACCCAGCGTTGGCCGAGCTCCAACGTGCGTGAAGACGCACAATTCTCAATGCCAACACTAAACTAAGGTGCGTGCAATAGAGCAACGGCCCGTATAGGCGGGCCATTGCTCTATTGCGAATCCAAAGATGTTGCGTCTTTTAAAATAAGGCCCAGCTCATCTGCAGCGGCTTGGAGTTTTGGCACAAAAGTTTGCAACTCCTCTAATGACTTTCGGACAGTCGGTGCATGAGTAAATAAACTGGCAAAGTAATGTCCATCTGGACTTAGAATCGGTACTGAAAGCGCCACCATTCCAGCAACGAACTCTTCATTATCCACGCCGATACCCGTTTTTGCGATCTGCTCTAAACTAGCTTCAAGCTGTAATTTATCCACCAGAGTATTATTAGTCATAGCTTGTAATGGCATATTGCTGATTAATCGCTTACGTTGCGCTTTCGGAAGTGAGCTTAGATACAGCTTGCCGCTTGAAGTACACCAAATTGGCACGTTACTACCAATTTGCACGTAAAGTTGTAACGGCCAATTACTTTGTACATGGTCGGTGTACACCATTTTCAAGTTAATCGGTATAGCAATACCACAAGTTTCGCCTACTTCTGAAGCCAAACGCTGTAAAACAGATAACCGTAAGTTTTTTAATGAATTACTGGTCATCACGCCTACCGCTGTATTAACCAGTCTTGTTCCAGGAACAACTAAGCCACGCCAATTCGTTTGCACAAAACCATCAGCTTCTAACTGTTGCAACAATCGATGAATACTGGGTTTTGGGATTTCTAATGTGAACGCCAGGTCTGCAGGCGAAAGTGGACACTCACTAATAGATATCAGCTCAATAATCTCTAAAACCCGATTGATTGAGGAACCTTTGCTACGTTTAGCTGAATCGTTCATGGGAACTGAATTTACCTGAGTTGATATAAGATTTCGCGAACTAACGCAATACGTTTACTAAGCAGATCTCACTACGCCGCCTGAAAATCACCCTGTGGATCACAAAGCGCGGCGCCAATAACGTCGTTACCCCTCTGTAATCGAGTGTCCTGTTATGATAACAAAAAACATATCACCATCTTAGCCACATTGAACGCATCACGCCTATGTGAACTCATAAAAAGCTGACAGGCCAGATATCTCAAATAACAATAAATTTGTTATAGTTTAAGCACTTAAGACATATCTTCGGGCGGCCTTCTATTATCTCTCCGGTGCGATATCAGCCCGCCAGCTCCTGCAATAACACGCGCAGACGGCTCATCCCGGCGACCACCTGTGCAGGATCGCCCTTCAGGCTCAGCTCCACCTCGCGCCGACCGTCCGCATGGGGCAGGCAGGCCAGGCGCAAATCCGGGTATTCCGCCAGTAGTAACTCCATCAATGGAATCAACGGCCCTTCCGACGTATCGGTCAGCACCAGGGTCTGGCTTACCGTGCGATTGGCCGCCTGGTAATGGACGTAGTCATGATCCAGCACCCACTCCACCATCGGCCAGGCCATTCTGGGAAAGCCGGGTACAAAATGATGGCGATGGATGGCGAAACCAGGAATGCCGTTGATCGGATTGGGAATGATTCGGCTGCCAACCGGAAACTCCCCCATGCGCAAGTGTAGCGGATTCAAACGTGAACCCAGCCGTGACCGGATTTCCGTTTCGGCTTCCCGATGCAGAACAAGGTCCACCCCGAGGGCCGTGGCCGCGCACTGGCGAGTCAAATCGTCTGGTGTCGCACCTATGCCGCCGAAGCTAAACACCACGTCCGGGCTGGCAAAGGTTTGCGCCAGCGTGTGGGTAATCAAATCACTCTCATCCGCAATCGTGCGCACCCACGACAATTCCAGTCCGCGCTCTTCAAGCCGCGGAATCATGGCGGCCAGATGGGCATCCTGCTTACGGCCGTTCAACAGCTCGTCACCGATGAGAATAAGACCAAAACGGGGTATAGGTGTGCTATTCATCATGACTCCTACAGGGCGATTCAGCGCAGGTAGCTCTCAAGCGCAAACACATGGGGGTCATCGTCACCCAGTGCTCGCAACGCGGTGGCCAGGTTCAGGAGATAATCACGATTACGACCGCTGGAGCCTTCAGAGGCCGCGATCTGCCTGGCGATGTCCGCATCGTCAGCAGGGCCCAGGAAAGCCGCGTTATCTTCGGTGGCGATATACATCAGGCCCTCTTCGCGGGTGCCATCAGCAAAAATCATCGGGGTGACAAATCGCAGATAGCCATTTTTCTCCCGCACATCCAGATGCGCAAAAACGTCAGGCGAAACCCGATACGCCATACCTTTACAGCAAACGTTGGGCGCTTCAATCAGGGTGAGCACGCGGCCAGGCGCATCTGGTGTACCACGGTGATCATGGGACCCCTGCCAAAACCGGCGAGCCCAACCTTCAATAGTCGCCGGGCGCTGCTCCAGAAAGGGAAAGTCGACTTTGTAGATAAGCGAGCCATAACCAAACAGCCACACCGACTCCACGCCATCAAAGCAGTAGCGCTGACGATTATGTTCAGTGGTATCAAAAGACATGGGTATTATATCCTTTATTCTGGTGCAGCCGGTGCCGTCCCCTCAGGGGTAACACGGAGTACTGAGCCGGGGACAGATGATGATTCCGGTACATGTTGGGTACCCATGACGCCCACTGCAACAAACTGAACTCAATCAACGCATAAATATTCTGTAACATATCCGTTAAAAACATATGTGTAGTAAGCTAAAGCGGAAACGAAACCACCTTGAACGAACCGAAATGCAACACTAATGCATCAAGGCCAAAAATGGCGCAGGTTTTAATTCTGCCAAACCAGCCGACATTCAAAGAGTCAAAG
>JBALXR010000095.1:0-11466 GCA_036960525.1 Marinobacter sp.
TTCTCGCTGCACGTTAAAGCAACCATGATGAAAATCTCTCACCCGATTGTGTTTGGTCACGCGGTGAAGATTTACTACAAAGAGCTGTTTGACCAGTTCGGCGAACTGTTCGACGAGATCGGTGTAAACCCGAACAACGGTTTGTCATCCGTGCTCGAGAAAATCAAGCTGCTGCCAGAGTCAAAGCAGGAAGAAATTCAGGAAGCATTGCACAAAACCTACGAGCACCGCCCGGAAATCGCCATGGTGGACTCGGTCAAAGGTATCACCAACCTGCACATGCCCAGTGACATTATCGTAGACGCCTCCATGCCTGCGATGATCCGTAATTCCGGCAAAATGTGGGCCCGTGATGGCAAACTGAAAGACACCAAGGCGGTAATGCCGGAGTCTACTTACGCCACTATTTACCAGGAAGCCATCAACTTCTGCAAAACCAACGGCGCATTTGACCCCACCACCATGGGCACTGTACCCAACGTAGGCCTGATGGCGCAGAAGGCTGAAGAATACGGCTCCCACGACAAGACGTTTGAAATCAAAGAAGACGGTATTATTCGGGTGATCGCCGAAGACGGCACCGTGCTGACCGAGCACAACGTGGAAACCGGCGACATCTGGCGCGCGTGCCAGACCAAAGACCTGCCCATCCGTGACTGGGTCAAACTGGCCGTTAACCGTGCCCGTGCCACTGGCATGCCGGCTGTATTCTGGCTGGACGACGAGCGTGCTCACGACGCCCAGCTGATCAAGAAAGTAAACACTTACCTGAAAGACCACGACACCGATGGCCTGGACATTCGCATCATGTCGCCGGTGCGTGCTATTCGCTGGACCATGGAACGCCTGATTCGCAGCCTGGATACTATCTCGGTAACCGGTAACGTTCTGCGTGACTACCTGACTGACCTGTTCCCGATTTTGGAACTGGGCACCAGTGCCAAAATGCTATCCATCGTACCGCTGTTGAATGGCGGCGGACTTTACGAAACCGGGGCTGGCGGTTCTGCGCCTAAGCACGTACAGCAGCTGGTGGAAGAAAACCACCTGCGCTGGGATTCACTGGGTGAGTTCCTGGCTATTGCAGTATCGCTGGACGAGCTGGGGGCAAAACACAACAACCTGCGTGCACGCCTGTTGGGCCAGACCCTGGACAAAGCGACCGAAACACTGCTGGAAAACAACCAGTCACCGTCGCGCGCAACCGGCGAACTGGACAACCGTGGCAGCCATTTCTATCTGGCCTACTACTGGGCCCAGGAACTGGCTGCTCAGGACGAAGACAAGGAATTGAAAACTTTCTTCGCCAAGCTGGCTGAAAAGCTGGGAGCCAACAAAGACAAGATCCTTGAAGAGCTGGCAGTGATTCAGGGCAAAGCAGTGGATCTGGGTGGTTACTATCACCCACCTGCTGACAAAACGACGGAAATAATGCAGCCCAGTGCAACGCTGAACAAGCTGATGGAAGAAGCTCGCGCCTCGGTTTAACTCCCTTGGTGTGGCAGTGGTCCAGTCAATAATCCGGGCCGCTGAATGAAAAAACCCGCAAAACAGTGACTGTTTTGCGGGTTTTTTATGTAGAGATTTTGCCAGGTCAGTTAGGCATTACGCCTGGCGCAGCGCCACAAATCGCCCCTGGGTGAGCTTGGCCAGGTCTTCCGGCGCCAGCTCAATTTCAAGCCCCCGCCGACCGGCGCTGACATGAATTCGTTCGAACAGCTTTGCTGACTCGTCAATGAACGTCGCAAGCGGCCGTTTTTGCCCCAGAGGGCTAACTCCACCCAGAACATAACCGCTGCTACGCTGCACCTGCTGCCTGTCTGCCATGGTGGCTTTTTTGCCACTCGCTGCTTTGGCAGTCAGCTTCATACTGAGCATGGCATTCACCGGTATGATGGCCACCACCAGGCTCTTGGTATCTACCGCTACTACCAGAGTCTTAAACACGCAGGCCGGGTTCAGCCCAAGCTTCTCGGCAGCTTCAGTGCCATAGCCAGTGCTGGCAGAGTCATGTTGATACTGATGTAGTTGGTGTTCAATGCCCGCCTCACGGGCGACATCAATAGCAGGAGTCATGCTTGTTCCGGTGGGGTTTCTGGCGCAGCTTTTGTTACCTGTCTTTCTAGTATTCGATCTGTTTACTGTCCAATTTACCTAGTTTCCCAGCACATTGGTGTCACCTTTTTTCGATTTTTTGGCCGCTTTCTTTTCTTTTGCGGTCAAAAGCGGTTTCTTTTTCTCTGCTTTTTTACTGTCTTGTCCTTTGCTCATGTCTATTGCCTCTGGCCATAAAAAATTAACCCAAAATTCAGTATGGCCCTAATTACGAATAACTGGAAGTACATAACCTGGTGGTCAGGCAAGATACGGACAGTCGACCATGTCAGGGGACAGACCTGAAGCCCGTAGCGCCTATTCTCAGTCAGCCCGTCCGTGCGATAAAGCCAGTTGCAGCTATACTTTACGGTAAGGCGGCAGTCTGGTTGTCCGTCCTGTTTCTGAGCGCCAACGTGTTTAACTGAACTATGACGTAGGAGTAAACATTCGATGATCATCTTGCTGGATGCAGGCCATGGCGGAATTATTAATGGGGTCTACCAGACTGCGGGCAAGCGCTCTCCAGTCTGGTCTGATGGTAGTCAGCTGTATGAGGGCGAATTCAACCGCTGGGTGGTTAATGGACTATCTGAGAAACTAAGCTTACAGGGCATTCCTTATGTTCTGATCTGCCCGGAGCAACGGGACGTCTCCCTGAAAACCCGTGTAAACAGGGCCAATGCCTACGCAAACCAACCCTGCATTTACGTGAGTGTCCATTCCAACGCGGGAGGGGGTTCGGGTTTTGAGGTGTTTACGTCTGAGGGCAAAACTGAAAGTGACCTAATCGCAAACTTTTTTGCAGAAGAATTCCGAAATGAATTTCCTGACAGTCGTTTAAGAGCAGACTTGAGCGACGGAGACTACGACAAAGACAGAAACTTTTATGTTTTGAAAAACACAAAAATGCCCGCAGTTTTGACAGAGAACTTTTTCATGGACAACGAGGATGAGTGTCGAAGCATTCTCTTGACTTCATGGGGCCGAGCGAAGATTGTTGATTTCCATGAGAGAGCCATCGTCAGATACCTGAGCAGTTCCAGAGCCTGATGTAGGCTTGGTCCCAGCACGCCAGGCTCTAGGTTTTGTGATAACCCGTTTTTAGCGGAAACCTTTTCACAAGCGGTTACACTATTGTATTAAGTGGTTCAGCTACATACACCCAAGCAGCAAAATTTGAGGAACAAACCATGCAGGCAATCAGGGACTACAGACAATCTATTTCAGGCATTATGGCGATGGTTATGATGCTCGCGTCAA
Organism: Marinobacter sp.; assembly: GCA_036960525.1. Lineage (GTDB taxonomy): Bacteria > Pseudomonadota > Gammaproteobacteria > Pseudomonadales > Oleiphilaceae > Marinobacter. The sequence continues at coordinate 3,358 of JBALXR010000095.1, forward strand.
TTTGGGCAATACCGGCCTCTGCCAGCATTGTCGGCACTGGCGAATTATTAACAGAGCAGCGAGCTGATATTGACCGCCAGGCTCTGATGGAGATGCTGGAGCGTGATGACGTAAAAGGTACTCTGGCCAGCCTTGGGGTCGGGGAACAGGACGTGCGTGACCGCATTCAAAGCCTGACACCTTCTGAGCTGACGGACTTCAAACAACAGCTGGCTGCGGCTCCGGCCGGTGAAGGCGTTGTTGGCATCATCGTGCTGTTTCTGCTGGTGTTCATCATCACAGATATGCTTTGCGCCACAGATATCTTCCCGTTCGTCAGGTGCCTGCGGTAATGACATCACTATGTTCGCTTTTTTGCTGAAGCCAGGCAGGTTACTCACGGCCGCATTCCTGGGGGTTCTGCTCTCAGGGTGCGCCAGCCGGTCGGAGTGGCCAGCTGGCTTCGAAAGCATTGAGCTCACAGATGTGCCATTTCATCCTCAGGAACAGTATCAGTGCGGCCCGGCTTCGTTGGCAATGATGCTGAATACGCAGGGTGTGAGTGCTACTCCTGAAGAGCTGATTGAACGGGTATACCTGCCAGCGCGCCAAGGCGCGTTGCAGATTGAAATGGTGGCCGCCGCGCGCCAATACGGCATGCTGGTGTACCCGCTGGGGCCCGATCTGGCCAGCGTATTGACCGAAGTGAGCGCGGGCCACCCGGTGCTGGTGCTGCAAAACCTGCGTTTCAACTGGTGGCCGCAGTGGCACTTTGCCGTGGTTATCGGGTTTGATAGTGCCCGGGAAGCGCTGATTCTTCACACCGGAACGGAACAAGGTTACCTGCAGAAAGTCTCCGTTTTCATGGCGACCTGGGACCGCTCAGGCCGGTGGGCCCGAATAATAGTGCGGCCGGGCCAAATTCCAGTAACAGCACAGCCGTTGCCTTACCTGATGGCCGCGCACGACCTGGAAACCACACAGCAACCTGTTGCAGCTAAATCTGCCTATCTGGCCGCGGCAAAAGCCTGGCCAGATCAGCCCGCTGCGTTATTGGGGCTGGGCAACATTGCCTATCAACAAGGCCAGTGGGCCGCAGCAGCCGAATACTATCAGGCTATGACCCATCGGTTTCCAGGCATTGCATCGGGCTGGAACAACCTCGCCGAAGCGCGGCTGAAGCAAGGCTGTACAGAGGCAGCAGAGGCGGCGTCGACTACCGCGAACCGGTTGGCCCCAGACCGTTTTTTTGTGATCAACCCGGAATCTTCGCACCCCAATCCGCCGGATGCCAGCATGCCCCGAGATTGCCCTGCACCTGTATCATACTGACAGAGATTTAAGGCTTGGGGTTGCACGCTAGGATTCGTTTACACAGCGCCACCTGAACGGTCGTACTAATCGGCTATGCCTTATAACCATTTAATACACGCGATAAGCGCGTAGCTATGGCGCCGTGCCCTCATGGAGAAATAACATGCTCAGCCCCATCAACACACTCACTCGCCGCGCCCTTCACACATGCAGAGTGCCCAAGGACCTTGCCAGCGTTACCTGCCGTGATACGGCCGCAGAACACCCTGTGTCTGTAGGGTTGCGCCCGGAGTCGGTAGAGGCGGTATGGCGCAGTGTCGAGAGCCTCTACCGCACCGGCGTGCATCCGGGTATTCAGATTTCATTGCGCCATCGGGGTGAGTCGGTGCTGGATCGTGCTATTGGCCACGCCCGTGGTAACGGCCCGGACGACAGCATTGATACACCGCGGGTAGCGATGACAACAGACACGCCCGTCTGTTATTTCTCCGCGTCGAAAGCGGTGACGGCCTTTTTAATTCATCTGCTAGCGGAGCAGGGGTTGGTCAACCTGATGGACCCGGTGGCTTATTACTGCCCCGAATTTGCCCATAACGGCAAGCGCACCATTACCCTGCACCAGATATTGTCCCATCGCGGTGGTATTCCAGCGATTCCTGGCGACACGCCACCTGAGGTGCTGTGGAACCCGGAAGAAATCTGGCGTCTGCTGTGTGAGGAACGGGCGATGCAGGTCAACGGCTCAAAAGTCTTTTATCACGCTATTACTGGCGGCTTTGTGTTGCAGCGGGTTCTCGAAACCGTCACTGGCCTGACGATTCAGCAGTATCTGGACCGTTATATTCGCAAGCCCATGGGGATGACCTGGTTTACCTATGGCGTTGCAGCGACGGATTTGACCGTGCCGGCGGCTAACTACGCTACGGGCCCACGGCCTACCTGGCCGATATCGCGGGTTGTAAAGCGGGCGTTGGGTGGTGATATCAAATCTGTGGAAGCGGTGACCAATGACCCCCGCTTTCAGCAGGCGGTCATACCTGCCGGCAATCTGTATGGCACCGCCGAGGAAATGGGGCGGTTTTTCCAGATGATGCTCAATGGCGGCGTGTGGGCTGGCAAGCGCATCTGCAGTGAAATTACGGTGCAGCGCGCAATCCAGCAGTTTGGGTCGCTGCAGCTCGATCGCACTCTTATGCTGCCTATGCGCTTCAGTGCCGGGATGATGCTGGGGGGCGATCCGGTAGGAGTCTGGGGGCCAAACAGCCGTTATGCGTTTGGCCACGTGGGGCTCATCAACAAGCTTTGCTGGGCAGATTCGGCGCGGGATATTTCAGTGAGCCTGCTGACCACCGGGTTCCCGATTGTGGGCCATCATTTACCGGCGCTGGGAAAATTCCTGTACAACGTCAGCACAGCATTCCCGCAATTGCCTGAAAACCAGCGGGTGCATATCGGCGTGTAATTTACGTCTGCTTCAGACAGGAGGCTAGAGCGTACGCAGCTGATCTTCCAGAATGCCCAGTACAGAAGACAGAATGTCGCGAAAGTCGGTCAGGGTCTGCGTGCGCTGGATGATCAGTTCGCGGGCTTCGTCCAAGCGCTCGAGTTTCGGCACGATGCGGCGGATGCCTTCGGTGATTACTTCGTAGGGGTAGTGGTGGTCTTGAACGCTGAGTTTGTTCAGCTCGGCCACTTCTTGGCTGAAAATACTGATGATGTCGTACAGCATGTCTTTGTGATCGATGCAGCTGGCTTCCCAATAGGCGTCGTCCAGCAGTTCCAGTAACGACTGATATTCGCGCAAGGTATCGGTAACAGAGGTTTGCGGCATGGCTCGGGCTCGGCAACGGTGATGAATCAGAACACAACTGAGGGATTATAGCAGCGGCTGCCGGGCCAGGGGCGGAAATCATAACCCGCCCTGGCTTTACAATGAGTGGCCATAGTAGGTTATAAATCTGTTCAGGCGACTTGGCGCGCAATCCAGGAGTTGTAGCGGCTGGCTAGCGCACGGACGTAACGGGCTTCGGCGCCGTCCAGGCGGGTCAGCACGCCCTTGAAAATCCAGCCTCGCTCGTACAGGCCAAGCACCCGCTCCTCGTCTTCAAGGTTCACCCGCTGGTTCAGCTTTTTGCAAATGGCGTCCAGCAGCGGCAAGGATGGCGGTCGCTTCAACGGCCCCTGGCGATTGGTCAGAGGCTGGTTAGCTGCACGCGTATTAATGGGTTTTCTCATGATTTTCTCCTTGTCGTTTTGGGGCTGCAAAAACAAAAAACCCCAGAGCTGAAGCGACCGGGGTTTGCAAGGAAACTCAACCGGTCGCTGTAACAGCTCCCGGGAATGACCGAAAGCCGTTACCTGCCTTTACCCAACACAGATTCATACCACCGGATGGCGCTGGCGGTATGGATTGGATTTGTTAGGGTGGCGGTCATTACAGGTCGTTATCCGTTTGCGGCTGATGCATGAATTTTAAAGCTTAGTGTATCGCTTGCCAGAGGCTTTGCAATAGCGCCAGGTCTGCGCAACCGTAAAAGTCTCGCGGCCTGTGGCAAACCCTTACAGACGGCATTCGGGCTTGCCATCATAATTGTTTTTGTCATTTTTACGTTGTGCTATCCACCATGCCGTTTATCGGGTATTGGGCGGATCTCTCCTTTATACGCAGCCTTCGGGTTGCGTTTTTTTTTGGAGCTGCACTGCAGTCTGACACGGGCGCAAAAATGTTAACGGTTAAGCCGTTGCCAAGTGTGGGATAGAATCAGGGCGTCGTTTTCGGCTCGGTGCACTGGTAAACCCAGTTCGCTGATGACGTGTTGGCGGGCATCAGGCCATAGCTTAACCTGCTGGCTGTTGAGTAGCACGGACACCGATTCCAGCTCAAATTGCGGTTCTATGCCGGCCGCGCGAAATAACCGGTGCAGCCAGAAGCTGTCGAAAGTAAAGGCATCACAGAACACCTGTTCCGGCAGCAGGCGATTTAGGGCATGTGCTACGGTCACCACATCTTCGCCGTTCTGGGTCAGTTCACCGCGCTGAATGCCGTGAATCTGCTCTGCGCTTTCTGACCAGTCCAGCCAAGTCTCACGGGGTTTTATTAGCCAGCTATGCAGATGTTTCCCATTCAGGCACAGGCCAGCTTCAATAGGATAGCTTGCGATAAGATCAAGGCTGGACGCTTCGAAATCGATAAAGGCTGGAATCTGGTTACTTATAACGTCACCTGTTATAGCTGGAGTGCATTTTTAACCGAGTTTACCCTGCCGCCAGTGCATGTGCGAACCCAACCTGCAGCCACGCTGTTACAATAAAACCTATGAAAGCACATCAACCGCCCACCTAACGGACGCCTGAATGACTGACACCGTGGTTGTAATTTATTCCGGAGGCATGGACTCCTTCACGTTATTGCACAAGGCACGTGCTGATGGCTTGAACGTTCATGCCATATCTTTCAACTACGGCCAGCGCCATGTGCGCGAACTGGACTGTGCCCAAGAGGTTTGCCAGCGACTTGCTGTACCACACAAAGTGATTGATATTCGCGCCATGAGCGACGTAATGGCAGGCTCTGCGCTAACGTCTGAAACCATTGACGTGCCTGAGGGGGATTACCAAGAAGGTTCTATGAAATCTACCGTGGTGCCCAATCGCAATATGATCTTGCTGGCACTGGCCACCGGCTATGCGGTCACCGTAAAAGCCAGCGCCGTATGGTTCGGCGCCCACGGTGGCGACCACGCGATTTACCCGGATTGCCGTCCTGAGTTTGTGGAAAAAATGGACGCAGTGTGTAAAGTTGCAAACTACCAGCCGGTTGCGGTGGAAGCTCCGTTTATGCACTTCACCAAAGGCGATATTCTGGCTCTGGGTTTACAGTTGAACCTGGATTACAGCGATACCTGGACCTGTTACAACGGCCGTAGCAAAGCCTGTGGCCGTTGCAGTTCCTGTGTGGAACGCTTGCAGGCGTTTGCCGAGCATCAGCAACAGGACCCTGTTGCCTACGAGGCCCACCACTGATGTACCGGGTAAAAGAAGCATTTTATACCCTGCAGGGCGAAGGTGCCCAGGCCGGTCGCGCAGCGGTTTTCTGCCGTTTCAGCAAATGCAATTTGTGGACGGGCCGAGAAAAAGACCGTGCCACCGCAGTTTGCGATTTTTGCGACACTGACTTTGTGGGTACCGACGGCCAGAATGGCGGCGTTTTTGCTACGCCTGAGGCCTTGGCAGCGCATATCGCGGGGTTGTGGCCGGCCGCTCCTGGCAAGCCCTATGTGGTGTGCACGGGCGGCGAGCCGCTGCTGCAGCTAGACTCTCCATTGATTAATGCCTTGCACCAAGCCGGATTTGAAATAGGCGTAGAAACCAATGGCACCCTGCCGGCGCCAGCCGGCATCGATTGGCTCTGCGTGAGCCCGAAGGCCGATGCGCCAGTGGTCATTGAACGCTGCAACGAACTAAAGCTGGTGTACCCACAACCAAAAGCCCTGCCCGAACGCTTTTTGCACATACAGGCTGACCATTTCTTTTTGTCGCCCATGGCCTCGCCGTCGGTGCCCGAAACCAGCGAGGATGTCATCAAACAGAGCAATACTCGCAGAGCGACCGATTATTGCCTGGCGAATCCACGCTGGCGCCTAACGTTGCAAATGCATAAAATTATCGGTATCGATTGAATGCAAACTTTACAGTTTTATGTCAGTAATCAATGGGTTATGATCGGAAGAGCGCCAAGTCTGCGGGCTTGAGTGGCTGCGGTAATCCGCTACTCTGGGTTGATCTGCGTTGATATTCCACACCCTTGCCGACAGCACCCGCGGTTGTAATGCCGGGGATGCCAAGGCGTGATCTAGTGACCCCCTGGCCCCTTTAAAGCGATAACTGTAGTGCTCGCAGCGTACCGGCGTGCACGGGTGAAAGTGCGCGACCATGCTGGCGTAGCCGGCGCGAGCCAGTTCACTGATGGGTTGCTCTTTGCTGTAGCTGTTGAAATCGCCGGTGATCAGGGTACCCGCCAAGGCGTTACTTCCGTCTAGTTGGCCGAGCTGTTGGTGCATTGCCTTTGCCTGTTTTACTCTCACCGCATTGTAGCAACCCTGGCCATCGTTCTGCTGTGCGTTTTCACCACTGGCGTTACGGCAAGATTTTGATTTCAGATGCACGCTCACCAATCTGAGCGACGGGCCGCCGCTGTTCAAGGCAAAACGCTGGGTTAGCGCGGGACGGCTGCTGTTGCCCGACAGATACTGCGCTGGCCCCAGCGCGTTTACCCGGTCTGCGCGATACAGCAAACCATTGCGGATGGCGTCTTTTTGCATGGCAGAGTTAACCGGAACTACAAAGCGCCAGTGTGGCCCAAGACTGGCGGCTAACTGAGCGATGGCGCTGTTGCTGCCGTAGCCATCGTTTTCCAGTTCAGACAGCGCCAGCAAATCGGCACCAGCCTGATTCAAGCCGGCGCTTAAGCGTTTTAGCTGGCGCTGGTACTGAGCCTGGGTTTTTGCCCCTCGGCTGGTTGGAAAACCCTGGCCACGGCCATCACCGTTGAACAGATTGTTCAGATTTAGGGTCATAACCCGCAGATTCGAGCCGGTTGGCCTTGCCGGCGCAGAGTCAGGCCGCGGAGGCGGTTTCAGGCTGGGTATCTGATCAGGCTGTAAGCGCCAGGCGCCGTAGCGGTAATCCAACACGCCGGTCAGGCCGCGAACTTGGGTGCCGGTCACCACGCTGGAAGCGGCTGAGCCCGGCTGTGCGGCGCTGTAGGTTGGTAGCCAGTTCAGTGAGGGCGGGTTGCGTCGGGCGTAGCCATCATCGAGAACCAGTGTGTTCATAGAGGCTAGGTTGGCGTGGCGCAGGGCAGCTGTTCCGGGAGCGATGAACTCGGTGGATATCAAGGGGTCTTTGGCTGCCAACGATATCTCACCAAAACGCGTTAGCTGATAGCTGTCGGTAATCTTGAGTGGGCCGTTAATGCGGACGCGCATGTTTTCCAGGCTTTCAGGCGTTCTTGTCCAAGGCACAGACACTTCCATCGGGGCAGGGAGCGACTGGGTGGCGCACACCTTTAAATCACTCACCGAAACCAGCTCTGTCAGCCCGTAGTGTTCTTTGACTTTGCCGGTGACGCGCAGGCGTTGTCCCGAGCTGCCCCCTTTATGGCGGGTATAAACAAACAATGCGGAAGAGCGAGTAGAGTCAGCAGGCGCATTCGCCTGCTGCAGGTAAAACCCGGAAAAGCCACCGGCCTGTCGTGAGTCTTGGGTTAATACGCCTTCAATGGTAACGGTTTGACCCACCAGCGCCGAAGTGTCCGTACTACCCTGAATCTCAGTAATGGCGGTTGCAGATTGTCCACAAGAGTTTGCCGCTGCCGCTGCCGGCGCTGGGAATGCCAGCACCGAACAGCAGAATAGTCGGGTAAAAATCAACTCAAGGCGTGTGATCACACGCGGAGCTTATGGCACGGTCGAGCGCTTAACTTTACCTTAACCACAGGCAGCAATGGTTTTAAGCGCCTGCTCGCGTTTGCTGACAAAGCCCAGACTGTCCGGGTTGATCAGTTCCAGCTGCTGCACCAGTGGGTCAGGATGCTGGGTGTTTATGGTAATGCCCAGCTGGGCCAGAACATAGGGCGCCAGTGCCGCGCGGCTGGTTACCGTTAATTTGCCGTGTTGCATGTCGTAATCGTTGGCAATAATAAGCTGCTGCGGCTGTGACAGACGCTGGTCCGGTGCGACTTCCAATGTAACCTTACGGTTCCAGTCGTCGTCTTGGGACACGCCGTGCCGGACTTTCTGGCGCAGCAGTTCAGGA
>JBALXR010000096.1:0-11420 GCA_036960525.1 Marinobacter sp.
CTTGATCTCTACCCCTCTAATCCGGGGTGTCCCTCAAGCGAGATGCGCATTCTACAGACTTCTCGGGACAGGTCAACAGCCAATCTTCACTTTATCAAAAAACGTCAAGCTGGCTTTGAATCACCTGTCAGGTATCCATGAATGGCTACCTGGAACTCAGCCATCACTATAGCTAGTTCAGAGACACTTTAATAGCGCTTGCAGCGTTTCTCGCTTTTTCCCGCGCGGCGTCAATAGAATCAGCCAACGCCAATACGACGCCCATCCGACGCCGGCCGCTCAGCTCCGGCTTACCAAACAGGCGTAGTTGTGTATCAGGCTGAGCCAGCGCCAGCTGCATACCGCTGTATCGGATACGCTTCGAATCACCTTCCGGCAGCACCACCGCCGATGCTGCGGGGCCGTATTGACGTATCGCAGGAATCGGCAAACCAAGAATTGCCCGAGCATGCAACGCAAACTCAGAAAGATCCTGACTGATCAAAGTTACCAAACCCGTGTCGTGGGGCCGAGGCGACACTTCCGAAAACCAAACGTCGTCGCCCTTAACAAATAGCTCTACACCGTACACTCCCAAACCACCCAGGCTTTCGACCACGGTGCGGGCAACGCGAGCCGCTCTCTCGAACGCGAGATCCGACATCGGCTGAGGCTGCCAGGATTCGCGATAATCACCATCCTCTTGACGGTGGCCAATAGGATCGCAAAACGATATGCCATCACGGTGTTTCACCGTGAGCAAAGTGATCTCGTACTCGAAGTCCACAAAACCTTCAACAATTACCCTTCCTTTACCAGCACGACCGCCGCTTTGGGCGTAATCCCACGCAGCCTCGATGTGCTCGACCCGGGTTACTGTTGATTGCCCTTTACCAGACGAACTCATTACCGGCTTTACCACTAGCGGCAAACCCACCTCTTCCACCGCCGCCAAGTACTCTTCCTTTGTACCTGCAAACCGAAAAGGAGACGTCGGCAATTCCAGCTCTTCAGCTGCTAATCGGCGAATACCCTCCCGGTTCATGGTTAGATGTACAGCCCTTGCCGACGGAATAACTGTGAACCCTTCGTTTTCAAGCTTAACCAGCTCTGCGGTAGCGATGGCTTCAATCTCCGGCACAATCAAGTTCGGCTGTTCAAGCTCGACAATCCGCCGTAATGCCTGAGCATCCAACATATCGATAACGTGACTGCGGTGGGCCACTTGCATCGCCGGTGCGTTGGCATAACGATCAACGGCTATAACCTCTACGCCAAAGCGCTGCAACTCTATTACAACCTCTTTGCCCAACTCACCGGCACCGCAAAACAGAACTTTGAACGCGGTGTCTGTTAACGGTGTTCCCAAGGTAACGTCTGCTATTTTTTGTTCCATAACAATTCCATCGAATAATATTGAACGGCCGGCAGCCGAATTCAGATTAAAGCTTTTTTTTCACGCTCAGCAACCATACGTAATACCTCGCGCCGCTCGTCGTTGTTCATTTGCATCCAACGCATAATTTCATCACTGGAACGATGGCAGCCAATACACACGTCATCTTCATTAAGCGCGCAGATGCTGACACAAGGCGACCTGACTTTATTAGCAACGCTCATCGCTCGGGCTCACAGGGTTGCAGATTGCCCAGGTAGTGCGCAGCATTCTTGACGTAACTGAGCGCCGCCATTTCCAGCATCTTTTGCTGCTCCGGGCTTAATTGGCGCTTTACCCGTGCCGGCGAACCTATAACCATCGAGCCATCGGGTATCACCATATGTTCCGGTACCAGCGTATTCGCTCCTATCAAGCAGTGCTTGCCAATTTTCGCACCGTTCAGCACAACTGCGTTGATACCGATCAACGAGTAATCGCCCACATCACAGCCGTGAAGCATGGCTTTGTGCCCCACAGTCACACCACGGCCAATGTTTAACGGTAATCCCGGGTCAGTATGTAGTACCGCACCATCCTGCACGTTACTCTGCTCGCCAATCGTAATCAGCTCGTTGTCACCGCGAATCACCACGTTAAACCACACGCTGGCCTTGTCTAACAAGCGAACACTGCCGATCACCGAGGCATTATCGGCAACAAAATGGCCACTCCCTTCTAGCACCGGAACTCTGTCGTTCAATTTGTAAAACATAATTTCCTCTTGAAGTATGCCGTCTCTGTTAGGCTCTCGAACCGATTAACACCACTATATTAACGCGAGGGCGGCCGTTCCAGATCAATACCGGCATCGTACACAGCGTTCATAAAATCAACCAGCACTACGGCTGACAAACCCCATATCTGGTATTTCTCCCAGCGGTAGCAGGGCACGTGAATGATGCCGCCCATAAAAGGCAAGGCATCGGTACGCTCACGCCGGTCTTCCAGCAACCAGGCTATAGGGACACGAAACACACTTTCAATTTCTGCGGGATTGGGACGCAGTGGATGGTCTTCGGGTACCACGCCCACGTATGGTGTTACAAGAATACGGGCGTGAGATGTGACCTGGCTTAATGACGACACAATCTGCACCTGGTCTGGCGGCAAGCCAATTTCCTCATGGGTTTCCCGAAGAGCCGTGGCCATCAGGTTTTCGTCTTCGGGGTCGCGCCTGCCACCAGGGTACGCTACTTGGCCACGATGGGTTTTGAGGTGGGCAGATCGCAAGGTGAACAACATCTCCGGATTACCGCTATTGTCGGTAACAGGCACCAAAATACCCGCTTCAGGATAGTCCAGCGCCAGCTTGCTAGGCCGGTAGCCTGCTAACCGGGAATGTAACAAGTGCTTCAAAGTATCTCCTGGCATGCTTCAATCAAAGGCGCCATGGCGCTAAGGTGGCTCAGATGGTTAAACTAACGGCCCTTAAGGCATCTATTACCAGTATACGGGGAAAGCTATGAATTACTGCAGTGACTGTGGTGAACAGGTAGAACAGCGGATCCCCGACGGCGACAATCGTCACCGCTATGTATGCACCCACTGCGACATTATTCATTACCAGAACCCTCGTGTTATCGCAGGCACGGTGCCGGTATGGGACAACCGTATTCTTCTATGTCGTCGCGCCATCGAGCCTCGTTACGGTTATTGGACTCTGCCTGCAGGCTTTATGGAAAACCAGGAAACAACCGTGGAAGCGGCAGCTCGCGAAACCCGTGAAGAGGCTCTGGCGGAAGTTCACATTGAGGGCCTTTACGCCGTAATCGACGTCCCACACATTGATCAGGTACACATGTTTTACCGCGCTACGCTGATTGATGGTAAGTATGGCGCCGGCGAGGAATCACTGGAAACACAACTGTTTGAGCCGTCAGATATTCCCTGGGACGAACTGTCGTTTCCGACTGTGCGCAAAACCCTTGAGTTTTTTATAAACGATATGAAAAAGCAGACGTTCGAGGTTCACGTTGACAGTATCCGTCACCCCATGGCGAAATCCGAAAAAGCCTGATCAAAACTGCACCAGAGCAAGCACTTCATAGGCGGGTTCCTCGTAGGGGTGCGCCGCCTTTAATGCAGCAATGGCATTTCTAACGCAGTCATCAGCGCACACCAACTCCACCCTGTACTCTGCAACAGTTTCCAAAACACCAGCTTGACCGATAAACGGCTGGCTTCCGTCCAGTGGTCGAAATTGCCCTTGCCCTGATATTTGCCAAGCACATTGATCGTAATCGCCCATACGCCCCGCTCCGGCGTCGAACAGTGCATGTTTGGTTTCGTCAAGATGGCTTTTTGGCACAAAGTAGCAAATCTTATACATAGTATCCCTCATAGACGGTCAAATTCTAAACACCTGAAAATTCAAAAAAGTTACCCACAGATTCTGTGGATAACTCTGGGGAAAGTTTTTAAGTAGCGCCCCAAAAACCCCGCCGTTACTGCCTTTAAGACAGATTGGTGACAAAATCGCCGCCTAAAAATAATCGTTATTTATCAATTACTTAAATTTGTCTACTGAAATTACCACGGTAAATCATGGGGTTGTTTACAGAACATACAGTGAATGCCAGAAAATGTGCATAAAATTTACCAGTCAAGAGTTTTTTTTGGAAATTAGGCAGTTTTTTCTCTTGATATCCCCAAACTACACAAATTTCAGGCAAAAAAAACCGGGCATCCCCCAGTTCCTTTAAACGAACTGACAGAAGCCCGGTTTTTACACCAACGACTTAGCCAAACCAGCGCCGCGCATTACGGAACATTCGCAGCCACGGAGCGTCTTCGTCCCAACCTTTCGGCTGCCATGAATGCTGAACCGCGCGAAATACGCGTTCTGGGTGCGGCATCATGATCGTTACACGTCCGTCACGAGTTGTGAAACCGTTCACGCCAGCCTCAGAACCGTTGGGGTTAAACGGATAGCGCGTGGTAGCGGCGCCGTAATTGTCCACGTACCGCAAAGCGATTTGTTCGCTTTCTGCCAGCGACGCCAACGAACTGTTGCTGCTTAATTCGATCCGCCCCTCGCCGTGCGCTACGGCAATGGGCATACGCGAACCCGCCATTCCTTCGAAGAAGGCCGACGGCGAAGGCAACACCTCTACCATCGCCAAACGCGCCTCGAACTGCTCTGACTGATTGCGAACAAAGCGCGGCCAGCCTTCACTGCCAGGAATCAACTCATGCAGACTGGACAGCATCTGGCAGCCGTTACACACGCCCAGAGCCAAGGTGTCCTGACGGTTGAAGAAAGCCGCAAACTGGTCACGCACGCGATCGTTAAACAGTATGGATTTGGCCCAGCCGCCGCCTGCGCCCAAAACGTCACCAAACGAGAATCCGCCACAAGCCACCAGGCTGTTGAAGCCCTCCAATGACATTCGACCAGACAACAAATCGCTCATGTGTACGTCAACAGCGGTGAAACCAGCCCGATCAAACGCCGCCGCCATTTCAACATGGCCGTTTACGCCTTGCTCTCGCAATACCGCTACTTTAGGTCGCGCGCCAATGTTGATAAAAGGCGCGCTAATGTCTTCATTAATATCAAACGTAGTTACTACCTGCAAACCCGGGTCTTTGGTATCCAGAAGATTGTCGAACTCCTCCCGCGCGCAGTCTTCGTTGTCGCGCAACGATTGCACACGGAAGCTGGTTTCGCTCCAAAGGCGCTGCAAATCGAGCACCGGCTCATCCACTACAAATTCGCCGTTAAAGCTCATCTGTACACGAGCCTCCGGCGTCGGTTCGCCAATCACGATCGTGTGGTTCCCCAATCCAGCTGCGGAGAACTGCTGCAGCACAAATTCGGTATCGTCCCGGCGCACCTGAATCACCGCACCTAATTCTTCGTTGAACAGTTCACGAGCAAACTGAGAGGCATCTTCCGCCAAACCGTCCAGCTTAATGTCGATACCGGCACGACTGGCAAAGCACATTTCAACCAGAGTGACAAAAAGACCGCCATCCGAACGATCGTGATAGGCGAGCAATTTTCGGTCAGCGCTCAGGCCCTGAATCACCGCGAAAAACGCTTTCATGTCTTCCGGATCGTCCAGATCCGGCGCTACTGCGCCAACCTGGCCATATACCTGGGCCAACGCAGAGCCGCCAAGGCGGTTCTGGCCCGCAGCGAGATCTACCAGAATAAGATCGGTATCGCCAGCGTCCAACTGAAGCTCCGGCGTTAGTGTAAGCCCCACATCGGTAACCGGCGCAAAGCCGCTGACCACCAGCGAAAGAGGCGCCGTAACGCTTTTCTGCTCACCACTATTTTCTTCCCACACGGTTTTCATGGACATCGAATCTTTACCAACGGGAATGGTAATACCCAACTCAGGGCAAAGTTCCATACCCACCGCACGCACGGTTTCATAAAGATTCTCGTCTTCCCCCGGGTGGCCAGCCGCGGCCATCCAGTTTGCTGACAAGCGCACATCTGACAACTTGGCGATAGGCGCCGCAGCCAGATTGGTCAGAGTTTCACCCACCGCCATACGGCCAGACGCTGGCGCGTTGACCGCGGCAACCGGAGTGCGCTCGCCCATGGCCATAGCTTCGCCGCTGCGCACGTCAAAGGAACTGGCGGTTACCGCTACGTCTGCAACCGGAACCTGCCACGGACCCACCATTTGATCCCGAGCTACAAGCCCGGTAATCGTGCGGTCGCCAATGGTGATCAGGAAACTCTTGGAACCCACCGACGGCAAACGCAACACGCGACGAATCGCTTCGTGCAGGTCCACCCGGGTGGAATCGAATAAGCGTTTGGTAAATGACGAGCGTGTGATGCTGCGATGCATACGCGGAGCCTTGCCAAACAGCACATCCATCGGCAGGTCGACCGGTTTGTCATTGAAGTACGAATCGGCCAACTCAAGGTGGTGCTCTTCAGCGGCTTCGCCAATCACCGCATACGGGCAACGCTCACGACGACAGAGCGCATCAAACAACTCCAGGTTTTCTGGCGCAACAGCCATAACGTAACGTTCCTGAGACTCGTTACACCAGATTTCCAGCGGCGACATACCCGGCTCGTCGCTGGGAATTTCACGCAACTCAAACTTACCGCCGCGACCACCGTCTTTCACCAGTTCCGGCATGGCGTTTGACAAGCCACCGGCACCAACGTCGTGAATAAAGCAAATCGGGTTCGTGTCACCCATCTGCCAGCAGCGATCAATCACCTCCTGACAACGGCGCTCCATTTCCGGATTGCCACGCTGTACCGAGGCAAAATCCAGATTTTCATTGCTGGAACCGGAATCCATAGAGGATGCCGCTCCGCCACCCAGGCCGATCAGCATAGACGGACCGCCCAGAACAATAAGTTTGGCGCCTACCGGAATGTGGCCCTTCTCTACGTGCTCGGCTCGAATATTACCCAGGCCGCCGGCAATCATGATCGGCTTGTGGTAACCGCGCACTTCTTCGCCTGCAGGGCCTGCAACCTTGGCTTCAAAGGTACGGAAATAGCCCGTGAGGTTTGGCCTGCCAAATTCGTTATTAAAGGCTGCGCCGCCAACCGGTCCTTCAATCATGATATCCAGCGCGGAGGCAATACGATCTGGCTTGCCATAACCGATTTCCCAAGGTTGAATATCGCCCGGCAAATTCAGGTTAGAAACAGTAAACCCGCTTAAGCCAGCTTTTGGCTTGGAGCCACGCCCTGTTGCGCCTTCGTCACGAATTTCTCCGCCAGCGCCCGTGGCTGCTCCGGAAAATGGCGCAATCGCCGTTGGGTGGTTGTGAGTTTCCACCTTCATCAGGATGTGAATGTCTTCCTGGTTGTAGCCATAGACACCGGTGTTCGAATCTGGGAAGAAACGGCCACCGCGACTCCCGGCAATAACCGAGGCATTGTCTTTGTAAGCCGACAACACGCCTTCGCTGTTCATTTCGTAAGTGTTACGAATCATCCCGAACAAAGATTTTTGCTGGTTTTCGCCGTCGATGTCCCAAGACGCATTAAAGATCTTATGGCGACAGTGCTCGGAGTTGGCCTGGGCGAACATCATCAATTCAACGTCTGTGGGGTCTCGTTTCAAGTCAGAAAACGCAGCCACCAGGTAGTCAATCTCGTCGTCCGCAAGCGCCATGCCCAGGCGACGATTGGCATCCACCAAGGCTTTGCGGCCGCCGGCAAGAATACCCACGCAACCCAACTCGCGGGGTTCGTCGTGACTGAACAGCAACTCGGCGCCGCCCATCTCGTGAAATACTTTTTCTGTCATGCGGTCGTGCAAAAGAGCCGCAATTTTTCCTCGCTGTTCCAGGCTCAGCTTCTTTGCCGAACGCACGTAGTAAGCAATACCCCGTTCAATACGCAGAATGTGACGCAATCCACAGTTGCGCACGATGTCGGTTGCCTTAGATGACCAAGGCGAAAGCGTGCCGGGGCGGGGAACCACAAGAAACAAAACGCCTTCGGGCTGCTCTACGGGCACACTCGGCCCGTAACTCAACAGCCGATCAAGAATCGCCTGTTCCACGTCAGACAGGTCGCCATCCAAATCGGCAAAATGCATGAACTCGGCGTACACATGGTCAATTTCGGGGACTCTGTCTTTTAGGCAGGCGTGCAGTTTGTTGAAACGAAAAGGTGAAAGCGCTGGTGCGCCGCGAAGTTCAAGCATGGTAGCAACCTGTATCGCGCGTAGCGGGGTTTTAGAGAGAAATTTTAAAGGCGGTATCATACTTGAAAGCGCCTTCGGGATACAGCGATCCGGCACCTTACTAAACAACGCCATCAAGGATGCCGCTGATCGCTCTTTTATTGACCAGACCACGCACAACATAGATGATTGCAAGAACCTGTATGCACTAAGACAGGCAATCAGAAATTAATCGCACACCCGCTTAAAACCCACGGAGATAAGGCTTTTGCCGGCAAACACCCAGTTGCAGCTCGCTTCCCGGCGGGCGTTATCGTTGCCCGAGCGGGTTCGCAGGGGCTCAGCCATATTAGCACTGCTGGCGTTTACCTTGGTTTTGAGTGCGTGCTCAAGGCCAACAACTCTGCAACAGATCAAAGCCGAAGGTGTGATGCATGTCATTACCCGAGTTGCCCCATCAATCTATTACAAAGGTCGCGACGGCCCCACCGGCTATGACTACGAACTGGTGCAGCTGTTCGCAGAATACCTGGACGTAGAGCTCCGGATTCGTGTTGCCGAAAACAACACAGAAATTCTATCTGTGCTGGCCCAAGACTTTGCCCACATTGGGATGGCCGGGCTGTCAGGGCAAAAACAGTTCCAGGGTCAGATGCGGGCACTGGCGACCGGTATAGAAGTAGAGTCAGTGGTGGTGTATCACCGCGACTCTGCCAAACCCGAAGCTCTTGCCGATTTAGCAGACAAACCCTTACATATAGTCGCCGACAGCAATCACGAGCCGCAACTGGAAGAGGCGCGAATCGATGTCCCTCAGCTGTCCTGGCAGGTTCACCCCGACCTGGATGCCGCTGGCTTGCTGGCACGGGTCGAGAGCGGCGAATTGCCTTACGCGGTGGTGTTATCCAACGAGCTGGCGCTAAACCACGTGTTTTTCCCCGATGTAAAAGAAGCTATACGGCTGGGGCAAGCGCGCGAGCTGGCCTGGCTATTCCCTGCAATGCAGGATCGGTCATTAATTGATGCGGCAAGGCAATTTTTTGGAATGATTGCCGAAGACGGCACCCTCGAGCAGATCACCGAGCGTTTTTACGGTCACTTAGACCGGCTGAACTACGTTGGCGCATTAACATTTGTGCGCCATACCGAAAAACGCCTGCCAAAATATGAAAGCCTGTTTCGCTCTTACGCCGACCAATATGCCATGGACTGGAGGCTTCTAGCGGCCATTGGTTATCAAGAATCTCACTGGCGCCCAAAGGCAACTTCTCCCACTGGCGTCCGCGGACTAATGATGCTTACCCGCGCAACGGCAAAATACGTGGGCGTCAAAAATCGCCTCAGCGCCGAGCAGAGCATTCGCGGTGGTGCTAAATATTTAACGATTGTGCACGACCAGATTCCCGACCGTATTGAGGAGCCCGACCGCACCTGGTTTGCTTTGGCCTCTTACAACGTTGGGTTTGGCCACTTAGAAGACGCACGCATACTAACTGAAAAGGCTGGAAGGAATCCGGATCGCTGGCTGGATGTAAAAGAGTTTCTGCCGCTGCTGACGCAAAAAGAATGGTACAGCCAAACGAAGTATGGTTATGCTCGCGGCCACGAGCCAGTCATCTATGTGCAGAATATCCGCCGCTACTACGATGTGCTGGTGCGCATGACCGAACCCGCCGCACCACCGGATACCCTGCTCGCCGATGATCCGCTAACACGGCCTGGCACCGACGACGAGGCGCTCATGGCCGCACCCGAAATTCAGGCCGCCTTACCGGCGCAATTAACCGACGTACCACCTACGCTGTGATCTTTTGGAGCCAAAACTTTTAACCTTTATTCCGGTTCTACCGCGTCCAGCGCAGCGTTAATTTGTTCCTGGGTAAATCCGCGGCGCTGAAGGAAACGCATCTGACGCAAGCGTTCTTCCCACTGCCCGCTCAAATCGAGTAACCCGAAGCGCTTACGGCGTACCCGTTCGGCCTGGTCACACCAGTCCTGCAAGCTCATTTCCTGCAGAATGTCAGCATTTTCAGACACGCCGCGCTGGCTCAATTCACCCGTTATGCGCAGCAGACCATAGCCCGCCTCAACGCGTTGCCGCGCGTACGCTTCGGCAAAGCGTTCATCACTCAGCCAATCTCGCTCTTGATAGTCATCCAGCACCGTTGCAATGACCGTTTTTGGCAACTGGCGCTGCAACAACTTACGGGTAAGTTCAAGCCGGCTGTGTTCACGTCGAGCCAGTAAGCGCAACGCCACAGAACGGGCTTTATAATCGTCATCCTGATCATTTTCAGATTTTGCCATGACATATCTTTCCGCATCGCTTCACAAAACGCTAGACTAGCGCTCGCGTTCTATACGCCCGGTAGCTTCGTACTAAGAAATCCAAGCGTCCAGCGCCAACCTAAACAGGTGCTGAAGAACGGTAGCGGCACACTTTGCCCGACACCGCAGACTGGTATCAACCAGAAAGATACTTTAAGGAAAACACCCATGGCCGCATTTCTTCGCAGACTGTTCAAATCCCGCACAACACAGCTGAAAACACCCGCGCCGGCGGCCAACAAACCGCCCCAGCAGACGGAAGCGGCCAAATCCGCAAAAGAAGATCGCGGCGCCCGGATTGCGAAGCAGCTGGAAGCCGTACAAGGCATGCCGGCGCAAAAAAAACTGGCGGAGCTGGCCATTGGCGGATTAACCGCTGAAGTTCGCAGCCGTGCCGCCAGTGGCCTGCGCGACGAGGCATTGTTACATGACGTTATTCGCCAGGCTAAAGGCCGGGACAAGGGAGTTTTCCAGGTAGTCCGCCAAACACTTCAACAGCTGCGCGACGTCCAAGCCGCAAAAAATGAACTGGAAGGAAAACGACAGCAGCTTATTCAACAAGCGCAAGACCAAGCCCGCAGTGAAGACACCACCCTTTACGAGCCACGCCTGGAGACGCTGCTTAATCAGTGGAAAAGCGTAGAGACTGACGCCAATAACGAGCAAATCACCGAATTTCTAAGCGCCACCCACCAGTGCCGTGAACGCATTCGCCGGGTAAAGCAACAGCATCTCGAAGAACAGCAACAGCATGAGAAACTTGACCAACGCAAACAAACCTTGGCGCTACTGGGCGAAACGCTGACCCAATTAAAAACCGACGACACCCGCGAGCCGCCCACGCTAACAGCTCTGGACGCACTGCTGAAAACCCAGCACAACCGTTGGCTAGAGGCCAGTGAAAATGCCGACGTAAGCGCGCCCGAACAAAGCCGCTACAACACCGCCAGCGCCGCTCTACGCTCCTATGTAGAAGCTCACGAGCGACTTATGCAGGTGCAAGAACAAATCGCCAGCCTGGCGACCAGCGCAGCTCCGGGCAACGAAACCAC
>JBALXR010000097.1:0-11104 GCA_036960525.1 Marinobacter sp.
ATTATAGTGAAAAACAGGTGACGCCCATGCCGGATAGCTTTCGCTCGAAGTTCGCCGTTTGAGGCTTGCTTAACGTTCACCTGACCGGCATTACGGGCAGTTACTTCGTCGGGTTTTCGCCTGCTCTTGCGAATAGCCTTGCCATACCGGCGCGGTAAAGCTGCCAAGCGATAATGCCTGCCAGCAAATTGCCCACCAGCGCGCCGGTCATCAGGCCGGGAATGCCATTAAGCCGGCTGCCCAGCCAGAGCATGGGCAGGTAACACAGAAACAGTCGCAAGGTGGAAATTAGCAGCGCCCGCAGCGGCAGCCCCAAGGCGTTGCACACCGACACCATCAGCATGCAGGCGCCCAGCCCACCGTAGCTCAGCGGCACTCGCCATAAATAGCTGGCCAGAATGCTTTGCACTTCTGCATCGGTGGTGAACAATTCGGTCACCAAGCCAGAAGCCAGCAGCCACAACAGGCCAATGGCCAGCTGCCACACAACTAGAAACTGCACGGCTATGTGCACCAGGCGACGGATATTCTCTATTTCACCTCTGCCCAGCATGCGTCCGATCATCTGCGGCATCGACATGGTCAGCGCCAACACCACCACAATCGAGAAAAACTCCAGCCGCGATCCTAATCCCCAGGCCGCTACGGCGGTAGAGCCAAAACTGGCGACTAGCGCCGTGGCCAGAACCGCGGCCATTGGCGGCATCATCTGACTGACCATGGCCGGTGCCATAATGCCGCCCAACTGACGCATTGCGCGCGCCAGCTGCAGGCCAGCCAGATCAAGCCCGAGCCAGCCGCGCTTGATCAGCAACGGATAGATCGCCAGCGCGCCCAGGCCGAAGGCGGTGGCGGTGGCCCAAGCCGCGCCGGGCAGGCCCCAGCCAAAATAAAAGATGTACAGCCAGTCCAACCCTATATTTAGCAGGCTGGTGGCTACCATCAAAGCGCCGGGCAGTTTGGTGTTGCCGTGGGAGCGGCACAGGCTGTAACCGAAATACACCATGGCGCCGATCCAGGCTGCAATCAGCCAAGGCGCCCAGTATTGGCGAATAACCGGCCATAGTTCGGGCTCGGCGCCCAGCAGGGTCAGAATCGGTTGCTGACCGAACCACACCAGCAGACACAGCACCATCACCAGGGCAGCGCCAATGATGACGACCAGTCCGCCTAATTGGCGCGCGCGATCGTTGTTGTTCATGCCCAAAGTGCGGGAAATTACAGCGGTGGTGGCAATGCCCAGGCCCACATACATACCACTGACCAGTTGCTGCATGGGAATGGTAAATCCCAGGGCCGCAAGCGGGTCACGGCCAAGCTGGCCTATAAACGCGCTGTCGGTAAGCTGAAAAGTCATCAGCGATAACACACCGAACAGCATTGGCCATGTCATGGCGTAGAGCTGGCGCGGCAAGCTGGCGTTAGCGGTGATTTGGCTCAAGAAGGCAATCCGGAATCGGTTTTGAATGACGTCGGACAGTATAGCAGCATGAGCCAGGGCATTGGGCGCTGGAGCAATGATTTCAACAGCAAAGCGACGTTGAAAGACCGGCATCACAGGCGCGATGCCGGGAGTCGTTATAGCAGTTTACAGAGCGTTCAGAGCGGCATCGTAGTTGGGCTCGTCTTTGATGTCACCAACCAGTTCGCTGTGCAATACCTTGTTGTTCTCGTCCAGAACAATCACTGCGCGGGCGCACAATCCTGCCAGGGGGCCGGTTTGCATGGCTACACCGTAGTCTTGCTGGAAGCTGTAGTTGCGGAAGCTAGACAGGGAAATCACTTTGTCCAGGCCTTCGGCGCCACAGAAACGGGCAAAGGCAAAAGGCAGGTCTGCGGCAATCACCAACACCACTGTGTTGTCGAGATCAGCGGCTTTTTCGTTGAATTTGCGGGTAGATGCAGCACAAACGCCGGTATCTATGCTGGGGAAAATACTCAGAATTTTACGCTTGCCGTCCCAGCTGCTGAGTTTAACGTCTTCCAGGCTGTTGTTGGTCAGAGTAAAAGGTTGGACGGTTTCGCCAGGTTGGGGGAAGTTTCCGCTCAATTCTACGGGATCGCCGCCAAGTGTTACGTTGCTCATAACGTTCTCCTTAAGGATGGAAGTGTCAGAAAAACAGACTTTATAATACCGGTTATCTTACTCTTTTTAGTCTAAATTGGATGCATTTGCACGTTTTGGCCACCTGCCGCCCGATTAAACACGGGCTTCCGCCTCGAAACCCGGTGCTGGGAAGCGTTGTACCAATAGTACATAGCTTGCAAGCGCGGCGAACGTCGACAGTGCGATCACCAGTGCCATCACCAGCGACGTGCCATCGTGCAGGTAACCTACCAGAGCGCCGGAACCGGCGGCTATGGTCATTTGTGCGAAGCCGAACAGCGAAGAGGCTGACCCTGCCATGCGCGGGAAATTTGCCAGTGCGCCAGCCATGGTTTGTGGCAGTACCATACCGGTACCGCATAGAATCACCGCTTGGGGCAGCATAACCGCCCATACCGAATACACCTCAGCCAGCGCCAACGAAGCCATAACGGTGCCACCGGCCGCGGCCAGCAAAATACCACGCAGTAAAATCTGATCGGGTGACAGGCGTTTGCCCAAGAGCACCGCCAGCAGGTTGCCCACGATGTAGCCGGCCACCACAAAGGCAAAGTAGAGCCCGAAATGTTGTGGTGACACCCCCAGAAAGTCGATGAGCACGAAGGATGAGCCGGAAATAAAGGCGAACAGACTTGAATACATCAGGCTGTTGGTCAGGGTATAGCCCAGAAAACTGATATCGCTGCCAATCAGGCGATAGTTTTTCAGCAGCGATGCAGGCCGAAGTGGCTGCCGGTATTCCGGGCGCATGGGCTCCGGTATGCCGATGGCAACAATGGCCATCATTGCCAGGGCGTAGCCGGCCAGCACATAAAAAATTGATGCCCAGCCCAGATGCGTAACCATCACGCCGCCAATGGTGGGAGCCAGCGCCGGGGCCAGGGCCATAATGCTGGCCAGAATGGCCATGATGCGAGCTGATTGTTGTGGCGTGTAAATATCGCGCACAGCGGCGCGACCCAGTACCGGGCCGGCCGAACCCCCAAGCGCCTGCAAAAAGCGAAACAGCATCAGGCTGTCAACGTTGTTGGCGCGGGCACAGCCAATACTGGCCAGGGCAAATATAAAGAAGCCGGCAATCATAATGGGTTTGCGGCCAAAGCGATCGGCCAAGGGGCCACAAAACAACTGCGCCATGGCAAAACCGGCAAGATAAAAGCTCAGGGTAAGCTGGACATCGCCGATGCTGGCGTCAAGGTCTCTGCCAATCTGCGGCAGTGCCGGCAGGTACATATCGGTTGCCAATGGCCCCAGTGCCACCGCGGCAGCTAATAATATGGTGGTCCAAATACTGGTTAAGGCAAGCATGAAAAATTCCGTAAAAGCGTTGATTCGGGCAGGCAGTTTACGGATTTAAAGGCAGCGGGTAAGCCGGTCAGTTGTCATACAACCTATCAATGATATCGATTGATTACTGCGCCATTCCATTCATGGTGGCCGCCACCGCGTTTATCTGGTTGCGCAACCAGCGGTGGGCAGCATCGTTCTGATAGCGCTGGTGCCAGATCATCAACAAAGTAAAGGACTTGTAATCGAACGGCAGCGGCACCCAGGCGGCCCGCGACAAAAGCTGCTGACCCATACGTTCCGGCGCCACTGCAAGCATGTCGGTACCGTACAAAAGGCTGGCAAGAGCCGAGAAATTCGACACGCTCACTCTTTTGGTGCGGTGCAGGTTGCGGGCGCTCAAGGCTTGATCCAGCCCTGGCTGTTCAGCGGAACCCAACATCAGGCTGATGTGGTCGGCTTTGAGGAAATCCGCCAGGGTATGGGGCGGCTCACGTCGGGCCGGATCATAAAACACCACCATGCGGTCGGCCATCAGGCCACGTTGCATAATATCGCTGGCCTCCGGTGGGTGCGGTGACACGATTAGATCGCAGGTTTCCTGACGTAACAGCTCGGCGCTGGGAATGCCGGCGGCGATAACCTGTAGGCGAATGCCCGGCGCCTGCTCACGCAGAATAGCCAGCAAGCCCGGCAACAGAAGGTCACGCTCATAATCGTTGGCGGCGATGGTAAACACCATGCTTGCGGTTTGCGGGCTGAACGGCGGGCCGGAAGACAGCGCGCGCAAGTCATCTAGCACCTGGCGAATGTGAGGGCCGGCCTGCTGGGCATAACGGGTAGGAGTAATGCCACGCCCGGATTTTACGAACAGCGGGTCACCCAAAGCTTGGCGCAACCGCTCCAGCGTGTGGCTGACGGCTGACTGGCTGACCCCAAGCATTACTGCAGCCCGCGATACGCTGCCTTCGTCAAGCACTACCAAAAAAGTGGCTAGGGCGCGCAGGTCCAGATTGAAAGGTTCAATAGGGTTCATCAGCGGGAGTCCGTTCGTGTTGCCATAATAATGTCATTACGATATCACGCTGTTAACAGGAGAAGGCATTCGCCTCTGCCCAAGACCCAACGTGGTTGCTATGATTGTCAGTCATGAATTTTCAAAATGGAATGAACCCATGCTCAGTTTTTTACCTGCGCCGGTGATTGGTGTACTGAACTCGTTGCTGTTGTTACTGAATACCGTGGTGTGGTGCCTGTTTTTATATATTCCGGCGCTGTTGAAACTGATTATTCCCCACAAGGGTTTTGGTGTGCTGTGCACCAAACTGATTATTCGCGTGGCCGAAATTTGGGTAGCTTGTAACAGTGGCTGGATGAAACTCACCCAGGGCACTCGTTGGGAGGTGACCGGAACCGAAGAGTTGAAGCAGGAAAGCTGGTATCTGGTGCTTAGTAACCACCAAAGCTGGGTGGATATTCTGGCCATGCAGCGAGTTTTTCACGGCAAAGCACCGTTTCTGAAGTTCTTTTTGAAGCAGCAGCTGGTGTGGGTACCGGTGATTGGCCTGGCTTGGTGGGGGCTGGATTTCCCGTTCATGAAACGCTATTCGCGCCAGTATCTGGTAAGGCATCCCGAAAAACGCGGTGAAGACATGAAATCCACTCGCCGCGCGTGCGAAAAGTTCCAGCACACGCCCGTCAGCATCATGAACTTCGTAGAAGGCACGCGATTTACGCCGGCCAAGCACGCCGCCCAGAAATCACCCTACACTCACCTGTTACCGCCGAAAGCGGGCGGTGTCGGCTTTGTGCTAGACGCTATGGGCGACTCCGTCAAAACATTAGTCGATGTGACCATTGCCTACCCCGGCGGTGCGCCGACTTTCTGGCAATTTCTGTGTGGCCAGGTGCCAGAAATTAAAATGGAAATTCACACCGTGGCCATCCCCGACAACCTGAAAGGCCGCGACTATATGGCCGACTCTGAATACCGCCGCAACGTAAAGCTTTGGCTTGCCGCACAGTGGCAAGCCAAAGACCAGCGCCTTACGCGGATGCTGGGACAGGGTCCTGCTTCTGCTCCTGCAGCGTCAGATTGATCTGGCGGCGTTCGTCATCCACCCCGGCCAGGCGCACGGTAACGGCCTGGTCGAGTTGGAAGATGCGGCCATTTTTGTTGTGAATCAGGCGCAGGGTGATCGGGTCAAAACTGTATTTTCCGTCCAGGTCACGGCAGCTGACAAACCCTTCCAGGCCGTTGCAATTTAAGCGCACAAAAAAGCCGGCGGGAATGGTGCGGCTGATAACGCCGTGCATGTCATCATCGCCCAAGGTTTTTGCAAAGTCGCTTTTTAACCAGTTCTCTACGCTGTTGGCGGCTTGGCGAGCCTGTATCAGGGTTGCTTGAAGCGTGCTCAGGGCATTGTTATCCAATTCTGCCAACGGCGCCTGCCAGATCAGCGATTTGATCACCCGGTGCACGTAAAAGTCTGTGAACTTTCGTAGCGGTGAGGTGAACGTGGTGTAGGCAGTAAGCCCCATGCCTTGGTGTGGCGCGGGGCTGAAGGCCAGCTCAGCGCGGGCCAGTTGGCGCGCTACAATGGATTTTACCGGGGCATCCGCGTTCAGGCTGTCGGCGGTTTTCATCAGCGTTTTAAAACTCTCTGCCTGGCCAACGTCCAGCTCGGCAAGCTGTGGCATGTGTTGTTCCAGCAGCTTGCGGATGTTGTCATGACGGTCGGCGCGCAGGCCACTGTGACAAATAAACAGACCTTTGTTGTGCTGCGACAGAAAGTCGGCGGCGCAGCGGTTGGCCGCTACCATGCACTCTTCTACCAGGCGGTGGGCTTCATTCTGAACCGTGGGCTCAATGCTGCGAATGCGGCGGTTTTCGTCCAGCCGCAGGCGGAATTCCGTGCGGTCACCACTAATTAGAGCGTGTTCGACGCGCCAGCGACGCAGCGCGGTAGCGGCCTGGTGCAGCTGGTCCAAACTGTTAGACACGGCTGGCGACAGGGCTTTGATGTCGTCGTCTTCGCGGCCGTCAATTAAGTTGGCAACCAGTTCATAACTGAGCTTGCCGTGGGAGCGGATGCTGGCCTGGTGAAAACTGTAATCGCCCAGACTGCCATCGTTGTTAACCTGCAGATCGCAAACCAAAGCCAGGCGCGTAGTATCGGGCTGCAGCGAGCACAAACGGGTGCTGGCGGCATCGGGCAGCATCGGTAGCGGCTCTCCCGGGAAGTAAATGGCGGTGGCTCGGCGCATGGCTTCGCGTTCGGTGGCACTGCCTGGCTCAATCAATGCCGTGGGGTCGGCAATCGCGATCGACAGCGCCCAGCCGGTGGCGTTTGGCACCGCCAACAAGGCGTCGTCCATGTCTTGGGTGCCCGGGCTGTCGATGGTCACATAGGGCTGCGAACAGCGGTCTTCTCGCCCTGCGCTGTGTGCGGCTATTGCGTCTTCACTGAGTGCTTGGGCGTGTTGCTGCACGGCCTCTGGCCAATCGTCAGACAAATCAAAACCGGCCATGGTCAGCGCTCGCTCAATACCGGCATCGCCGGCCTGGCCTATTACCCGCAGCACCTGGGCCTGGCCTTTGCCGTCTTTGATCGGGTGGCGGTGCAGGCGGCAATATATGTAATCACCGGGCTGGGCGCTGTTACGCTCTTTTGGCGGTATGAAAATCCAGCGATTAATGCCCGCCGTTTCAGGTACCACAAAGTGACCTTTGCCCTTGACTTGGTAGCGGCCTACAAAGGTATCCAGCGAGCTGTTTAACAGCTCTTCCACCACACCTTGGGTTTTGCCCGTATCAACATCCTGTTCAATGATGTTGATACGGTCCCCGGGGAGCACTTTTTGCATTTCCTCGGGCGGAAGAAAAACATCTCTGCCGTCGTCCAGAGCAACAAAGCCAAAGCGGCCGTTGGTTGCTTTTACGGTGCCGGAAAAAACCACTTTGTGTTCTTCGATATCGGATTTCAGCTGGCGCAACTGGCTGAGAGCGTCGGCATTGAGCATGAAGTAACCTGGCTGATAAAAAATGAATGTTGCCGCGCAGTATAACTGTAAAGGTGCAAGGAGTCAGACCCGTGAGGCAATGAGAGCGTAGCTGATGCTTAATTTGTTGGGTCAGCCCGGAATTTGATGTTCTTTATTTGCGATCAACACCGTATTGCGACCGCGGGCTTTGGCCTGGTAAAGCGCTTGGTCGGCTTCGTGTAGGATGACTTTGGCGCTATCGCCGGGTTGGCACAGGTAAGCGCCTAAACTGACCGTAAACGGTAGATTGCCGTTTGCACTTTCGCGTTCAATAGTCTGGCGCAAACGCTCGCTCAGAAAACGTAGAATATTATGATCACA
Source organism: Marinobacter sp. (assembly GCA_036960525.1). Taxonomy (GTDB): domain Bacteria; phylum Pseudomonadota; class Gammaproteobacteria; order Pseudomonadales; family Oleiphilaceae; genus Marinobacter. The sequence goes on from JBALXR010000097.1 coordinate 7,760, forward strand.
GGGCGACAGTACCACCATAAACTCGTCTCCACCCCATCGTCCGGGTTGGTCGTACGGGCGCAAGCTGTCTTGTATCCAACGCGCTGCCTGACACAGAATTTCATCGCCGGTTTGATGGCCAAGGCTGTCGTTAATCGCCTTAAAGTGGTCGATGTCCAGCCAAATAACGCCAAAATCGGCATTTCGTCGACTGGCCCGTTTGATCTCGACCTCCAGAATTTCATCCAGACTGCGACGATTACAAAGGCCAGTAAGCGAATCTACCCGCGCTAGCGAATGCAGGTCGGCAGTGCGTTCGGCAATTTTCTGTTCAAGCTCATCGCGGGAGTGTTTGAGTGTACGTGCCATTTCCTCAAAGTCGGCGGCCAGCAAGCCAATTTCGTTGCCGGGCTTGGCCAGCGGTGGCAAGTCAAAATTGCCGCGACTTACCTGATTAACGGCGGCGCCCAGACGCAGAATTGGGGTCAGAATGCGAAACTGGACCACCAGATGAAACGCTGTCAGGGTTACCAGCAGGCTGGCGACAAACACGGCTATTAAGGGCCATAAATGCGTTTTGGGTAATAAGGTGCTGAGGTCAATCAGCGTGACTTCATACCACCCTATAGCGGGTAAAAAAGCAGCGCCGGCTAAATGTTTGCGGCCATTAACGGTTACAAAACGGCTTTCGACCGTATGGCTTGTGTCTTTCAGGTTGGCCAGCATACCCAGTATCTGGCGTTTGTCATCGGCGCTGTCAAACAACAGGTCAATGGTGCTTTTCTGGCCTTCGGGTTTGATGATAGTCGCAAAATCGATGTAATCGCGGTCGCGGTACAGTTGAATGGCGCCGGTAAGATCCACAAACAACGTGGTTATTCCTTGCTGACCGGTGTCCACAATGTCCTGTAGAAAGTCATCAAGGTTCAGTCCGGTGCCTACCATACCCACGATGACGTTCTCTTTGTTACGCATCAGCACGTCAATCCACAGTTTGGTCACCCCCAGTTTAGTGTCGGGGTTCACATTCAGATGGAAGTCGCGGCCTTCGGCAATCAGTCGGTAAAACCAGGCGTCATCGGGCTCGTCCGGGTTGAGGGTGTAGCGGAACTGCTGGCCCTGATAGTCATTGGCCGCGTTGTTGTAGTAATAGTGACCATTACTCAAGAAGGCGACAAAATAGCTGCTGTCGCGAAAGTTACTGCGGAAGCTTTCCATTTCACCAACGGCGGCGGCTTTTATTAGCGGGCTATCAGGGGTTCTGGCTAGCGCCAGAAGGGCTTGAGAACGGGCCATTTGTTGCGCCAGGACGATTTCGCGTTCAAGCGACTGCAATAGGCGGGCGCTGTCATAACGCACCTGAATTTCGGCCACCTGCTTACCCCAGCGTTCAATCAGCTTATCCGATAACTGTTGATACGCGGCCCAGGTGGCAATACTTGCTACAATCATCAGGCCAGCAGCGAGGCTGAGAATTCGGTTTTTCAGATTCAACGAGGCTCCCTCTCGATGATTTCGTTCACGAAGTCATAAAATAAGGGGCCCGATACTAGAGCAAATATTCACCAAACTATATAGCAATGTCGCAGTGCTTAACAGGTTGCGCCGACGGTATGGAAGGCTGGCACTGTTGTTCGGAATCGGCTCGATTGGGGGCGCATTGGCCGTGCCGGCGCAACTGGCCCCCAATCGAGCGGCAATTAGTTGTGTTCGGCGAACACTTTGGTCTGGCCGTTCGCATTAAATAACAGCACTTGGTACGGGTCTTTGCGATCGCCCATTTCCATTCCCGGTGAGCCTGCAGGCATACCGGGTACGCTCAAGCCACGGGCTTGGGGCGCTTGGCTTAACAGGCGTTTGATGTCGTCGGCGGGTACGTGGCCTTCAATCACGTAGTCGTCGATAAACGCGGTGTGGCAACTGGCGAGGGCCGGTGTCAGGCCGGCTTCGATTTTCACTGGCGTGACATTGTCGACTTCGCTGATATCTACCTCAAAGCCGTTCTCCTCCAGATGTTTGATCCAGTCGGTGCAGCAACCACAGGTGGGCGACTTGTATACGTGGATGCTGTGCTCAGCTTCTGCGCTGACCAGGGCCGATCCAAAGCTCAGGCTAGCGCCCAGTAATATGGCAAGAGTGCGTTGTTTCATAAATGTTACCTCTTCGTTTTGGTGTTAGTGGGCGCCAACCAGAACCACCACACGACGGCGGCCATCAGCGCTAAACCTGTAAGGTTGACCAAAAAAGATGTCATTGGTTCTGTTCCTGTTTGGCGGAGCTGTCTATTTTGTGACTGGTTTTGAACAGCCGCAGCCGGTTGGCGTTGGTGACCACGGTAACCGACGACATCGACATGGCTGCACCAGCAATGATCGGGCTTAACAGAATGCCCCACAGTGGGTACAGCAGGCCGGCGGCGATGGGGATACCCAAGCTGTTGTAAATAAACGCGCCGAACAAATTTTGGTGAATGTTTTTCACAGTGGCGCGGGATATTTCAATGGCGTCGGGAACCCCGTGCAGGGAGCCACGCATAAGGGTTATAGCGGCGCTTTCAATAGCTACATCGGTGCCGGTACCAATAGCAAAGCCAACATCGGCGGCGGCCAGAGCCGGGGCGTCGTTAATGCCATCACCTACCATGGCGACTATATACCCCTTTTTGCGCATTTCATTGACCACGTCGGATTTGTCTTCCGGCAACACTTCGGCACGATAATCGTCAATACCGGCACTGGCGCAGATGGCTTTGGCGGTGGCGTCCACATCGCCGGTGACCATCATTACCTTTATGCCGGCCTGATGCAGCCGTTCAATGGCGGCCTGGGAATCGGGTTTGATGGCATCCGCAACGCCAATAACGCCCAGTACCCGTTTGCCCAGAGCCACAAAAAGCGGGGTGCCGGCGTTGTCGGTAATACTTTGGGCAGCCTGGTCCCACGGGGTTACATCCAGCCCTTCACCTACCAGCCAACGTCGGTTGCCCAGGCGCAGGGTGTCGCCATTGTGTTGCCCGGCGACACCCTTGCCGTTGAGGCTGTCGAAGCCGGTTATGTTTGCCGGTTGAATAGTGTCCTGCCGGACTTTTTCCATAATGGCGTAGGCCAGCGGGTGCTCTGAATGCTGCTCAAGACCAGCTGCCAGGGCCAGCAGATGAATTTCATCACCGTCTACTACATGCACTTGGGTAACCGCGGGTTTGCCGGCAGTAATAGTGCCGGTCTTATCCAGAATGACCAGGTTGATCTTGCCGGCGGTTTGAAGGGCTTCACCCTGGCGGATCAGCGCGCCGTATTCAGCGGCTTTGCCGACGCCGACCATCACCGACATGGGCGTGGCCAGTCCCAAGGCGCAGGGGCAGGCGAT
>JBALXR010000098.1:0-10802 GCA_036960525.1 Marinobacter sp.
GTTGCCGGCGTAGCCGCGGTCTGTCAGGCGGCTGCGACCGACTTTCAACATGGAGGCGTTGATGTCAGCCAATACTACTTTGCCGCTGGGTCCGACCAAATCCGCAAACTTCATGGCCAGGTCACCGGTACCGCCTGCAATGTCCAGCACCTGGTGCCCCGGGCGCACGCCAGAGAGCTCAATCGTAAATCGTTTCCACAGGCGATGAACACCCATCGACATCAAATCGTTCATGAGGTCGTATTTGCCGGCAACGCTGTGAAAAACCTCGGCTACCTGGCCGGCTTTCTGGCTTTTTGGCACATCGCGAAAACCGAAATGGGTGACGTCGTCTTGCGGGCTGCCCGGTGTTGCAGCGCTGGCTGGCGTTTGCTGATCGCTCATGGAACTGTCCTGTCAGAATCTGAATCCCGTATTCTAACGCCTGCGGGGTTGGCTACAAGTTTAATACCGCCTTACACTGTAAAACCTGTCATTTCCCGAGAGAAAACTGATTTATGTCCGTTATTGATATTCACCGCACTCATACCATGGACAAACAGCACGCCCGTGAGGCGGCTGAAACTCTGGCTGCCGATCTGTCCAGCCGTTTTGATGTGAATTACGCCTGGGAAGGCGATGTTATGAAATTCAAACGCAGCGGAGTGCAAGGCCAGCTCACGATTAATCACGGCGATTTGCACGTCTACTTGGAGCTGGGACTGCTGTTGCGGCCTATGAAGGGCCGCATTGCACAAGAAATCGACTCCCAGTTAGATCAGATTATTCGCGTTTGAAGCCGTAAAGCGGCTCGCCTCAAAGCGAGGCAGGCAGCGCAAAGGGCTGCGATTGGCCGGCGAGGATGTTGTCCATAATGTGCTGTTCACGCAGCACTAACCGGTCAATCAGCTTGCCGACGTCATCCATACACCGGAATGCGCTGTAGCCACGGTGTAAAAAGCTGTGCAGATCCTGCAGGTTGGCCATTTCAGCCGGCCCGCGTCCCATTGACAGCAGCCAGCCCAGTGTTCGGTTGCGCACGTAGTGGTCAAGGCGATGGCCCACATCGGCAATCAGTTCAATCTGGCGCAGTCGCTGGGGTTGGTCATTGGCGTAACGGTAGGCCTGGCAGTAGGCCTCTACTGTCAGCGACTCGGCACTCATTTGGTGGCTATGTAGCGCGCTGGCCAGATTATGGTCCAATTGCTGGGTCAGCAAATTGAGTTCCACCAGTCTGGCCAGAGTTCGTAACTGGTGATCTGGTAACCATTTTACCATTTTTGGAAAAACCCGATCGATATTGTCGTCGCGGTGGCTCATTCCGGCGGGGGCGTACAAATCCGTCAGTAAAAACTCGAGCCCTTGATGGTAGCCGGGATTCTGGTAAAGATCGTGGTGGGTTTGTTTTAGTCGAACGGCCTGCCATCGCGCCACCTGCGCACTTTTGTGTTGCAGCGAGTGATGGCCGCGGCCCTGACGAAAGTCATGGTAGGCCAGCAGCCAGTGCTGCAACTGACGGGCGTTATCGCTGTGAACAGCGGTTTCAACCAGGCGCTGGCGATACATGAAAAGGCTCCGGCTGGGCGGTCGAATCGGGGGTGGCAGTGTAACCGAGTAGCGTGACCTGTGCTGAAGTGCCATTCAAAGCGACTGGGGGCATCAGGCGTCAGGAGGCGCAAACTGCGCTAACTCCGGTATCCATTTTTTGTCATCCAGAAGTATAAAGTGACTGGGCGCCCTGGTTTCCACAATCTTCAAGTGTTCGCCACCCTGGCGGGCACTGGCTAGCATGGCGTTGCGGTCCAGCACCCGGTCAGTGGCTGGAATCAGCACGATACCGCCTGTGATGTGCTGGTAAACGCTGGTGTCGGTGCGCGCCATCCAGGCCAGAAGATTGTCGATATTGCGCACGATGGTCAGGTGATCTTTGGTGGCGTGGAAGAGTTTGCTGAGCAATTTTTTCTTGCGCCGGTTCATTTTGCCAAAAAATGTCTGGTTATAAGCCGAGTTGGGAGTGCTGTTCAACAGGCGGACAATCCATGGCCACATAATTGGGCTGAGCGGCTCCAATAATGCCAGCATCAGAGGGTGGGCGCGGCCTTGGGGTAGTATCGGGGCCTCCAGCACCAACTCTATGTCGCGGTAAAGCTCTGGCCACTGGCGGATAGCTTCCAGTGCCACTGCGGCACCGCGGGAGTGGCCGTGAATGCGCACATTGCTGCTGCCGATAAGGTTGCGCATGGCCTGGTTGAGTATGCAGGCATCGTATTCGATGGTGCCGGCCAGGTGCTTGATGTCCACTGCCCAGTCGGGGGTCTGCGGCACAACGCCGCTAACGGGCACGTGATAATTGCTGCAGGTAATCAGGATCAGTTCGGTGGTGGGGGCATTATAGGCTTGGGTAAAATAGCAGTGATTTTCCATAAAACCGTGTATACAAACCACTGTGTGCTCGGCAGGGCCACTGTGATTGCGCACAGAAATCGCTCCTCCACCGATCGAATATACCTGGCCAGAAAACATCTCGGAGTAAGCGTTTTCGATAGGTTTGATCAGTTTTCGAATATGGCTTGCCTGCATAGTCTCTCCTGATCGTTATAGCGAGCGCCCGCATTTACCACACAGTGGTTTGGCTCTGTGCTTATTATAAGCCTGCTGGTAAAGCCGTGTGCAACACTTTTACCCTGCGTCGGTTATAAGCGGGCTCTGGAGGCGCCGGTGGATGTCTGGCACAATATCGTTCTATTTTCAGTCTCAGGATTCGCCGAGATTACCGCAACTTAGCTCATCCTATACAAAAGGCAGCGGATTTTGAGCCAGCAAGCTTTGCATTTGATGTTGCCCGCCGATGCCGGTTGGCTGGCTGCCGAACGGCTGGAAAACCCGCTGGTTACTACCGTTCTGCTGCGTGTTCAGGGCCTGACGCCTGCTCGTCTGCGAGAATTCTTACATGTTTACTGGGGTGCCTGGGAGCGTTTTCGCTTTCGCCCGGAACCTTATGCTGGCTATTGGTGCTGGCAGGAGAGTGCCGATTTTGATGTACGCCAGCATCTGGATATTGTGCTGGACCGTTTTACGACACCCCAGCAGCAGCCTTGGATAAACACCGTTATCAGCCAGCCGCTGCCCATTTACCGGCCATTATGGAAATTCTGGTTGGCGCCCAACGCCGTTGGTGGTGGGTTATTGCTCATGCGAATACACCATTGTTACGCCGATAGCGCTTCGCTGGCGCAGCTGCTGGAGCAATTATTGACTGCGTCACCGCAGCAACACCCGGTACTTTACGGCGCAGCGCACCCGGCAGACATGGAACGCTGGCTGCAGTGCGCCAAAAGCTGGCTGAGTGAGCGTGTTTTTGGTGCCGAAGGCCCGCAGCCCAAAAACGACGTGGCACAGGCGACCGCTGGGCAGCTGCCGGGCACTTTTAGGTCAAGCGCTGCCACGGCACTGGAGTTGGCGGGTCAGTTAGGCAGTTACCTGACACAGTCAGATGACAGCCCCAGCAACCTTAGCCTGCCATTAACTGGCCAGCGCCAGTGCTGTTGGTCCGCAGCGATTTCCGATGCGCCTTTGCAAGCAATGGCCCACAAGCTGGGCGTTAGCAGCCGCGACGTGTTGGCGGCCTGTATAACGGCGGCTTTGCGGGCGCAGCTCGGGTTGAGCCCGCAGGCGCTGGAACAGGCCCAAATTAACTTGCTGCTGCCAGTGGATATTCGTCTTCAACTGCCCTCCAACTTAAGGCCAGCATTGTTTGAGCCCGGCAATGGAAGTGGTAGTGAACGGTTGTTGCTGCCAATAGACGGCGACAGTTTTGTGGAGCGTGTGTATCGCATAAAGCAGGAGGTTCGCCGCCTTCGCGACAGCCTGCAACCGTTGTTAACGTGGGGCCTGACCGCCTGTAGCGCTTTTTTGCCTGAGATCATAAAACAAACCCCGCTATGGCCTTTTGCCGCTCGCCCCAGTGCAGCACTGGCCAGCTTTGACGGTGCCGGGGTAGTTCGCTATCTGGCGGGTTGTCGGGTTGACGAACTGGTGGCCTGGAGCCCGCAAATTGCCGATGCAGGAGTCAGCGTGACCGCTTGCCGCTACGCTGGGCAGCTGCGACTAACGGTGGTTGCCGACCATTCTGCCAATCTGGATGTGCAGCGCTTTCAGAGCGATTGTATGGCCGCTTTGAATCAAGCGCTTGCTAGCCATCTGGATGATTGAACCGCCATAACGCCGCGCATTGTCAAACAACCTGCGGAGTGTCTACAGTGTTGAGGTCGGCGCCCGCGGGATGTCACATCCTCGAGCGCCCGGCAGAGAACACCATTCCTTTAAGGAGGTTCCATGAGCAACGAACGGGTAGAGAGCGACAGCCTTGGTGAAGTCAGGGTGCCAGAAAACGCACTTTGGGGTGCCCAAACCCAGCGCGCCATCGAGAATTTTCCAGTCAGCGGGCAGCCCATGCCTCCAGCGTTCATTGCCGCTGTGGTGCATATAAAAAAGGCCGCGGCTGAAGCCAATGCCAGCCTGGCCTTGCTCAACGGCCCGGTTCGCGACGCCATTGTGCTGGCCTGTGACCAGCTGTTGGCCGGTGATTACTATGATCAGTTCCCGGTAGATCGGTACCAGACCGGGTCTGGCACCAGCACCAACATGAATGTTAACGAGGTGATCGCGGCACTGGCCCAGCTCAGTGGTGTTGTGGTTCATCCCAACGACCACGTGAATATGAGCCAAAGCTCTAACGACGTCATCCCGTCGGCTATCCATATCAGCGCGGTGATAGCGATTCACCAGAATCTGGTGCCGGCGCTGACTCATTTACAAGGCGTTCTTTACGAACGCGAAGCCATGTATAGCCAGCAGGTAAAAACCGGCAGAACTCACCTAATGGACGCGATGCCGGTGACCCTGGGCCAGGAGCTGCGTACATGGCGCGAGCAGTTAAAAGCGACGCAGGCGCGCATCGAGCATGCCGCGGATGAACTCTTGGCGTTGCCCCAGGGCGGAACCGCTGTAGGCACCGGTATTAATGCCGTCAGCGAATTTGCACCTGAGTTTACTCGCTGCCTGAAGGCCAACACCGGCTTTGACTTCAGACCACTAACCCATAAGTTCGTGGCACAGAGCGCGGTGGATGCGCCGGTGGCGCTTTCGGCGCAGCTGCGTGGGCTTGGTATCGTGCTGACAAAAATTGCCAACGACTTACGCTGGATGAACAGCGGCCCCATTCACGGGTTGTCAGAAATTAGCCTTCCGGTACTTCAGCCAGGCAGCAGCATTATGCCGGGCAAGGTAAACCCGGTGATCCCCGAATCGGTGGCCATGGTCGGCGCACAAATCATGGGGCTTGATACCTCTATTGCTTACGCCGGACAGTCTGGTAATTTTCAGCTCAACGTGATGTTGCCGTTGGTTGGTGCCAACCTGTTGGAGATGATTGGCCTACTAAGCAATGCCAGCAGTCTGCTGGGTAACAAAGCGCTAAGAGGCTTTACCGTCAACGCAGAGCACTTAAATGCGGGTGTCGGCCGTAACCCCGTACTGGTGACGGCGTTGAACCCGGAAATCGGTTACAGCCTGGCGTCTGAAATCGCCAAAGAGGCCTATGCCAGTGGCCGCCCGGTAATTGATGTGGCTGAAGAGCGCAGTGGTCTCAGCCGCGAGCGGCTTGAGCAGCTAATGGACCCGCTGAAATTGACCCGTGGTGGCCTGGCAGGATAACGAGCGTTCATTATGGCGCACCGGTGAACCTACTGAGCTTCTGGGGGTCCGAAGAACCAGACGGGATACTCCAGACGGAACACTCCAGATGAAACGCGAGTGGTCCGCGTGATCAGATTGAACGAACAATAGTCACACAAACAAGCGTATTTGCGGAGGTAGTAATGACAACATCCTGTAGCGTCGCCGGCATGACAGTGCCGCGCAGCCGGTTTCCGGATCCAGAACAGGATCTTCCAGCAGACCAGGACAGCGGGCAAATAGTGCTTGCGGGTGGGTGTTTCTGGTGCGTAGAGGCGGTAATTATTGCCATGAAGGGCGTGAACTCGGTTGAATCCGGCTACGCTGGCGGATCTGCTGACAGCGCTAACTACCAGGCTGTCTGCACCGGTGCCACTGGCCATGCTGAAGTAATTAAGGTTGAATACGATCCGACTCAGGTGTCGTTGGGTAGCTTGCTGAAGGTGTTCTTTTCGGTGGCTCACGACCCCACTCAACGTAACCGTCAGGGTAACGATATTGGCACCCAGTACCGCTCGGCCATCTTTTATGAGTCGGCGCAGCAGCGCCAAGTCGCGCAAGCTTATATCGAACAGTTGAACCAGGCAGGTGTGTTCCACTCGGCGGTTGTGACTGAACTGGAGCCGCTGGAAACCTTCTACGTTGCAGAAGCCGATCACCAGAACTTCGCCGCTCGCAACCCGGGTCAGCCCTATATCATGGCGGTTGCTGCACCTAAAGTGCAGAAGCTGGTTGATCAATATAGCGATCGGTTAAAGCCGGGCGTAGCGTCTACATCTACCGACGACCACTCGAATAAAGCGTAAGGAGCACTATTTTGGCCGAATCTGCAGCAGGATACGATTTGACGCCGCTAACAGCGGAACAGATTGAAGAGAAAGCCGTTGGCCTGAGCGCCGACGAGCGCCGAATATTGTTAGACCATGGCACCGAACCTCCGTTTTGCGGAACGCTGCTGGACAACAAAAAACAGGGTGTTTACGAATGCCGGTTGTGCGAATTGCCGCTTTTTAGCTCTAACTCCAAGTTTGATTCGGGTACCGGCTGGCCCAGCTTTTTTCAGCCATTCGATCCGCAACACATTCATTATATTGAAGATGACACACTGGGTATGCGTCGTACAGAAGTGCGCTGCCCGCGCTGTGATAGCCATTTGGGTCATGTTTTTCCGGACGGCCCGGCACCCACCGGTCAGCGCTACTGCCTGAACTCGGTGGCCCTTGTGTTCAAGGAAAACGCCGGCGATTAACCGGTGGCGGGTATCATGGTGGTTAACAGGAAGCCGGTGTACGCCACGTAGACCAGCAACAGAATACTACCGTCTAACCGACTGATGATGCGGCTGCGGCCGGCAAAGCCAAAGCCCATCAGCAGTAGCCCAACGGTCAGCGTCAGCATCAGTGACCAGTCGCGATAAAGTACCTCGGGGTCCACCTGTAGCGGATTGATGGTCGCGGCAAGGCCAACCACGGCTAAAGTGTTGAAAATACCCGAACCCAGAATGTTGCCCAAAATCAGATCGTGCTCATTTTTTCGCACTGCGGCCAAGGCTGAAGCCAGCTCCGGCAGAGACGTGCCAACGGCGACAACGGTCAGGCCAATAACAAGATCGCTGATGCCCAAGCTTTGGGCAACGTAAACCGCGCCCCAAACCAGCATGCGGGAACTGGCGACCAGCAGTACCAAGCCCGCAATCAGCCAGAAAACTGCGTTTCTCAGCGGCATGGGGTGGGCCAGCGCGCTTTCCTCTATACCAGCTTCAATAGAGTCGTCTTTATTGCGCAGACCCTGGAATATGAACCAGCTCATCACCGCTGCAAAAACCGCCAGTAAAACCCAACCGTCGGTGCGCGACAGTTCGCCGTCAATTAGCTGATAGCCGGCAATCAGGGTAAGGCCGACAAGCAGGGGCAGTTCCTTGCGGATGATTTGCGAATGCACGGCAATGGGCGCGATGATGGCTGTTAAGCCAACAATTAGCGCTATGTTGGTAATGTTGGAGCCGTACGCGTTGCCCAAGGCCAGGCCGGAGTTGCCTTCCATCGCGGCTATAGCAGAAACAGCCAGCTCGGGGGCGGATGTGCCAAAGCCGATAATCACCATGCCGATCAGCAAAGTGGGCATGCCCCAATGCTTAGCGGCGGCGGCGGCCCCGTCGACAAACTTGTCGGCGCTCCACACCAGAAGAATCAAGCCGGCAATGATTGCGCCTACCGCCATTAACATACGTGCTACCTCTTTACCAAATCGGGGGGTGTGAGACTAAAGTTGCGAAGATATTGTCTGGCAAAGGCGGGAAAATCAATTACAACGGAGACAGAATCCCGTGGCCACGCGAGTCTTCATATGACGCGCAACCGTTGCCTATTACAATTTAATCGCGGGCCGAAAGCCGGGATAATTGTCACATCCAATTCAGGAAATAGTTGCCAGCATCATTATCTCCATTTGGCTGGTTTCCGACAGGCTCTTTTGCTGATCGTTAAAGAGCATACAAGCTCAATACTCGCTAGGGTGAAAAACCAATGGCCGTAAGACAGGCAGATGTAGTGCTGGTCGGTGGGGGCGTAATGAGCGCTACCCTCGGCATGATACTGAAGCAGCTAGACCCAACCATGGACATCGTTCTGGTGGAGCGTCTGGACCATATTGCCCACGAAAGCACCGATGGCTGGAACAACGCAGGTACCGGTCACGCAGGCTACTGCGAGCTGAACTACACCCCCGAAACCGACGATGGCGATGTGACAATCGACCGGGCTTTGCAGATAAACGCCCAGTTCGAAGTAACGCTGCAATTCTGGTCTTATCTGGTTGAGCAGGGCATATTGCCCGACCCGAAAAAATTCATAAACCGCACCCCGCACCAGAGCTTTGTCTGGGGCGAAAAAGACGTTGCCTTCCTGAAATGCCGCTTCGAACGCCTGAGTGCGCATCATCTGTTTCGTGAAATGGAATACAGCGAGTCGCCGGAAGACCTCGCTGAGTGGATGCCACTCATCGTTAAACACCGCGACCCCATGCAGCGCGTTGCCGCTACCCGGATAAAGCACGGCGCCGATGTGGATTTTGGCTCCCTGACCCGCAGCATCGTAACGCACCTGGAAAGCCAACCGGGCTTCGAGCTAATGCTGAACAGCCCGGTGCACTATATTGACCAGCGCGATAACGGGCGCTGGAAAATAAGGGTAAAAAATCAGGAAACCGGTGAACAGACCAAACTGGAAGCCGGTTTTGTGTTCCTGGGTGCGGGCGGCGGCGCACTGCCCCTGTTGCAGAAATCAGGGATTGATGAAGCCGAAGGTTACGGCGGTTTTCCGGTAAGCGGCCAGTGGTTGGTGTGCGACCGGCCAGAAGTGGTGCAGCAGCATCATTCCAAGGTTTACGGTAAAGCGCCGACTGGTGCTCCGCCCATGTCGGTGCCACACCTGGATACTCGAATCATTAATGGCGAGCCGGCCTTGTTGTTTGGTCCTTTTGCCGGTTTTACCACCCGCTTTTTGAAACAGGGCTCGGTGTTTGACCTGATCAGTTCGGTGCGCTCGTCAAACTTGCGCCCGATGCTGTCGGTGAGCAAGTCCAACATGGACCTGACCCGCTACCTGATCGGCGAAGTGTTCCAGTCCCACAGCGACCGGGTAGACGTACTGCGGAATTTCTTCCCGGATGCCCGTGAGGGCGACTGGCACCTGCAGGACGCAGGCCAACGGGTCCAGATCATTAAAAAAGCCAAAGACGGCGGTGGCAAGCTGGAGTTTGGCACCGAAATCGTCGCTGCCAGAGACGGCACGCTGGCCGCGCTGCTGGGAGCCTCGCCTGGCGCCTCAACGGCAGCAAGCGCCATGCTCGACGTACTGCAGCGATGCTTCCCCGAGAAAATGAAAACCCCGGAGTGGCAGGCGCGCATGAAAGTTTTGGTGCCATCCTACGGCCAGTCTCTGGTAGATGACGAAGAGCTGCTGTTAAAAGTGCGTGAGCGAACGCTCACCACCCTTAAGCTTAAATCGTGACGCGAAATACTGACGGGGTAAGCGCATAAAAAAACCGGAGCCTTGCTCCGGTTTTTTGTTTTATGGTGCCGGTAATAATAGCCGCGTCATCAGGGCTGTTGCTGGCGCCCTTTTGCCGCTATTAACATAGAGTGCATCAGTTCCTCAGCGTCGAACTTGGTAAGGGCGGTGTCTGCCCCCACCTGTTCGGCATAGCTCAGGCTCATTTTGCTGTTTAGCGAGGTATGCAAAATGATATACGGCTGGTGCAACTGGCTGCTGTCGCGCACCTTGAAGGTCAGTTCGTAGCCGTCCAGGCCCGGCATTTCGATGTCACTGACCAGAATATCCACCGGCTCGCCGCGGGCGCTGCTATCCAGCAGGTACTCGAACGCTGCCGTGCCATTTTCAGTTACCTGATAGCCAATATTCTTGCGGTCCAGCACATCGCACAGCTGTTTGCGCGCCACCCGTGAATCATCCACCAGCAGAATCGACATGCTGCGCAGGGTTTCTATTTCCATATCATTCAGCAGCACGTCCTGACTGTTCAAAGACTCCGGGTATACCCGAGCCAACAGTAATTCCAGGTCCAGCAGTTGTACCAGAGCGCCATCAAGGGTCAGTAACCCCGTAATAAAAGCGTTTTTACCCAAGGCTTGGGGCGGCGGCAACACCTTTTTCCAGTCGGCTTCAACGATGCGTTGCACGCTGCGCACCATAAAACCGATTTCCTGACGCTGCACGTCGGTCACAATAATGGAGGCTTCGGCGCGCTCTTTCGCGCTTAGCGCCGGGTAACCAATAGCCGCAGCCATATCAATTACCGGCACTGCCGTGTCACGGAAGGTGGCCGTGCCAACAATGGCGTGATGGCTATGGGGCAGGCGACTAAGACGCCTGAACGGCATGATTTCGCGGATTTTCAGAGTGCCCAGGCCAAACTGCCGGTGATCTGTCAGTTGAAACAGCAGCAGTTTTTGCAGCTGTTTGGGTTGGCTACTCATAAACGCACCTGTCAAAAAACGAAATGTGTACCCAGTATTACGGGTAGAGCAATACAGCATAACCGATGAGGGTAAAAAAACAGCGTTACTG
>JBALXR010000099.1:0-10732 GCA_036960525.1 Marinobacter sp.
GCCTGCTGTTCCGATCTATTGCGGTGGTGGGCATGAGCACGCTGATTCGCCACCAGGTGGATCTGGGCTTGCCGCGCAACCTGGTGATTGTGGGGGTTACCCTGGTATTCGGCATTGGCGGCATGGTACTGGGGCATCTGGCAGGCATCGCGCTTTGTGCAATCGTAGCCGTCGCCCTGAACCTGATTCTGCCGGGTTCACGCGAGGCCTGGGGCAAAGCCATTTACGAAAAGAAAGACTGATGAATCTCGGCCCCTACCCAGGGGCCGATTGGTTTATGCGCCGCGGCGTAAAATTACTTGCGCGCCATGGATTCCAACATTCGATTCACCGCATCCAGGTGCTCTGGCTCGTTATGACACATGCCTTGAAAACAGGCGCAAAGGTCCAGAAAGTCCTTCAGTTCCATTCGCTGCGCCATCTTCATCAAGCGCTTGGTCATCCGAGTCGCCTTTGGCGGCTGGCTGGCCATCCGCCCGGCTAATGTCATGGCCGTAGGCATCAGCTCATCGGCCGGCACCACGTCCAAAACAATGCCCAATTCTTTGGCTTCATGCGCATCAACAATTCGCCCGGACAAGGTTAACTCGAAAGCCCGTTGATAGCCGATCAGGCGCTGCATCAACCATGCACCACCGTCCCCCGGAATGATTCCAAGATTAAGGAACGTTTCGCCAAATTTGGCTTTCTCTGACGCTATGCGGATATCCGCCATGTTCGCCAGGTCGAAACCCGCACCAATAGCCGGCCCATTCACAGCGGCGATAACAGGCACCTCGACAGACTGCATAACCAGCGGAATACGCTGAATGCCCTTGCGATAGCGTTCGGCACATTCCGCCGCATCGCCGGCGAAATCGCCGCCGCGCTCGGCCATATCGCGAACGTTACCGCCCGCACTAAAGGCGGAGCCGGCACCGGTAATAACCAATACCGAGACATCGGCGCAGTCATTAACCCATTCTGCAGTGGTAACGATATCGTCGATCAAACGGGACCCAGTAAGGGCGTTGCGTAAGTCGTGGCGATTAAGCGTTAAGGTCGCAACACGGTTCTCCAGAGTAATTAATGCATCAACTAACTGTGGCAGATTGTTCATATTTGACTGGCTCGTATTTAATTGACTCATAGCTGTGCTTCCTGGCGAACGATCACTCGGGCATCAACCACCGCGTAACCGTCGTCATAGGCAATCACGGGATTAAGATCCAGTTCAAGGATCTCCGAATGTGCATCCACGATACTGGACACTTTCAACAGCAGCTCGACCAGCGCGTCTTTGCTCACCGCTGGCTCGCCGCGGGCGCCTTCCAATATCTTGCGGGCTTTGATCTGGTTTACCATCGAGTGGGCGTCATCGCGGCTCAGTGGAATGGCGCGGAAGGCCACGTCCTCCAAAACTTCCACGAAAATACCGCCCAGGCCGAACATCAGCACCGGCCCGAACACCGGATCACGGCTAACCCCGATGATAATCTCGGTACCCTTACGAGCCATGGGCGCTAGCAAAACGCCCTCTATCTCGGCGTTGGCTTTGTAGAGCTTACACGAGGCCAGAATTTCCGCATGGCCACGGCGCAAATCCGCCTCGCCACTGAGGTTGAGTTTGACACCACCTGCATCTGATTTATGCAGAATGTCTTTGGACACGACTTTCATCGCCAACGGCGTGTCACCAAACTCGGCAAGCGCTTCTGAAAACCCGGATTCGTTCCGGACAATCAACTCTTTCGGCACGTCTACGCCATAAGTGCGCAACACTGACTTAGCCTCAAACTCAAACAAATCCCGGCCACTTTTCTGAGCCTGCTTAAAGGTTGCAACAACGCCAGCATCGGGGCTCAATGGCGGGGCCAACTCCGCCCGCTGATTACGGGTAATATATGAACCCCGTTCGTTAAGCGCTTTCAAGACCTGAACCGCTTGCTCGATCGAGTTGTAAACAGGTACTCCTGCTTCACGCAGTCTCACCAGCGGCTCAGGCCGCACATGACTGTAAAGGCTGTAAACCACCAACGGCTTTTTTGTCTTGCCAGACAGCTCCGCGATCGCATCGGCCGTTTGCAGCTCTTCCGCCTTGAGCTCCTCTGCAAAGCGAATGCCGTAGCCACCAAACATGCCCACCAGGAACACCATGTCAACATTCGCATCCTTAACCAAGATACTCATGCAATCAGCCAACAATGCCGGATTGGCGTCGGTGCTACCGGCCACATCAACCGGGTTTACCAACGATGCCTGCGGAAAAAGAATGTCCCGCAGCGCTGATCGGGTTGCATCAGACAGCTCAGCCAGCTCCAGGCCCGCCTCCGATAAACGATCGGACGCAATCGTTGCCTGGCCACCACCGTCGGCCAAAATAGCAACCCGGTTTCCATTCGCCTGCTGCAAAAGACCCAAGCCTTCGGCAACCGGCAAAATCTCGTCAGACTGGCTGACTACGGTTACGCCTACCTGACGAAGCAGGTCTACCGTCATGGCATAGCTGCCGGCCAAGGCGCCAGTATGCGATTTTGCTGCCCTCTGACCGGCCTCGGTTGAGCCCGACTTATAAACCACCACCGGTTTGGTTTTGGCAATTTCTTTGGCAACGTTCAAAAACACACGGCCGTCTTTAAAACCCTCCACATACAGGGTCGCAACACGCGTGTTCTCGTCTTCTCCCAAATACTGAAGGTAGTCGGCAAAGCCTAAATCAATCTGGTTTCCCGGGCCTACATAAGTGCTGAAACCCACGTGTCCGTTACTTTCCGCTTCAAGCGCCAGCGCCAGCAGCATATTGCCCGACTGGGAGATAATGCCGATGTCGCCTGGTTTGACGTGGTCGAGAGCCAGCAGGTTTACTTTTTTGTGGAGGTTGAACATCCCGGATGTGTTGGGGCCAACAATACGCACGTTTGCTTTCTGAGCGGCTTCCAATACCTCCAGCCCCAGCTTGGCGCCGGCTTCATCCACTTCGCCAAAACCGCTTGCCAGAATAATCGCCCCTTTTGTGCCATTGCGGCCACATTGGGAAAGCAGATCAGGAATGGTCTTCGCGGGCGTGCATATCAGCGCCAAAGCCGCCGGGCCCGGCAGCGACTCCATCGACGGGTAGGCTTTGTAACCCAAAATCGTATCGGTTTTAGGATTGATCGGATAAATCGCGCCTTCATAGCCGTCATTAATAAGCCCGACCATCGCCTTGTAACCGCGTTTGGTGGGATCGGACGAAGCGCCAAGAATCGCGATCGAATCGGGTGCCAGGAAATCGTGCAATGAACTTTTCATGATTAACAGCCCTTGAAGATCGGTGAGCGTTTTTGAGCGAAAGCATCAACACCTTCCTGCCAATCCTGGGTTGTCGTGCACATGAACACGCCGTCCAACTCGTGCTGAAGCTGCGCATCCAGATCCGCGTGAGAGGCATTGTTCAATAGCTTCTTGACCAATGACATGGAAATGGGCGCTTTGGTGGCCAGCTGTTTGATAAACGCCTCGGCCTCGTCCAGCAGTGATTCATCAGCCACGGAACGAGTTGCCAAGCCAATACGCTCAGCCTCGGGGCCGTCGATTTTAACGCCGGTGAAGATCAGCTCACGAGCTTTCGCCAAGCCGACCAGACGCGGCAGAAAACTGGTGACACCGCCGCCAACACAGGTACCAATGCTGACTTCGGGAAAGCCAATTTTTGCCGTCTCGCCCATAAATATGAAGTCACAGGAACAGGCCATTTCGGCCCCTGCACCCAGTGCGTAACCGTTAATGGCCGCAACCACGGGCTTACTGAGCCGAAACATCGCCTCGCAAACGTCATTACCCAATTGCAGATACTGCCTGCGCTGATACTGGCTGCGTTCGCCGGAACCGTGCTCTTTCATATCGGCGCCAACACAAAAGGCACGGCCTTCACCCGTCAATAAAACGGCTCGGACGTCGGGGTCGGCTTCAGCCTGGCCCAACACAGCCACTAAGTCTTTGTAAAACTGCTCAACAACGGCATTCAGGCGATGAGGACGATTAAAGCGGATCTCGGCGTAGCCGTCTTTGATGGTATAAATCAGGGTTTCAAATGACATAGTAAACGTCCTCTATCTCAAAGGGGGCTCAATGGGTATTCAGGAAGGATTATCCCAGCAGTAGATCCGGCAGAAACAGGGAGAGCTCCGGGATAAATGTGGTCAGGCAACCTGACCCAAACGGCCGCGAAGTGGACCGAATCCATGTCAACATCCACAACAATCGACATCATACAACCACCGAACTCGCAGAACCTTTTGAATAAACCACTAAATAATAACAATATTCTCAAATGCTGATACTGGCAAGCTCCAATAATTCTGATTCCTGATATCACGTCAGGCTTAGACACGCTCTAACTCTTAAGTCAGGCAATGCCGCTTTGACTCCTTGGTTCAGAATGAGCGCCGAACCGGCAGCACCTGATACGAATCCAGCACGTCTTTTCGGAAAGGAATTGTGTCGCGCACTTGCGCGGTCACGTCACGGTCGATTTCGAGAACAAAAAACTCTTCACCTCCCCCAAGCACCGTCGGCTTTATTTTGTCGTCTATCCAGGGCGGGCAAATAATTGAATGGCCGAAATGGGGGCCACCGCGGTTTATGCTCATGAAATAAACCTGGTTTTCTAAAGCGCGACTTACAGCAAAATGTTGCCAGGAGTGAAAAGAAACATCTTGGGCGAAGGCAACCGGGTGAAGAATCACATCAACGTCGAATTCCAGGCACAATCTGCGACTCAGCTCCGGAAACCGAATGTCATAACAAATAATGATTCCGGCCTTAAGTCCATCAATCTCAAACACCGCTAGATGGTCTCCGCGCTTGAAATATTTTAGCTCGGAAGAATCACCATACTCTGCCGTATGAATTTTGTCGTAATGGGTTAGGTATTCACCAGTGCGCCCGAGAACCACCTGGCTGATGTAGGTGTTGCCGCCCTCTTTTCGCGGCATGCCGTAACAGGTGGCTACATTGTTATGGCGGCAAAAGTTTGAAAACAGGTCGAATGTTTCGCCATACAGCTCTTCGCTGAACGTATCGATCTGCTGGAAATTGACCGTGGAATATTCCATGGTCGCCAACTCTGGCAGAACGACGAGATCTACAGGGTTTTCTTTAACAAACAGCGTCAGCTTTGTGACAAGTGTCTTCACATGGTCGAGCTGTTTTTCACGATCGTCGATGGCTGGAATCTGAATCTGGGCTGCCAGGATGCGCATACTGCGATGCTCCGTGTTTAGCTGTTTTCTCGAACTATCCTTTTAAACGCCCCTATTGGACCTTAGCTGTATACCAGAAAACAGATTCGCAACCCAATCTTTGCCTGCGTTGGTTTACGTTGCACGCACGTCAGGTGGCGAAAGCTCGGACAGAAATGGTTGACATCTACAGCTCCCTGAAAACATCTGTATCAGGCGTCACGTCGCAAGTCCGACGGTATCGGGAAATTCGGCATGGTGGGTTTGTCGGCGTGGCCTTTGCGGAACTGACGCAGCTGGAATACATAGGCCAGCACCTGGGCAATGGCCATGTACAGGCCGTCTGGTATTTCCTGGCCAATCTCGCTGTTGTGATATACCGCCCTCGCCAGCGGCGGTGTGCGCAGAATTTCTACCTTGTTTTCGCGGGCAATTTCCATAATTTTAAAGGCCAGTTCGTCGCCGCCCTTAGCCACCACCATAGGCGCGCCCATGCTGTTCTGGTCGTACTTCAGAGCTACCGCGTAGTGGGTCGGGTTGGTGATGACCACGTCGGCCGTGGGCACGTCCTGCATCATCCGTCGCTGCGACATCTCTCGCTGCAGCTGGCGGATACGGCCTTTTACCTCAGGCTTTCCTTCGCTGTCTTTGTGTTCGTCTTTTACTTCTTGCATGGTCATTTTGAGCTTTTTCTGGTGATCGTAAATCTGGAAGGGTACATCGATCACAGCAATAATGATGGTGGCACAGGACAACAGAAAAAAGCTCCAGCCCAGGGTCCAGAGCACATGCTCCATAGCCGGAACCGCCGGTTCTTCGGCGATGCTCAGCAAGTCCACCGTTCGCAATTGTAAAATGAGAATAGCAATGGTGAGTACCAGGCCCACTTTGGCGATAGCTTTAAACAGCTCGATTAACGAGCGTGCAGAGAACATGCGCCCAATGCCCTTTATAGGGTTCATTCGGCTAAGCTTGGGTGCAATGGATTTGCCACTGAACAGCAAACCACCAATGCCGATGGAACCGGCTATGGCTGCCACCAGCAGCGTGGCCAGAATGGGCGATAACGCCCAGGCCGCGGCTTTGGCGGAAGCGATCAGCTGCACGCTCATATGGCGCATATCAAAAATGGCGCTGCGTTCGAGGGTAAAGGCGTCGCGCATGATGGCTTCCAGAACGGCGCCAAGATGAGTACCAAAAATCAGTAGGCCGCCAGCACCGGCCATCAACACAGCGGTCGTCGCCAGCTCTTTGGAGCGCGCAGTCTCGCCATCCTCCTTGGCTTTTTCCAGCCTTCGGGGGGTGGCCTCTTCGGTTTTCTCCTGACTGTTGTCGTCATCGGCCATTATCAGAATACTCTGGTGCTGTTATGACTACTGCTGCAACTCGCGCATGAAATCGAACGTCTGCCGGGTGTATACCTCGAAATGCGGCAGAAAATTGGCGTGCAACACCCAAATAGCAAACAATCCAAAAATCAGGCCAATGGGGAAACCAAGGGCGAAAATGTTCATCTGCGGCGCGGCTCGAGTCATCACCCCGAATGAAATACTGACAATCAGCACCGCCGTTACCGCAGGCAGCGCCAACAGCATAGCCGATACAAACATCCAGCTGATACGGTGCGCCAACTGCCACAACCCGGCCTGACCCAAGCCCTCAAGGCCAATGGGCAAGGTGCGAAAACTTTCGATAAACACTTCAAATGCCACCAGATGGCCATTCATCGCCAGAAATAACAGGGTAATGGTGATGGTGTAGATTTGTGCCAGCACTGCAACGTTTACACCGTTGGCAGGATCCACCATAGACGCAAAGCCCAGTCCCATTTGCATGGCAATCATCTGGCCGGCAATCACAAACAGCTGCCACAGAGCGGTTAACGCAAAGCCCAACCCCACACCGATTAATATCTGCTGCAGGGTAATCACCACTGCATCGGCGCTTAGGGCTTCCACCTGGGGCACCGGAGGAATCATCGGCACCACAATAATGGTCATCAACAGGGCCAGGCCCAGGCGCACCCTGGCGGGCACCAGCTGGGTACCAAAAATGGGAATCACCATCAGAAAGCTGGCAATGCGGAACAGCGGCCATAAATGCTGGCCAACCCACTGGCCTATCAGATCGGCACCGAGTTCGTTAGGCAGCATAGGTCAGCCGATCAAAAAGGGAATGCTGGAGAAGAGCGCGTTAGCGTGGTCCAGCAGTTTTGTCAGCATCCAGGGCCCCCACACAATGATCACGATCAGGGTGATCAGCAGGCGCGGCAGAAAGCTCAGGGTTTGTTCGTTGATTTGAGTGGCCGCCTGAAAGGTACTGACCACCAGGCCAATAATCAGGCCCGGAGTAATAATCACCGCCGCCAGCATCACAATCATCCACAGCGCTTCGCGCAGAATATCGATGACAGTTTCCGGGGTCATGAGTAACCTCCATTAAGCCCTTCAGCACATTCGGCGACGCGCACACTAAAGGCCATAGCTGGCCGCCAGGGTGCCCATTATCAACGCCCAGCCGTCTACCAGCACAAACAGCATGATTTTGAACGGCAGCGAAATAATAATCGGCGACAGCATCATCATACCCATGGCCATCAGCACGCTGGCCACCACCATGTCGATGATCAGAAAGGGTATGAACAGTATAAAGCCGATCTGAAACGCGGTTTTCAGTTCGCTGGTAACAAACGCCGGTAGCAGCACCCAGAACGTGACGTCTTCGGGGCTGGCAAACTGCTCGTCGGCCATGCGCATAAACAGGCCCAGGTCACTCTCGCGGGTTTGTGCCAGCATAAACTGTTTGAACGGCTCCGACGCTGCCTCCACGGCTTCCAACGAGGTCATTTCTTCCTGCAGATAGGGTTGCAACCCTACCCGGTTGGCTTCTTCCAACACCGGTTTCATAATGAATATGGTCATGAACAACGCCAGCCCCAGCAGAATCTGATTGGACGGCGCCGATTGCAGGCCCAGTGCCTGACGCAATATAGAGAATACGATAATAATGCGGGTGAACGAGGTCATCATCATCAGCATCGCCGGCAAAAACGTCAGCGCAGTCATCAGCGCCAGAATCTGCAGGGTCACCGAATATTCCTGCTGGCCCTCACCGGCACCGGGTTCTACGGTGAACGCAGGTATGCCGGGCAAGTCAGCCTGGGCCAGCGGCACCCAGACCAGGGCAGCGATGACAGTCAGTAACGGCAATAGCGCCTTTAGCAGGCGCGCAAGTTCAAATCTTGCGGTCATCGGTCGGTCTGCCAGAACTGTCGACCGCCACATCCGGGGCCCGGGATTTATTCATCAGGGATTGGAGTTTGCGGGCAAATTCACCACTGGGCGCGCTTCCGCCTACACTCACGACCGGCTCATCGAACACGTGCAGTGTGCGAATAGTCCCGGGAGTAATACCCAGCAGCAACTGCTGGCCGGCAATATCCACTACTGCAATGCGTTCCCGGGCGCCCAGAGCCATCACCGATACCACTTTAATGGCGCTGTTGTTCATGCCGGTCATGCCGGTCATGCGGCGGATCAGCCAAGCACAGCCGTAGATAATCGCAATCACAGCCAGCAAGCCCAAACCCAGACTCACCAGAGTAGACAGGGTATCCGGGGTGCGCGTCGCTCCGCTTAATTGCGATTGCGGCGCAGCGGGCTCTGCCATGGCCGGAAATGCCGCCATCAACCAGAATATAGGGACTGCCTGCCAGAGCTTTGACGTCATACTATTTCTGCAAGCGCTTAATGCGCTCGCCCGGACTCATGACGTCAGTCAGGCGAATACCAAATTTATCGTTAACCATCACGACCTCGCCGTGGGCAATCAAGGTGCCGTTCACCAAAACGTCCAGAGGCTCGCCGGCCAGACGGTCAAGCTCGATCACTGAACCCTGATTCAGCTGTAACAAATTGCGGATGGGAATCATGGTATTGCCAACTTCCATCGAGATGGTCACCGGTATATCCATGATCACGTCGAGATCTGGAGAGTCTTTTGAGGTGTTAACACTGTCTGAACCAAACTCTTCCATGGGCGCTGCCCGCACGTTGTTTTTTTTATCGCTTTCTTTATCACTATTCCCGGCGCCAGCCGCCTCGGCCATCGCCTCTGCCCAGTTGTCTTCGGTGCTGTCAGGCCCTGCGCCGGAATCTGCACCAGACTCACCCATCGCAGCTTCCCACTCCGCCGCCAGCTTTTCGTCTTCGCTCATATTCTGGTCGTCTGTTTTGTCGTCGTCAGCCATTAGGTACGCCCCACCTTCAGTTGTTTCTTAACCTTGGGCAACGTCGCCCGCCCATGAATTCTCAGCGCCAATTTGTCATCGCGGGTGCCCAAAGTAGCGGTATATATCGGAATACCATTAGCGGTAACGGTTAAATGTTCCGCCATTTCAATGGGTATGATGTCACCGGCTTTAAGCTTGGCCACTTCGCGCAGTGAAATGCGGCGTCTGCAGATTGTAGAGTTCACCGCCACGCTCACGGCTTTGATGTCTTCCTGAAGCGCACTAACCCAACGCTCGTCGGTGTCATCGATATCGCTTTGCACACCAGCGTCTAACACATCACGAATGGGTTCAATCATCGAGTATGGCAGCGCAAAATGCAGCTCGCCGCCGCCGCCGTCCAGCTCTATATGAAAGGTGCTGACCACGACCACTTCACTGGGGCTGACAATATTGGCCATAGACGGGTTTACTTCGGAACTCAGATACTCGAAATTTACTTTCAATACCGACTGCCAGGCTTCCTGCATGTCGTGAAACACCTGATTCAGCATCATCTGCACAATACGGTTTTCAGTAGGCGTGAATTCGCGGCCTTCAATTTTGGCGTGGCGGCCTTGGCCACCGAAAAAATTATCAACCAGCTTGAATACCAGTTTGGCATCCAACACAAACAGCGATGTGCCGCGCAACGGACGAATTTTACACAGGTTCAAACTGGTTGGCACATAAAGGGTATGCACGTATTCGCCAAACTTCATGATCTGAATGCCGCCAGTCGACACGTCGGCGCTACGGCGCAGCATATTAAACAGGCTGATGCGGGTGTAACGGGCAAAACGCTCGTTAATCATTTCCAGTGTTGGCATGCGACCGCGGACGATGCGGTCCTGGCTGGCCAGATCGTAGTTTTTTACGCCGCCTTCGTCGGTGTCGTCATAGGTGTCGATATCACCGTCGTCTACTCCATGAAGGAGCGCATCGATTTCGTCCTGAGACAGCAAGTCCTGCATAGTCGATTCCGCTGTGTAGATTCCGGCCGCATGGCGGCTGTATCAAACGTCCACCTTACCTGAACAACAAAATTACTGAACAACAAAGTTGCTGAACAGTACCTGACGAATAGCGGCTGCGTTCTCGTTGGCCAACAACTCGTTGACCTTGTCAGTCATCGCCTGTGCCAGCTCTTGGCGGCCTTCCGGGGCGCGCAAGCTGTCAAAGCTGCGGCTGCCCATTAGCTGAATCAGCTGGCTGCGCAGCAATGGCAAATGCACTTTGGCGGCATCCAGTACCGCCTGGC
>JBALXR010000009.1:0-53630 GCA_036960525.1 Marinobacter sp.
GCGTCTGATCTTGGTTTCGATTTCGACCAGGAAATCATTGAGGTGCTGGCCCCTGTCGACCGCTGGACCAAGGAGTTGATGTGGATTCCTGCTTTCCTCATCTTCGGGTTGGTCATACTGTTGCAGCGCCGGCGTCGTGACAATACGGCCGCTACCGCCACTGCTTGAAGGAGATTGCCATGTACAGCAAGATCATGTTGCCAGTAGACCTTAACGAGGAGGCGTCTTGGTCAAAGGCGCTTCCTACGGCTTTGACACTGTGCAGAAGCTTCAACGCCTCATTGCATCTGGTCACGGTTCTGCCTGATTATCATATGCCTATAGTGGGGTCTTATTTCCCCAAGGACTTCGCCAAGAAAGCCCATGAGGCGGTGGCAGAGGCCCAGCACGCTTTTATAAAAGAGAACGTGCCTGCGGACATACAGGCGCAGAGTATTATTGTTGATGGCTCGCCCTGGGAGGCGATCATCAAAGTTGCCAAGAAGCTCGAGGTTGACCTGATCGTTATGGCATCCCATAACAAGCGCAAGTTCGCCGATTATGTACTGGGGCCCAACGCCGAGCATGTGGTACATCATGCCAAGATGTCGGTAATGATCGTGCGCTGAGCTTGGGTCTGACCCCAAACCCGAGCCCAAGCCTGGGCTCGGGTTTGGGCGTTTACGGCATGCTACAACTGTTTTCTGCACCCCTTTCGCACGAACAGCGGGTCATTCCAGACCGGAGTAAAATCGCGCGATGAAAAGCCAGGAATTGCATCTGCTTTATGTGTTCGATGCGATCATGACCGAGCGTTCGGTTACTCGTGCGGCGGAGCGCCTTGCGATGACTCAACCGGCGGTTTCCAATGCGATTTCGCGAATGCGACGGGTTTGGAGTGACCCGCTGTTCGTGCGAAAGGGGCGTAACATTGAGCCGACATCCTACGCATTCAGCCTTTGGGACCGCATTCGCGGCCCAATCTACGATTTGTCAACCGCCGTCAGATCCACAAAGTTTGACCCCGCGCAAGCGCGCCGGACTTTCCGGATTGCCGTCACCGATCTCACCGTAGAAATGATCTGGCGCCAGCTGGCCGAAAAACTGGAGCGAGTGGCTCCAAGTGTCGACCTGCACGCCGTACCCTTCACTCCGGAAGGGACTTATAGTGATTTACGCGAAGCCAACGTAGACCTTGCCATTGGGCCAATCAGCCATCATGACAATAGCTTAAGAAGTATCTGGCTGTTCCAGGGTGGTTATCAGGTTGCAATGCGAGCCGACCATCCGCTAGCAGGCAAGCCGCTCTCTATGGAGAATTTTATAGATGCGCGGCACTTGCTGGTGACTATGTCCGGCGAAGCTCATGGGCTTGTCGACAGCTATCTTGATCTGAAAGGGCTAGACCGACGCATTGCGGTGACGGTGAATGAGTTTGTGGGAGTACCCAGCTTATTGTGTCACACCGATCTGGTCTGTGCAGTTCCGGAAGTTATTCTTCGAAGTGAAGACTTTACAGAGAATTTGTGGGTCACGCCCTTGCCGTTTAACCTTGATCCCAGCAGCCTCTACCTGTTTTGGCACACTAGGCACGACCGCGATCCTGGTATTGTCTGGTTGCGAGAGTTGATCGAGAACTCGCTGAAAGAACGTTACTCAAAAATCATGAGTATAGTTGATTAAATCATCATCTTTTGTGATGTATGAAGTTCTTAACTAAGCTCAACCGGTCGGGAAAATATGTTCTACCACTAGGCAGCTGGCAAAAAATACATTCCGACCTTCGAGTGCTTGAGCAGAGTGGCTACGCTGTTCAGGTTTTGGATGTGCGTTGGATAGATGTGTGGTCAGCGGCAATAATCTCGCCGCGAATTACGTCGCGACCGCTGTATGGAACGGGTGCCGCTGGCTGCTCGATCTTTTGCTTATCGGACTTCCGGTCTGCCAAGCTGGCAATAATCTCGCCGCGAATTACGTTGTGACCGCTGTATGGAGCGGGTGCCGCTGGCTGCTCGATCTTCTGCTCATCGGACTTTCGGTCTGCTAAGCTGGCAGAAGCCGGTAGGGCGAAAGTGGCCAAGACGGCTACGAGTGCGGTTGTGGTTGCGGTAATGTTACGCATGGTTATTCTCCTAAGAATCATCGATTGGTTTGTCAGGGATTGAAAATCACGTGAGTACTTCCGAATCCGATGAGAGCATTATCATGATGAAGAGCTAGGTTGAATAATTGTTGCGTGGTATTTCTGGTATCACTGTAAATGATGAGTTTAGTAATGGGTTATAGCGTCGTCGATTAGCGTCAGCCCCAACCGATTGGTTAGCCGCCTGATCGCCAAGTGTGTAAATGCTTTCTCTCTTTGTCGTAAGAAGCAGGCTGTCAAGCGGCCGGGCGTCCACTTGCTCCGCAATACCCTGTGGTAAGGTGCGTTGATGATTACACTTGACCAAACGACAGCTCAGCGCATCGTAGACAGGGCAATGCAGGTTATTGGCCATTCTGTAAATGTGATGACGCCCGACGGAGTGATCATCGCTTCAGGTGATCCGCTGCGAGTTGGTGAAATTCATCAGGGCGCACGGTATGTGGCTGTGCGAGGGGAGTCTCTGGCGGTTGATGCTCACAACGCCGAGCAATTCCCCGGAGTTCGCCATGGTGTCAACGTTCCTATTACGGTTGGCCATCAGGTCGTTGCTATTGTTGGCATTTCGGGGGAACCGGCTAAAGTTTTGCCGTTTGCAGATTTGGTGAAGGTTACAGCAGAGCTCATGCTGGAGCATACCGCTCTGCTGGAACTAGGACAGCACCGTCGCCGGCAAATTGAGGATACGTTGTTAGCCCTGATTAATGGACGTACCGTACCGCAGGTTTGGCTCGAACGAGTCGGCTTTGACCAAGCTCAACCGCGCATTGCATTGATCATAGAGCCTGGGCAGTTACCGGGCCCCGACGATTTTGTTATTTCGTTGATGCGACAGCTGGAAATCAGTGACAAAAGTTTGTTATTGGCCCAAGTAGCGCCCCAGCGACTTCTTGTTCTGGTGCCGGTAAAGCTGGCAGGCACTCCAGAGCAGCGCTCGATGACAGAACAGTCGATAAATCGCTTGCAGCGCCATTTGCCCGCAGCTGTTCACGCGTCAATGGTGATAGCTGTCGGACAGTATACTGAGAGCAATCTTCGGGGATGCTACGAGTCTGCTATTGCAACAATGACCCATGGCCGGCGTCAGTCTCCACACCTTAAAACACATTGTTACTCGGATAGCCCAGTAGCCATTTTATGGGAGAGCTTTGACCCCGGCTGGCAGCAGCACGAGTTGCTGCGCCCCTTGCACGCCTTGCAGGCCCACCCTCGTCATTTTTTATATGCACGAACCCTGCAAGCGTTTTTTGACGCCAATGGCGATGTACAGCAATGTGCGTCGACCCTGCACTTGCACCGGAATACCATTCGATACCGCCTGAACAGCATTGAGCAGCTCACCGGACTGTCTCCGTTCAAGCTCCCCGAGCTTATGCACCTGTATCTGGCACTTAACGCAGGCGGCCTTCGCAAAAATGACTGATTTGTCGTATTGCACAAAATTCAGCAGATTATGGTTTAAATTTTAGGTTACTTGACTAAAGACGAATCTACGCTGAGCTCCTAGACTCACGGATTGCACACAGCTCCCTCCTTGGGAAAATAATAATTAAAGTGATGCCGGAGATTTTCTATGCACATGGTTTTCATTCTAATCGCTCTTATTGCGTTCATTGTGTTCGCAACGAGCAAATTACGCCTCAACCCTTTTATTACACTTTTGCTTGCATCGTTCATCGCCGCGTTCGCATTTGGTCTGCCCCTCGAGTCGATCGAATCAACGATTCGCGGTGGTTTTGGTAAAATTCTCGGCTATATCGGCCTGGTTATCGTTCTGGGTACCATCATCGGTGTCATTCTTGAACGCACCGGTGCCGCAATTGTGATGGCTGAGACCATCATTAAATGCTTGGGTAAAAAATTCCCTACTATGACGATGTCTATCGTTGGTTTTATCGTGTCTATTCCGGTGTTTTGCGATTCTGGTTTTGTCATTCTCAACAGCCTGAAGCGCTCCATGGCGAGAACCCTTAGCGTATCCCCCGTAGCAATGACGGTGGCACTTTCTACCGGTCTATTTGCAACCCACACCCTTGTACCACCCACGCCCGGCCCGATTGCGGCCGCAGGCAACCTGGGTTTGGAAAACAACTTGGGGCTGGTTATTGGCGTAGGCCTTATTTTTGCCATAATCGCAGCGATTGCAGGTTTGGTTTGGGCCTATTTCTCACGAAACCTGCCCAGTACAGAGCTAGATCTAACAGAAGAGGCGTTTGAGGAAAGTAAAGAACATTACGGTGAACTGCCTGGCCCATGGAAAGCCTTTGCCCCTATCTTTGTACCTATTGTCCTTATTTGCTTGGGCTCAGTAGCCAGTTACCCAACCGCCCCCTTGGGTGATGGGGCGTTGTACGAAGCACTGAACTTTCTCGGTAAGCCACTGAATGCCCTGTTGATTGGTCTTGGATTTGCACTACTATTGATTCAGGGGGATGAAAAGCTCAAAGGGTTTGCCCGTCACACCGAAAAGGGACTGGTTGTTTCAGCGCCGATTATTTTAATTACCGGTGCGGGTGGCGCATTCGGTGCTGTGCTTGCCGCGACACCGCTGGGTGATTTCCTTGGTCAGAACCTGTCAACATTGGGTTTGGGGGTTATCATGCCTTTCATTGTGGCCGCTGCGCTCAAATCGGCACAAGGCTCTTCAACCGTCGCCCTAGTTACCGCTTCTGCGCTGGTTGCCCCGTTGTTGCCGCAATTGGGGTTGGATTCAGATATGGGCCGTGTACTAACGGTTATGGCCGTTGGTGCCGGTGCAATGACCGTCTCCCACGCCAACGACAGCTATTTTTGGGTGGTATCTCAGTTCAGTAAAATGGACGTTGCAACGGCGTATCGTTCACACACAGCGGCGACACTTTTCATGGGTTTGGTAACGATTACGGCCGTGTGGTTCGCATCCCTGGTAGCTCTGTAAAGGGCAATTGCGATATTCAAACAATTTCGTAAGGACCACAGTATGCGCGTACTCATTGCACCTGACTCGTTCAAAGAGTGTCTGACGGCGAAAGCCGTTGCTGACGCGATCGCTGTTGGTTGGTTGCGTGGTGCTCCGGCTGATCAGATGATTAAAATCCCCCTGGCAGATGGCGGCGAAGGCACAACAGCCACTCTTGTTGGGGCTATGCACGGCACGTTGCACCAGGCACAGGTAAGCGGCCCCTCTGGCGACCCGGTCAACGCCAGTTACGGGCTGATAGATGATGGGGAAACTGCCATCGTTGAGGTTGCGGAGGCAAGCGGCCTGCACTGCGTGGCCGAGTCTGACCGGAATGCGATGACGGCGTCTAGTTATGGCACCGGCGAGCTCATCATGGCTGCTTTGCAGCACCAGCCGAAGACTCTCATTGTTTGCTTGGGCGGCAGTGCGACAACCGATGGTGGCGCGGGTTTGCTGCAAGCTATGGGGGCACAATTATTGGACAGTAAAGGCCAGTCCATCCCTCCTGGTGGCGCGGGTTTAAAGTACATCAGCTACTTTGACATTGCCGGCGCGAAAGCAAGCCTGGCGGGTGTCGAGGTGGTGGTTGCTTGCGATGTGACCAACTCCTTGCTTGGCGATCTGGGTGCCGCCGCAGTATTCGGGCCACAAAAAGGTGCTTCACCAGACGACGTCAAAGTGCTTGACAACAACCTAGGGCACTTTGCCAGGTGTGTGGAGCAAAATGGTTACGATATAAGTAGCTTTGCAGGAAGTGGCGCAGCAGGCGGCATTGGAGGAACGGTTGCCGGGATTCTCGGTGGGCTGCTAAAACCCGGGATCGAATTGGTGATGGCCGCCGTGGGTATGGACGCACAGATGAAGGCCGCCGACTTGGTGATTACGGCTGAAGGGGCGATTGACGGCCAAAGTGCTTCTGGTAAAACGCCAACAGGCGTTGCCAAACTGGCACAGCGCCATCAGGTGCCTGTTATTGGGCTTGCCGGCATGTTGGGGGGCGACAATATGACGGCCATTCATGATGCGGGCATTACGGCGGTTTTCTCGATTGCCCCGGGGCCAATCAGTAAAAATGACGCTATTGCGCACGCAGCGCACTATCTTGAAAGCACCAGTGAGCAATTGGCTCGGCTTGTTTCAAGGCTGAAATAAAAAAACCGAAGCTGCGTAGGTTGCGGCACTATCCTTACAGCGGGTTTGTATTTCGTTTTGCTATTGCGTGTTCTCAATGCCGGAGTGAGATTACTTTTCAGCATAACGGTGACTGGCGTTTTTCCAAGAATTTTCATTCTTTACTCCTGGCTGTTGAGCGACTTTAATTAAGAGGTAAGTGTGCAGTGGCAATGCCTATCGAAGCCAAGAGCGGCTAATTGTTAATGGCTTGTTGTACGGGTTGACGAAAATCAGACGAATGGGGTGATGGCTTATGAGTATGATGCAGGAATTCAAAGCATTCGCCATGCGAGGCAACGTTGTAGATATGGCTGTGGGCATCGTGATTGGTGCAGCGTTTGGGAAAATTGTTTCGTCATTCGTGGCCGATATTATTATGCCGCCTTTGGGCATGCTGCTGGGTCAGGTTAACTTTTCAGAACTGGCGGTTACGCTGCAAGCGGCAAGTGGCGACGTAGCCGCCGTTACTTTGAACTATGGCATGTTTATTCAAACCGTCGTTGATTTTGTGATCGTCGCGTTTGCGATTTTCATGGTGGTCAAGTGGATGAACTCCATGAAGAAAAAAGAGACGGTAGTGCCTGCAGCTGCGCCGGTTGCAACCAGGGAGGAGACGCTTCTTGGGGAGATCAGAGATCTTCTCAAGCAGAAATAATGCAACTCAGAAAGTGAGTGCCAGCTATTAGACGGCGCGTGTAGGAACACCGCCGTCAGCGCCTATTTTCGCGCAGCCAGGTTCCTACCTATTGTAGGTGCGGTGATACATCATGATTGCCTTGCCTCAACCATCCAAATTGCCTTTCGACAGGCCCACGAATTTGACATAAGCTTGTTTAAGCTACCATCTTTTGTGATGGCGATAGCAACGGGAAATCATCCAATTCGAAGATTGAATCGAGCTTCAGCGGGCTCTGAGCAGAAAAGCTGAGGTTTTTAATACCACCATATTTTGTAGTATCGCCATATAGAGGAACACCATGTCTTACTTCACAATAGCCGGAGTGCAGATGCATGCCATGCATCATGGTGACAACACCGAAGCCATGCGTCAGCGCATCAATATTCTGATGGCGCGCTTTCCCCAGGTTCAGATGGTGATGTTCAGCGAGCTGGTGGCCAAAGGTGCCAGCATTCAACATGCCCAGCCGTTTCCCAATTCGATGGAAAGCATGTTCTGCGAGTTGGCCTTACAACACGGAATCTGGCTGATTCCGGGCTCCATGTTCGAGCGTGACGGAGATAAGATCTACAACACGCTATCGGTTATAAACCCCCATGGTGAGGTGGTGTGTCGTTATCGCAAAATGTTCCCTTTCCTCCCTCATGAGCAGGGCGTAGAGGGTGGTAACGAGTTTGTGGTGTTCGACGTGCCGGAAGTTGGCCGGTTCGGGGTTTCGATCTGCTACGACATGTGGTTCCCCGAGACCACCAGAACGCTTGCATCGATGGGAGCTGAGGTTATTTTGCACCCCACCATGACCGATACCCTCGATCGCGATCTTGAGCTATCGATTGCGCGCACCAACGCGGCCATCAACCAATGTTATTTCTTCGATTTCAACGGCGTTGGCGCCATGGGTAATGGCCGGTCGATTGTGGTCGGGCCCTCTGGAGACGTGATTCACCAGTGCGGTGTTGGCGAGGAGGTCGTGCCGGTTGAGGTAGATTTCAACCGCGTCCGTCGCGAGCGGGAGCGCGGCATGCACGGCGGCCTCGGCCAGCCCCTGAAGAGTTTTCGGGATCGGAGCGTGGATTTCCCCCTCTACAGCAGTGAAAGCCGATCCAGCCCATTCTTCGACACGCTGGGGCCGCTGGTCAAGCCAGTTCGAAGCGAGGTCTGACAAGCGTTGTAGCGGAGAATGTAATGCCCCGACATCTGTTTAACCGATTACGTCAAATAGTGGCACATTGGCTAATGCCGAACGAGACTCAGAATCGGGCGCCGGTCACGCCTGAGCCTGTGTCAAGTTCTGCTGCAGAGAAGCCGAAAGTCCCACAGGAAGTTTCTTTGCAGGACTCGCAAGCTGTGCAGGAACGCCCAACTACAGGAGAAAAAGGAATGAAAAAAATCACAAGCATTTCTGATATCCGCCGTTATTTCCATAATAACAAGGAGCCGGTGTACTTTATTTCGGCAACCAACTTTAACCTGCTGGGCATCGGTGATTGGGTCGGCAATTTCCGTCACATTACTTACATAGACTGCTTTGACGGCAGACAGAAGAATATTTTCGTGCCCAAAACGAAATTCCCGCGGGATTTCGAAAGCATTGAGGATATTAACAACTATCTGCTTGAACATAAGGAAGTCATCGACTATCTGCAGTCTCGAGGCGGCAAGGGCACGGCCACCTTCCTCATGTTCGATGAACATACTGAAGAAATTTGCGAGCAACTTGGTTTGCGCGTTGCCTTCCCGCCGGCAGAATTGCGCTCGCGCATGGACAACAAGATCGAGACAGTACGGATTGGTAACAAGGTAGGCGTACCAAGCGTGCCGAACGTTCTGGCCAAGGTGAACAGTTACGCCCATTTGCAGGAAGTTAGCGCGGAGCTTGGTGCCGACTTGGTTATCCAGTCGGCTTTTGGCGATTCGGGCCACACCACGTTCTTTGTCTCCAATGAAGATGAATACTATAAATACGCTGAGGAAATTGAAGCCGAGCCCGAAGTGAAGATCATGAAGCGGATTAACTGCCGAGGCTCGGCAATCGAAGCCTGCAGCACTCGCTGCGGCACTGTCGTAGGGCCGCTTATGACCGAACTGGTCGGTTTCAAAACACTGACGCCTTACAAGGGTGGCTGGTGCGGCAACGAGATGTTCGCCGGTGCCTTCACCCAGGAGGTTCGTGACAAGGCCCGCGAGTATACCTTCAAGTTTGGTGAGGCTCTGCGAGACGAGGGCTACCGTGGTTATTTCGAGCTCGATTTTTTGATCGATATGGATACCGATGAAGTTTACCTGGGTGAACTTAACCCACGGGTTACCGGTGCCAGTTCACTGACCAACGTAGCGGCGTTCGCACACTCTGACGTTCCTCTTTTCCTTTTTCACCTTTTGGAGTTCTCTGATCAAGACTTCGACATTAACATCGAAGAACTCAACGAGCGCTGGTCGCACCCGGACAGTATTGATAGCTGGAGCCAGCTTGTTATCAAGCACACTGATGAATCAGTGGACCTGCTGACCCAGGCACCTCAATCAGGGGTCTGGCGCATGTCGGAAGACGGCAGCATTGGCTACGATCACTACAACTACCATCCGCACGCGGCTGAGAGCGAGCAGGAAGCCTTCTTTATGCGCATCAGCGGAGTGGGTGATTTCCGCTACGAAGGTGCCGACCTCGGGATACTGATTACCCGCGGGCGCCTGATGAACGACAACTTCGAGCTGACTCCACGGGCGAAAGCCTGGATTGACGGTATTCGCGGCCAGTTTGCCGGCCAGGCTCTTCAGGATCCGGCAATCGAGGAAGCAGCGGTTAGTCACGCCATCGGTGGCAGCAACTTTAAAATACTGTGAACGCCAACGTGACGAGGGTGGCGGAAATCACCCCCCCGGTCGGCTGGGTCGGGTGGTTCCGATAACATGCAGAAACAGCTGATTTTCGAAACAGTGCATGAGCCGGATGCAGGGCCAAAATGGCAGCGCCTTTTTGATCTGCATTGGCCGGCTTACGAGCGTTGGTACCTGTCGGAGACGGAGCGCGAACGGCCCAGTTACCTAGCCTGCCTAAATGCCCTGACCCGGCACATGCCGGAACTTGTACCCACGTACCAGAGGCTCTGCGAGCTTTCCGGTGGCGGTGATCTGTCTTCCCGACTGTTGAGTCTTTATCGCCCGCCGGCGTATATAACGGGGTGTTCCCAAGCGGCTTTTGCCGACGCCCGTTCCAATGTACTGGTGCGTAACTACGATTATCCGCCGGAACTTTGTGAAGGCGCGATTCTGTCGACCTGCTGGAACGGCCGACGGGTTATTGCCATGTCGGATTGTCTGGTGGGCGTACTGGATGGTATCAATGAAAGCGGGTTGTCGGTTTCGTTGGCGTTTGGTGGGCGGAAGGCTGTCGGCGATGGATTTGGCGCGCCGATCATCCTGCGCTACATCCTCGAGTTCTGCGAGACCACTCCAGAAGCGGCAGAGGTTTTGGCCAGGGTGCCCACGCACATGGCCTATAACATTACCGTGACGGATGCGCGCAAACGGTATGTAACGGCGATGATCGCACCCGACCGTCCAGCGTCGATCAAGCGGATACCGGTGGCGACCAATCATCAGAAGCGGATTGAGTGGTATGCCCACGCACTAGCGTCGGAAACGCTGATCCGTGAGCGCCAGCTGTCGATTTTGGTGGGCGACCCCGCCACAACGAAAGAGCGACTGATTGCGGCTTTTGCAGCGCCGCCTTTGTTTCGAACCGATTATCGTCGTGGCTTGGGTACTATTTACACCGCGGTGTATTACCCCAATGAAGGGGTCGCCCAGTACCATTGGCCGGGCAAGTCATTGAATCTATCGTTTGATCATTTTGAAGAGACGTTGGTGGATATCCGTTATAACATTCGTGCCAGCGCCCCGGGTTAGCCATTCGGGAGGTGCGCGCACCGTTGCGCTTTGCCGCCGATGATTGGCAGTTGGTCATTAATCCCGTCTGAGAATTTAGGGACAGAAGGTGAAACCATGAGCGAAATAATAAAAGAGACTGAAACTGCGTACACGGCCTTGGGCTTTTACCATAAGATCAGCCAGCTGCGAGCCGATACCTGGAACGCGCTGAAGCGAGATCTTGGCCGCATCGTTAAGACTGAAGATGCGGCAGACGTGAAGTCATTGGCTAAGGCCATTGATATCAAGCTCACCCGACTGGAAATTATTGAGGATTACCACGCATTTCCGTCCAAGGAAGATTTTCGGCATCTCTGGGCTCTTTATGGCCGAGATGATTTCGTTCAATTAGAGAAAGTCGTCAAGCGCTTGGTGCGGACACTGATCAGTGAGTCCTACCGCCGCCGCCACGTCGACCTCAGTGAGAACGATCCGGACTCTGAAGATGTTGAGGCGCTTGACGCCCTGGCCCAGCTGCGGCGGGGTCACCCGACGTCCAACAGCTCAGCCCAGCCTTATTTTGAAGTCTTGATTGTCGATGCGATGTCGCTGCAGGAAGAGGACGTCGTCCGCGAGGCCTTCCACAGCCTGCGCCGTCCGGAAGACAAATTTATCTATGACATCGTTACCGTCAGAAGCTTCGAAGACGCGCTGATTGCGATTCTGGTCAACCCCAACATCCAGGCCTGCCTGATTCGTTATGAGTTTCCCTATAAGTCGAAGTACAACCTCAGTGCCCTCCGCAGGTATCTTGAAGGTCTTTCGGAAAAAGAGCTGGAAAATAAGACCGAAGCCGAGCGCAGTCTTTTATTGAGTTCAATGATTGGCGAGATACGTCCGGAGATTGACCAGTTTCTGGTGACCAGTGGCGATGTCGAAGTGACCGCGAGTAGCGATATCCGGCACTTCAAGCGTATTTTTTACCGCGAAACAGACTACATCGAGCAACACCACACGATTTTGCGGGCGATTGACGACCGCTATCGCACGCCGTTCTTCGATGCGTTGCGCGAATACAGCCGCAAGCCTACCGGTGTATTTCATGCTATGCCGATCTCTCGAGGCAAGTCGGTGACCCGATCCCACTGGGCCGGGCAGATGATCGATTTTTACGGTATCAATATTTTCCTGGCCGAAACGTCGGCTACGTCCGGTGGTCTGGATTCGTTGCTACAGCCCTACGGCCCCATCAAAAAAGCTCAGGAGTATGCAGCTCGGGCTTTCGGCTCTCGCCAGAGCTTCTTCGTCACCAACGGCACATCGACCGCCAATAAGATCGTGGTTCAGGCGTTGGTCAAGCCGCGGGATATCGTTCTGGTTGATCGGGATTGCCATAAATCCCACCATTACGGCATGGTGTTGTCGGGCGCGCACGTTGCATACCTGGACTCCTACCCGCTTAACGACTACTCCATGTACGGCGCCGTGCCACTGCGTGAAATGAAGAAGACGTTGCTTAATCTCAAACGCAACGGACAGCTCAGCAAGGTCAAAATGCTTCTTTTGACCAACTGTACCTTCGATGGCGTGGTGTATAACGTACGCCGGGTGATGGAGGAGTGTCTGGCCATAAAACCCGACCTTGTGTTCCTGTGGGATGAAGCCTGGTTCGCCTTTGCCACATTTAACCCAACTTACCGACCACGCACCGCGATGCACGCTGCCCGCACACTGCGGGATCGCTATCGCAGCGACGAATACCAGGTTGAGTACGATGCCTGGAAAGCCGAGTTCGACAAGCTTGACCCAGACGATGACGCCACCTGGCTGGACAATAACCTGATGCCGGCTCCCGAGAACGTGCGTGTTCGGGCTTACGCGACCCACTCGACTCACAAAACTCTGACGTCATTGCGCCAGGGGTCGATGATCCATATTTATGATCAGGATTACCGCCAGAAAGTGGAGGCCTCATTTCACGAAGCCTATATGACCCATACTTCGACTTCGCCCAACTATCAGATTGTTGCATCGCTGGACGTGGGTCGAATGCAGGCGGAAATGGAAGGTTTTGAACTGGTTCACGCCCAGGTGGAAGCGGCACTGACTCTGCGCGAACAGCTTTACACCAGCCCGCTGCTGAAGAAATACTTTCAGGTGTTGGTTAACAAGGACATGATCCCGCTGGAGTATCGCCAATCCGGAGTGGATACGTTCTACGACCCGATCACTGGCTGGAACAAGATGGAAGAAGCCTGGGCTCATGACGAGTTCGTGGTGGACCCTAGCAGAATCACTATGGCCATCGGTAAAACCGGCATTGATGGGGACACTTTTAAAAACGAATACTTGATGAACCAGTTCGGGATTCAGATCAACAAGACGTCTCGCAACACGGTGCTCTTCATGACCAACATCGGGACGACTCGGGGTTCTATTGCCTACCTGCTGGACGTGTTGATCAAGCTGGCCAAGGGCTTTGACCGGCGTTGGGAGGACAGCAGTCGTCCCGAGCGCAAAATTATTGAAAGCAAGGTGAAATCCTTGACCGAGGATTTACCGCCGCTGCCGGATTTCAGTCGATTCCACGATGCTTTTCGGCCCAACCAGGGCAGCCCTGAAGGAGATATTCGTCGGGCTTACTTCCTCAGTTATGAGGAAGAAAATACCGAGTATCTGCGCTTTGACAATGGCGAACTGCAGAAACAGATGGCCGGTGGGCGGGATGTGGTTTCAGCCAGTTTCGTTATTCCGTATCCGCCGGGCTTCCCGGTGTTGGTGCCGGGACAGGTCATCAGTGAAGAAATTCTGCATTTCCTGCAAGCGCTGGACGTTACGGAAATTCATGGTTATCGGCCGGAGTTGGGGCTCATCGTTTATACCGTTGAAGCCTTGGAAAGAACGAGAGACGGGGCCGACTGATTATCCCCTGGCCGTCCCCTGAGAGGGAACTGTGGACGCCGCCTCCGTAAACGTGAGGCGGCGTCTAAAAAAAGAGGCAGATATCCTTTCGGGTTCTGCCTCTTTTTTATTGTTGCTGTGGCGATATCTGACCGGTCAGCCCAGGCCGCCCATGCACAGGTATTTGATCTCGACATAGTCGTCAATGCCGTACTTGGAGCCCTCGCGTCCAATGCCGGATTCTTTGACGCCGCCAAAGGGAGCCACCTCGGTGGAAATTATCCCTTCGTTGATGCCTACCATGCCGTACTCCAGCGCTTCGGCGACCCTCCAGATACGGCCGATGTCCCGGGCGTAAAAGTAGGCGGCCAAACCGAAGGGGGTGTCGTTGGCGGTTTGTAAGGCTTCAGCTTCATTGGAGAAACGGAATACGGTCGCCACCGGGCCGAAGATCTCTGCATTGGCGATGCTCATGGTGGTCGTAACCTGAGTGAGGATCGTCGGGGCGTAGAAGTTTTCTCCAAGTCCTTCGGCGCTGTTGGCTTGATGCAGTATGGCACCCTGGGCGACGGCCTCTGCAACCAGTCCCTTCACTTTGGCCACTGCTTTGGCGTTAATCAGGGGGCCGATGGCGACTCCCTCGGTCAAGCCGTCACCGACTTTCAATTGTGCTACGGCGCTGGTCAGCTTTTCGACGAAAGTGTCGTAGACCGAATCTTGCACCAGAATGCGGTTGGTGCAAACGCAGGTTTGACCGGCGTTGCGGAACTTGGATGCCATCAAACCGGCTACAGCCGCATCCAGGTCGGCATCGTCGAAGACAATAAAGGGCGCGTTACCCCCAAGCTCAAGAGAAATCTTCTTGACCGTATCGGCGCATTGGCGCATCAACAGTTTGCCCACCGGGGTTGAACCGGTAAAAGAGAGTTTGCGTACCCGGCTGTCGTTACAGAGGGTTTGACCGACGGTGGCGGCATCCTGGCTGGTGACTACGTTAAAAGTGCCAGCGGGCAAGCCGGCACGGGACGCCAGCTCGGCCAGAGCCAAGGCGGAAAGGGGAGTGTCTTCTCCGGGCTTGACGACCACAGTACATCCCGCCGCCAGCGCCGGGGCGACTTTACGGGTGATCATGGCAATAGGGAAGTTCCATGGGGTAATCGCTGCGACTACGCCGATGGGTTGTTTAAGAACAATAATGCGCTTGTCGGGGCCGTGGGACGGGATAACGTCGCCGTAAATCCGTTTGGCTTCCTCGGCGAACCACTCGATAAAAGACGCGCCGTAGGCCACTTCGCCACGGGCTTCAACCAGAGGTTTGCCCTGTTCGCTGGTCATCAGTTGTGCCAGGTCTTCCTGGTGGGCGAGGATCAGTTCAAACCATTTGCGCAGCGCCGTGGCACGCGCCTTGGCGGTTAGGGCGCTCCATGCCGGCTGCGCCGCTGCAGCGGCATCGATGGCGAGGGTGGTCTCTACCGCGCCCATGTCAGGCACATCGCCTACTCGGTCGCCAGTGCTGGGATTGGTGACGGTGTAGCTTTGGCCGTTGGCCGCCGCGCACCACTCGCCGTTAATAAAAGCCTGTTGTCGAAGCAGCGCTGCATCTTTAAGCGTTAGTGTCATGTTAGTACTCTCGTTTGTGGTTGACCGATGGCCGAAACCTTCTGGTGCTCCAGTTGTTGCTCCGGCGGGCCTGAAAATAATTCTGTTCATGTTCTGTGGATTAAGTTTAAAAAAAGTTTTTAATTCAGAGAATTACATGAAAATCTTAATGTTATTGTGAGAGGTTTAGGCTGATTTTTCATCATTTTGTTCGTAATTTCCCGTTAAAGCTAGATACAAAAGTTAAATAGCCTGTTCAATCATGTTTTTTAGTGATTTTCACTCGCAAATCTAAGGTAAGCTTCTAGTGCTTAGATTAAGTCCATGTAAGTTTCGTAACTTATGACGTAACAAAAAGAACCAGAGAAACAAATTATGATGCGTAAATTAGCAACGTCACTTGTGTTTTCTTGTATTGCGTTCACCCCCGTGAACGCCACAGCCGATCAACTTGACACCGTGATTCAACGGGGAACACTGAATTGTGGTGTGGTTCTCGATTTTCCACCGATGGGCTATTTTGACGGAGACAATCAGCCCGCGGGTTTCGATGTCGGTTATTGTAACGATCTGGCTGAGGCCCTTGGCGTAGAGTCAAATGTACTCAATCTCACCTGGGGTGATCGAATCCCATCTTTGATTTCTGGAAAAACCGACGTTGTTATCGGCTCAACTTCCGATACCCTGGAGCGTGCAAAATCCGTTGGATTCACCTATCCGTACTTTGTTTTCAAATTTCAGGTAATTGCCCCGAAAGACAAGAATATCCAGTCGTTTGACGATCTTAAGGGCATGAAGGTCGGTGCTGCACTGGGTACTACGTACGAAACTGAATACCTTGCCTACGCCGAGAAAAAAGGCTGGGGAACGGATAATTACACAGCGTTCAAGTCTGAAAACGATGCCTACTTGGGCTTGTACCAAGGCAAAGTGGATGCGGTTATCTCAACCAATACCAATATTGCCACGAAGCTGCAAAGCGCAGAGTTTAAAGATTTCGTTGCGGGACCTTTCGTACCTAACTATGACGACGTAGTTGGTCTGATTGCAAAAAGAAGCGAAGGCGCTTGGATCAGCTACCTGAACCTGTTCCTGGTGCGTCAGATTCGTGACGGCAACATGAATACCCATTACAACAAGCACTTCGGTTCAGATGCGCCTGCTGATCTGATCCAGTCCTTGAGGGATAACAAGTAATAACGACATCGGTGGCCGCCAGTTAGGCGGCTGCCAATATTACTTGTTGATAGGCTAAGCGCATAACCTCTTGCGTAACGGCTTTGAGCTCTGATGGGTGCTTTGAAAAAGCACCCATCAGATCCCTTCTTAACCACCGAAAGTGGCCAAGGTATGGACTACGAATTTCACTGGAACGTCGTGTTCCAGAATATGCCTGAGTTGCTCAATGGGGCCTTCGTAACCCTGCATGTATCCGTTCTTGCAATGCTCTTGGGTATTGTGATCGCGATACTGTTGGCGATTGCGAAGATGAACAACAGCAAGCCCTATTGTTATATCGCAACCACATGGGTTGAGATAGCCCGAAATACTCCCGCGCTTTTCCAAATCTATATGGCTTATTTTGGGCTGGGAGCTTTAGGCATTCACTTAAGCCCCTATGTTGCTGTGTTGAGCGCACTCGTATTTATCAATGCCGGTTACCTGACCGAGACTTTTCGTGGCGGATTTCAGTCCATCCCCAGCACACAGTACAGTGCTTCTAAATCTCTTGGCATGACCAGTATTCAAGTGTATCGATACATCATCCTTCCGCAAATGCTCAGGCGAATCTATCACCCGATGACCAACCAGTTTGTTTGGTCCATTCTGATGAGTTCTTTGGGTATTTTGGTCGGAATGGGCGAGCTTTCCGGGACAACCCAAAGACTCCAGTCGTTGTCATTCCGGACACTAGAGTTCTTTATGGTGGCAGCGGTAATGTACTACATTATCACTAAACTGGTGCTGTTTAGTTCGTCATTACTCTCCCGCAAACTATTCAAAGGGGAAATCTGATGAACTCTTTGTTTACGCCTCTGTCCTGGAGCGATACTGGCTTTATTCTTACCGGTATCATGAATACGGTGACCATATCGATAGTAGCGATAGTGTTGGGAACCCTGCTGGGTTTGGCCGTCGGTTTTATGCGTGCTGAAAGCAGTAAGATGGTCAACGTACTGCTTGGTAGTGTACTGGATATACTCAGAAGTGTTCCGCTGATTATTCAACTGATTCTTTTTTCAACTTTTATTGGAGCGATGGGTTACCCGCTTGATCCCTTTGTGGCTGGATCTATCATTCTTTCGCTCTACACCATGGCGTTCATGAGTGAAGTGTTCCGTAGTGGCTTCGAAAGTGTGCATCAATCCATGCGGACATCAGCCCGCTCATTGGGTATGTCATATTGGCAAACCATTTTCTATATTCGCTTGCCCATCGGTTTACGCGCAGTCTTTCCGTCTTGGCTGGGGGTTGCACTAAGCGTTATCAAAGACTCGGCTCTGGTCTCTGTTATTGGTTATATGGAGTTGTTGCGCACGTCTGACCAGCTCATCTCCCGTACCCAGCAACCATTAATGATTTTGATCGGTGTTGGTATCTTTTACTTTATTATTTCATACCCCTTATCGTCATATGGTCGGTATGTTGAGAGGAAAATGGCAATATGATTAGTATCCAGAATGTCCATAAATCCTTTGGCGATCTTGAAGTTCTGAAAGGCGTTAGCCTGGATGTCCAGAAGGGCGAAGTTCTCAGCATTATCGGCGGCTCGGGAAGCGGTAAGTCGACGCTGCTGTATTGCATTAACGCCATTGAGGGTATTCACAAAGGTAAAATATTTGTGGATGACGTTGATGTTCATAGCAAAGAGACCAATAAGGATAAGTTGCGCCAAAAATTGGGCATGGTATTTCAGCAATGGAACTCCTTTCCTCATATGACAGTGCTGGAAAACGCGGCTTTGGCACCCCGAATTGTCAAAAAAATGAGCAAGGCAGAAGCGATTGAAGTCGCCAAAAAAGAACTTGTGCATGTTGGCTTGGGTGACAAGTTTGACGTTTATCCTACTAAGATGTCTGGCGGCCAACAGCAGCGCCTGGCGATTGCCCGCGCCCTGGCCATGAAACCTGACTACATGCTTTTTGATGAGGTTACATCCGCCCTTGACCCCGAATTGGTGGGCGAGGTTCTGGATACATTGCGCTTGTTGGCCGATGAGGGAATGACCATGATCTGCGTGACACATGAAATGAGTTTCGCGCGTGATGTGTCTGATCGCGTGGCTTACTTTCACGAAGGCGTTATTGCAGAGCTTGGTGAAGCCAGACAGGTTATTACCGATCCGCAAAACCCGTTAACACAGAAGTTCCTGTCAAAAGTACGCTGATAAGATATTGTTGATTTGAATTTGTAAGGGGTCGAGTGAAAACTTGACCCCTTTTTTTTAATGTTCTTTTTACCGCATTGCATGAAACGCTTTTCGATAGGGCGGGCTGTCATAACGTGAGGCAGTTCAGCACAAATGGAGGGTGTCGATTCTTCAGGTTAACGAGATTTTGGTGCGTCTAGTTATTTTTTTCCGGGGTTGTTTCTGGCGGTGGTGTAGCGCTTTCAGGGCTGTCCTCATAACCGCTCCTGAGCGTGTGGGTTTGCGAGTCATAGTTGTCTCGAAGTTCGTCTTTTATTGTGCCGCTCCAGAGTGGTGTCCCAATAAAGTAACCGGCACGCCCGATAACATGCGCTGCGATCGGCGAGGTAATCAGGATGAACACGACGATGGCGAATGCCCTTGCCAATACGACGCCGTCGGCAAAGAAAAACGCCACTCCAGCCATAGTAAACATGGCC
This sequence comes from Marinobacter sp., assembly GCA_036960525.1. Taxonomy (GTDB): domain Bacteria; phylum Pseudomonadota; class Gammaproteobacteria; order Pseudomonadales; family Oleiphilaceae; genus Marinobacter. The sequence continues at coordinate 19,135 of JBALXR010000009.1, forward strand.
CCCATGGCGCCCGCCTTGGTGGATGCATGCATACGTGTGGGAAGGTCCGGCAGGCGAACGATGCCAACGGCCGCCAGCAACATGAAGCCGGCGCCGGCCAGAAGCAATATGGATACAATAATATCTGTCACTCTTGCGTTCCCCGTTCCAAAAACCGCGCAAAGCCTATGGCAGCAAGGAACGCGGTCAGGGCGATAACAATCGCGACGTCCAGCAGGCTTGAAATGCCGGTGTCAATGGCGTGAACCCCCACAAAACCCACCACGACCGATGCAATCAGCTCCAGAGCGACGACCCTGTCCGGAAGTGACGGCCCCCTCGTCAGGCGAATAAACGCAAGCAAGAGTGCCAGGGAAAGCAGAAAATAAACAATATTGATGACAAACGGGATCACGTTTTGGCTCCTCAGCGCAAGATTTTCAGGATTTTGTGTTCAAGTTCCCTGAGGTCTTGCCGCAACTGCTCTTCATCTTGCAGAAACATGGCGTGTATAAAAAGCACTTTTTTGTCGTCGGATATGTCGAGACTCAGGGTGCCGGGCGTTAGTGAAATTACGCTGCTCAGGAACATAATCTCGACATCCGTACGGGCCTCGAGGCGAAATGCAATAACGCCGGGCTTCATATGCCAGACCGGTGTGGCAACGTCGTAGGCGACGCGGTAGTTCGCTTTTACCAACTCTTTTATAAAGAATACCAAAAACGCGATGATTCTCGGAATGCGCCTGGAGTAACCTTTAAGTACCGGCACCTGTCTTTGCAATACCATAAGTGCCAGATAGGCGAAGAAGAAGCCTGCCGCGAAGTTCATGCCGCTGAAGTCGCCACTCAGTGCTACCCATGCCAGCGCCAGCATGATGTTCCAGAAAAAACCGATCATCGCTGCGCCCCCAGAACCGCTTCGATATAAAGCTGCGGATTCAACAGCTGGTGTGCTGCCATTTCTGCCAGTTCATAGATCGGCTGACCATTAAGGCCAATAAACACGGTGCAAGCAGCAAGGCCGATCACCGGTACGAAGTAGGCCCAGTTGTGTTTTTCTTTTACCTCGCCCCGCAAACGGCGCAAATCGGTCACGTGTTCCGGTGTTTTCTTCCAGAACACTTCCGCCCAGATTTTGATCATGGAATAGAGGGTCAGCAAGCCGACGAGCAAGGCAATACCGGTGACAACATAGGCCTCTGCTTCCAGGCCGGCGCGGATAACCACGAATTTTGCAAAGAAACCGGACAGCGGCGGAATGCCCGCGAGTGACAGAGCAGGGATAAGGAACAGCAGCGCCAAAAGAGGACGCTCTTTGTAAACGCCACCAAGATCCTTCAGATCGTAACTGCCGAGCAACCGGTAGGTGATACCGCTGATCAGGAACAGATTCGTCTTAACAATGATGTGGTGCATGATATAAAACACCCCGCCAATGATGGCCAGCGGCGTGAACAGCGCCAAGCCCAGAAGCATGTAGCCAATCTGGCTAACGATATGGAAGGACAGGATTCGGCGGAATTCGAACTGCGCGGCAGCCCCAAGCACGCCGGTCAGCATGGTCAGCGCAGCAGCCCACAACAGAATTGTATGGGTGTAGTCGACGTCTTGGGTAAAAATCAGCGTGAAAACGCGATAAAGGGCGTAGACACCTACTTTGGTCAGCAGGCCGGCGAACAGAGCAGAAACAGCCACTTGGGGGGTGTGATAAGAGGCCGGTAACCAGAAAAACAGCGGGAAAGCCGCCGCCTTTATACCGAAGGACACCATGAACATCATCGATATGACGGTCACCATACCGGGGTCTTCAATGGTGGCTACTTTCTGAGCGATGTCGGCCATATTCAGTGTGCCAACCGTGCCGTAAAGCAAACCCACCGCAGACAGAAAAATGGCCGAGGAGAACAGGTTCAGAGTGACATATTTTATCGCGCCCTCCATTTGTGCCCGTTCGCCTCCCAGGGTGAGCAGGGCGAAGGAGGCGAGAAGCATTACCTCGAACCAAACAAAAAGATTAAAAATATCGCCGGTGAGAAAAGAGCCGGCGACCCCTGCCAGCAGCAGGTGCATCAGTGGATAGTAGCCAAACTTTTCGTGACCTTTGGGCGTGGACGCCAGCGAGTAGATGGCGATGGCCAGCCCTATGATGCCGGTCAGCACGATCATGATGGCGCTGAGCAAATCGGAGACAAACACGATGCTGAAAGGTGCCGGCCAGCTGCCCATTTCCATAACCAGAAAGCCTTGGTCTATGGTGGAACGCAGCAGCCATACGCTGGCTGCAAGAAGCAAAGCGGTCGCCAGCACGGCAATGATGCGCTGATAGCGAATTGACCGCCACAGGGCTATCGACACTGCGCCGGCAGTCAGTGGTATGAGAATCGGTAGGGCAAGTTCCAGATTCAAGTGTCTGTATCCTTCATCTGGTCAAGATCATCGGTTCCCACGACTTCATAGGCGCGGCGTATTAGAACCACTGCAAATGCCAGAACACCAAAGGCAATAACAATTGCTGTGAGGATCAGCGCTTGGGGTAGCGGATCAGCCATGGCACCCAACGGGACTTCAGCGCCTTCCGGCAGTAGTGGCGGCGCTCCGCGGGTCATGCCTGAGACAACAAAAATAAGGAGGTTGGCAGCGTTGCTTAATAAGATCAGACCGATCACCAGTTTGACGATGGATCGACGCAGCATCATGTAAATCGCTGCAGCAAAGAGGATACCGACGACATAAGCCATCAAGCTTTCCATGATGGCTCTCCTTGTGCGTTAAACGCGGCCGATTGGTTACGGTAATTCTGACTCATTCTTCCGACTCCATCAGATTGATCACAAACGTCATGATGGTTCCGAGCACGGCTGCGTAAACGCCTATATCGAAGATCAGCACGGTCGACAGCTTGAGATAGGTGTCGCCAAGCAAAGGCAGCTCCCACCAATGGGCCGTCAACATGGGTTGGCCAGCTAAAAAAGCGGGAAGCGTTGATGCAAGGGCGAATAGCAGGCCCGCTGACAGTAAATCCCTGGGGTCGACTCGAAGAATGCGCCGTGTGGCTGTCGAACCGAATGCGAAGGCATAAAGCACGAACGCACTTGCGGCCACAAGCCCGCCGATAAAGCCGCCGCCGGGTTCGTCATGGCCCCGGAGCAACAGAAATAACGAGAACATTAACTGCAGCGGCATAATGAATAGGGCCGCTGTGTGAAGAATCAGCGTGTTGGTTTTCATGGTTTGTGCTGATCCTCCGCCTTCAGTTTAATCATTGAGAGCACACCCAGTGCCGCAAGAGACAGAACAAAGATTTCGCCCAGAGTGTCCAGCGCCCGGAAGTCCACCAGAATGACGTTTACGATGTTGCGGCCGTAGGCAAGCGTTGCGCTGTTTTCAATGTAATAACTAGAGATGCTCTCGAAGTACTGCACGTCCAGCGCCGCAAGAATTACCAAGGTCATAACCAGACCGGCGAAAATCGCGACCGTAAGATCGCGATAGCGTTCAAACGGGGACGACAGGTTGCCAAATTCAGGCAGCTTGAACAGCACCAGCACCAGCAGGATTACCGTCAACGTCTCTACTAATAGCTGGGTGATGCCCAGATCCGGCGCGCTGAACAGAATGAACGTGAGTGCAACACCGAAACCAAGCACGCCCACGGATGCAACAGAGCCCAGGCGTGAATGGGTTGTGCTGGAGAAAGCCGCGGCTGCCACCAACAGCAATGCAATGCCCCACTCATAAAAATGACTGTCGGCAAGGTCTAGCGTGAGATTGATACCGTGCTTGGTCAGCAGCGTGTAACCGGTTAAACCGAAGGTTACGGCAACCAGAATAAGCAGGTATAGCCCAAGTACGCCATTCTGAAGTACCCGGGTTTGCCAGGTGGCAATGATAGTGATGCCTTCCATGAATTTGAAATATCCAGCCTCCGGGCCAAATCGTGCGGCTGACGTATTGATTGCATTAAGAGGGGACCGGAGTCGATTCCAGCTTGCCAGCAGGCCCCATCCTAGAAGCAGGCTAACGACCGACAGCATTAGGGGCTTGTTGACGCCATGCCAAAGCGCCAAATTGGTTTCGACGGCGGCCCCGTTGACGCTTCCTATCGCTGCCTGTAGCAATGCCACTTCGGGAAGGAAAGGCACCAGTCCGAACACCAGGGCAGTCACCGATAGTACGGCCGGGCCAATCAGAATGCCAAAGGGCGCTTCATGGGGGCTTTTGGGTGTGTTACCGCTTTTCCCGAAAAACGGTTTGATCGCAACTAATCCAGCCACGCCCACGAGCAGCATTGCCGCCAGGACCGTTGCGATGGTTAGCCCGGCTGACCAGATTGGCGATTCAAGCAGAGACTCAAACAGCAACTCCTTGGCGATAAAACCGAACAGCGGTGGTAACCCTGCCTGGGAAAGAGCAGCGAGGCAGGCAATTGCCGCCGTAATCGGCATGGCCTTTCGCAGCCCGCCCATGACGGTGATGTCTTTGGTGCCGGTCTCGTGATCGAGAGCTCCGGCGACCATGAATAGGGCGCCTTTGTAGAGAGAATGCGCCACCAAAAAACAGATAAAAGCGGTCAGGGCCAGTTCCGTGCCCACGCCGATTAGCATGGTCAGAGTGCCCAGCGCCATTATGGTGGAATAGGCCAAAACCTTTTTAATACCGGTGCTACTGAAGGCCAGGTAGGCTCCGGTCAGCATAGTGGCGGCGCCGAAAAGCATGAGCGCCTGGCTCCAGAGTTCACCCTGTCCAAGAGAGGGGTTCAGTCGCGCCATCAGATAAATGCCCGCCTTGACCATGGTAGCGGAATGCAGAAACGCAGAGACCGGCGTGGGCGCGGCCATGGCGTTTGGAAGCCAGAAGTGGAAGGGTACTTGGGCTGATTTAGTAAACGTGCCCGCCAGGATGCAAATAACCGCTGCGGTGTAGAACGCGTGCTCGTGCAACGCCATGTTTGACGACAAGATTTCAGACAACGAATAGCTGCCGCTCATGATGGCTAGCAGAATCAGGCCCGCCATCAGTGCCAGGCCACCGGCAACCGTTACGAAAAGACCTTGTAAGGCAGACTTTCGGGTTTCAATGTCTTCGTGATTAAAGCCAATCAGCAGGTAGGACGTAATGCTGGTCAATTCCCAGAACACGAAGAGCGTTACAAGATTGTCTGAAAGCACCAGACCAAACATCGACGCCATGAAAGACAGCATCAGCACAAAAAATCGGGCCAGATATTTGTGTCCGGCAAGGTAAGAACCTGAATAAATAAGAATAAATGTGCCGATGCCGCTGATCAACAATGCAAAAACCAGAGACAGCCCATCTACCAGGAAATTCAGCGTGATATCCAGGCCGGGCAGCCAGGCATATTCTATAAGCAGCGAACCGTTCGCCTGGAGGGCTGGGATCAGGCTGACAAAGTAAACTGTAAGGCTAGCTGGCAGCAGGGCGAGCGCCCAGCCAATGTATTTCCCGGTCATCCGGTGCAGCGCCGGAACGGCCATTGCAAGTAAAAATCCTGATAATACAGCCAGTAGCATGGCTTGATCGCGCTCCAGTCAGACCCTTTGGAATAAATAGGTTACTGCCGGTAAGGAACCAACCTATAAATGTTAATTATCGCTTCTTACTCAACAACTTGGGAGATTATCCGACAACTTGATTAAAGGCAAGAAAGCTCGCTGGTGTGGGCTCCTGTAACTGGTTTCGTTACGGTTTACGTTCAGACACCCACGTCCTTTACGTTCTCCATCACTACAAAGGTGCTGGTTTGTAAAACGTGGGGCAGGGCCGAAATCTGTTCACCGAGAACGTGCCGGTATTCGGCCATGTTGCGGGTGCGGACTTTGAGCAGATAATCAAAATTGCCGGCAATCATGTGGCACTGTTCAACGGCAGAGATCTGGTGGACCGCTTCGTTGAACGCGGACAGAGCGTGGCTATTGGTGTCGCTCAGCTTCACTTCCGTAAACGCGATGTGGTTTTGTTGCAACTTGGTGTGATTAACCAGTGCTGTGTACCCGGTAATGTAACCCTGTTCTTCCAGCCGGCGCATGCGTACCTGGCAGGGCGTCTTGGACAATCCAACCCGGGATGCCAGTTCTGTGACGGTGATTCGCGCGTTCTTCTGCAGTTCGCGAATGATTGAGTGATCAATCCGGTCCAGTTCCACGATCTTTATCTCCTGCTGAGTGTGCTCCGGTTTGTTTGAACTTTTCCGCAGTTAGTACGTAAAATTTGTCCTATGCCAAAAAATCGATCGCACAAGTTTTGATTTTGCTTCCACTGATTTCCGCAAAGCACCGACATTATGGCTACGCTAAAGGTTTAAAAGCGTGCTGTTATTGAGAGAATTAGTGGTAATTAAATGTTCGGATCTGGGAGTTTAGCCTATCTAGTCGCGCTGACTTAGAGTTTTTGTCATTTTTTATCCACAAGAAAAGACAAAATAGCCTGTAAATTCCTTTTTTACAGTGAAAATGTTTCTGCTGTTCTCGGTAGAATGCGAGCACGGTGAGTAAAATAAACAATGATGAGGGTACAAGCATGAGACCGCAGCAATCAGAGACTCCCGCAGTTGTCGACAGCCGACAGGCGCTCCGTGATTACTATCTTGCATCCGAGCATGTCGTCGTTCACGAGATGATTGCTGGCGCTCAACTATCCTCGTCCGAGAGCAAGGCCATTTCTGCCAGAGCGGCCGATCTGGTTCGCGGCGTTCGGAAGAATGCCAAGCCCACCATCATGGAAAAATTTCTGGCCGAGTACGGGCTGACTACGAAAGAGGGCGTTGCTCTAATGTGCCTGGCTGAGGCTATGTTGCGTGTGCCGGACGCTACGACTATTAACGACCTGATCGAAGACAAGATCACGTCCGGGTGCTGGGGCGACCATGTGGGCAAGGCCTCTTCTTCTTTGATAAACACGGCGACCATCGCCCTGCTGATGACCAGCAACCTGCTCAAGGATTCCGAGCGCAAAAGCGTTGGCGAAACCCTCCGCAAGCTTCTGAAACGTTTGGGTGAACCGGTGATTCGTACGGTGGCAGGCCAAGCCATGAAAGAGATGGGGCGGCAATTTGTGCTTGGGCGAGACATCAAAGAAGCACAGAAAGCCGGTGAAGGCTACATGAAAAAGGGCTACACCTACTCCTATGACATGCTGGGAGAAGCGGCCCGCACGGATCATGACGCTCAGCGTTACTACAATGCCTACTCTGACGGGATTGACAGTATCGCCAAGCATTGCAGTGGTGACGTTCGCAAGAATCCGGGCATTTCGGTCAAGCTCTCAGCGCTGCTTGCACGGTATGAGTACGGCAACAAAGAGCGGGTTATGAAGGAGCTTGTGCCCAGAGCTATGCGACTGGTCAAAAAAGCGGCCGCTGCTAATATGGGCTTCAATATTGACGCAGAAGAGCAGGACCGGCTGGACCTCTCGATGGACGTCATAGAGGCTCTTCTGAGTGATCCTGAACTGGCAGGCTGGAATGGTTTCGGTGTAGTTGTACAGGCTTACGGCAAGCGTGCGCCTTTCATGCTGGACTGGTTGTACGGGATTGCTGAAAAATACGATCGTCGCATCATGGTGCGGCTAGTTAAAGGTGCCTACTGGGACGCTGAAATCAAGCGCGCGCAAGTGATGGGCCTGGACGGATTCCCGGTGTTCACTCGCAAGGCCTGCAGTGATGTGTCGTTCTTGTCTTGTTCTACCAAGTTGTTGAACATGACGGATCGCATTTACCCTCAGTTCGCGACCCACAACGCGCACTCCGTGTCAGCAATTCTTGAGCTGGCCAGAGTACGTGGTGAAGCCAACTACGAGTTTCAGCGTCTGCACGGTATGGGTGAATCCCTGCACGGCCAGGTCATGGCCGAAAGCGGCGTACCCTGCCGGATCTATGCGCCGGTAGGTCCTCATCACGAGCTGCTGGCGTACTTGGTACGTCGCCTGCTGGAAAACGGAGCCAACAGTTCCTTTGTGAACCAGATTGTGGATGAAAGCATTTCGCCTGAAATGATCGCAAAAGATCCGATCGAGCTGGTTAAGGAAATGGGCGAAGACATTTCCAGTAAAGCGATTGTGCGTCCATCCAAGCTTTTCGGTGAGCACCGTCGCAACTCTAAAGGCTGGGATTTGACCGATCCGGTCACTATCGAAGCTATTGATAAGGGTCGCGATGTTTTCAAAGAGCACCACTGGAAAGGCGGACCGCTGATCGCGGGTAAGGTATCGGGTACCGAAGTACAGGTGGTTCGTAACCCGGCCAACCCGGAAGATCTGGTGGGCCATGTGACCCAGGCCAACGAAGCTGATATTGAAACGGCAATTTCTGCCGCGCAGAAAGGGTTCAAGTCTTGGTCTGCTACGCCCGTAGAAGAGCGTGCAGCCTGCCTGCGTCGAGTCGCGGACTTGTATGAAGAGAACACCCTCGAGATGTTTGCGCTGGCTACCCGGGAAGCGGGAAAATCGCTGTCGGACGCCGTTGCTGAAATTCGTGAAGCGGTGGATTTTGCCCACTTTTACGCCAATGAAGGTGTCCGCTATGAAAACAGCGGTGAAGCCATAGGTCCGGTGGTGTGTATTTCACCCTGGAATTTCCCGCTGGCTATCTTCACCGGTCAGATTCTGGCTAACCTGGTGGCGGGTAACGTCGTTCTGGCCAAACCAGCCGAACAAACGTCGCTGCTGGCCGTTCGAGCCGTAGAGTTGATGCATGAGGCAGGCATTCCCAAGGATGCGATTCAACTGGTGCCGGGCACCGGTGCCACCGTGGGTGCGGGCCTGACCTCGGATGCGCGCATAGCCGGCGTCTGTTTTACCGGTTCTACCAATACCGCCAAGATTATTGATGAGGCCATGGCAGAAAACATGGCACCGGATGCAGTCCTGGTGGCAGAGACCGGCGGCCTGAACGCCATGATCGTGGATTCTACTGCACTGCCTGAACAGGTGGTTCGGGATGTTCTGGCTTCTTCCTTCCAGAGTGCGGGCCAGCGTTGTTCGGCGTTGAGGATGTTGTATGTGCAGAAGGACATTGCCGATAGCTTGCTGAAAATGCTGTATGGCGCTATGGAAGAGCTCGGCATTGGTGATCCGTGGCTGTTGTCGACGGATGTAGGCCCGGTCATTGATGAGCCCTCCGCGAAGAAAATCATCGATCACTGTAAGAAGTTCGAGAACAAGGACCAGCTTCTGAAGAAACTGTCAGTGCCGCACAAAGGCAACTTTGTGTCTCCTGCGGTGATCAAGGTGAACGGTATCGGGGATCTGGAAGAAGAGATTTTCGGCCCGGTTCTGCATGTGGCTACTTTTGATGCGAAAGAACTCGACAAGGTAGTGGATGACATTAATGCGAAGGGTTACGGCCTGACCTTTGGTGTTCACAGCCGGGTGGACAGTCGGGTTGATCGTATTTCCCGTCGCATCAAGGTGGGTAACATCTACGTCAACCGGAACCAGATTGGTGCGATCGTGGGCTCTCAGCCGTTCGGTGGCGAAGGCTTGTCAGGCACCGGCCCGAAAGCCGGCGGTCCGCAATATGTGCGTCGATTTATGAAAGGCGAGACGGTTCAGCGGCCGGCAGAATCGGGTGGCAAAAAAGTGGATGCAAGAGCGCTGGAAAGCTTGATCGGCAAGCTTGGTAGAATGAATACCCAAGTGCCAAAAGCGCGGGTTGAGGCCATGCAATCGGTCTTCGACAGTGTTCCGGAGCCACTTGACGCGCACGAAGAGGTAATGCCGGGGCCAACCGGTGAAAGCAATATTCTCACCAATCACGCCCGTGGCACTGTGCTATGTCTTGGCCCGGATAAAGAAACAGCGATCGAACAGATGGTTATGGCTTTGGCACAAGGCAACAAGGCCGTGGTCATTGCGCCGGGTGTCAGTGACACCGTAGACCGCGCAGCGAAAGCCGGTTTACCGGTGGTTGGTGTGGAAGGCCAGCTAGAGCCGGATGCTCTAGAAACCGTCAAGGGCTTCGAGGCAGTGGCCAGCTGTGGCGAGCATTCAGTGCTAAAGCCGTACCGGCATTCGCTGAGAAAGCGCGATGGTGCGCTGCTGCCGCTGATTACGGAGCATAAACTTGACCAGCGGTACGTGATTGAGCGCCACCTGTGTGTTGACACAACGGCTGCTGGCGGCAATGCCAGTCTTATTGCTGCGTCTGAGTAAGCTATCCCGCAACAAGACACGGGGCCCATGGAGGGGCCCCGCGTTCGGCAATCAAAAAACTTAGACCGGTTCCGCTGCGATTTCCCGTAATGCTTTGACCAGCGTTTCCGGTTCTTGGGCCCCAGAAATCATATATTTGCCATTTACGATATAGGCCGGAACGGCTGAAACCCCGGCTTGCTGGTATTTAGCCTCGTCTTGTCTTACATCATCGGCATACCGGTTGGACGTAAGAACCTCTCGGGCTTCAGAACCGTTCAAACCAATCTCCTCGACACATTGAACAAGAACGTCCGCTTGGGCGATGTTTTCGGCGCGGCCGAAATAGGCTTCAAAAAATGCCTGTTTCATTGCTGTCTGCTTGTTGTGCTGTCCAGCCCACTTCACCAATCGATGAGCATCAAAAGTATTGCGGGTATAGCGTTCCTGCAGTTTCTCGAAATTCAGGCCGAGGCTGTGCGCAACGTCTATCATCTGGGCCTGATTTTCCCTCATTTCGTCTTCGCTGCGCCCGTATTTGCGGCTCAATGCGGGGAGTATGGGTTCGCCGTCGCCGGATGGGTCCGGATTGAGCTCGAAAGCGTGCCATTCAATGGCGCAATCGATTTCGTTTTTTAGCTCTTCCATAGCCTTTTCCAGACGTGCATAGCCAATTGCGCACCATGGGCAGGCGATGTCTGACACAATATCAATAGTTACATGTTTCATGGAAAGTTCCTCCAGTTTCTGTTCAGATTCGATTCTGACCCAAAACTGCGTGAAGACAAAATTGTGGCCCGACAATCATTATTCCGAAAATTTCTACGCCGCTTTACCTGGTTCCTTGCCGGGTGTGGGCTGTTTGTGTTGCTGGTGATACTGCTGTTCCGGTTTGTGAACCCGCCGACTTCTGCGTTTATGTTGGCTTATCTGGTGACAGATGCAAGCCCTGAGCTGCAGCAAAAGTGGGTGACACTATCGGATATGTCTCCCTGGATGCCTTTGGCCGTAGTTGCCAGCGAAGATCAGCGATTCCCTGAGCATCATGGGGTCGATTTTGCAGCTATTCGCAAGGCCGTTTCAGAACACAAGAAGGGGCAGGGCTTGCGCGGCGCCAGCACCATTACCCAGCAAACCGCTAAAAACCTGTTCCTCTGGAATGGTCGCAGCTTTGTTCGCAAGGCTCTGGAGGCCGGCTTGGCTATAGCCATTGATGCACTTTGGCCAAAGCGCAGAATCCTTGAGGTTTACCTGAACATTGCCGAATTTGGCCGCGGGGTTTACGGGGTAGAAGCGGCCAGCAGGCGGTATTTCGGTATTTCGGCAAGCCAGTTGTCGCAAACGCAGGCTGCCAGGCTTGCGGCGGTCCTTCCGAACCCGAAAGTGCTCAGCGCCGCACAACCTTCAGCCTATGTATGGGGTCGGGTTGCGTGGATCCGGGGCCAAATGGAACAGTTGTCTGGGCTGCAATACCTGCGCGGCCTGGAAGACTAACCACAACCAGCACCTGTAAAAGGCGGGGCAGATCCATTTTCTGTGAAATTCGGAACGGATCAATTGCTGCCAAGCTATCCTCTTTTATCGGTTTATAACCTGGCTGGGGCGATGGCGAGAGGGTCCAACCTTCGGTTGAGCCGGTCAGTCATGAAATTAGCAGCGCCGTTCTGTATAAAAGTTAATCAATTTAAGCTGATCGTCAGAATCCACCGCCGCCGGGCGTCCGTAAAAACAAGTGTAATTACCCGGACTAAACCAGAGGATGATGATGTGAAAAAAACAGGAATCGTAAAGTCGTTAGTAGTTTCTTCGCTGATGTTGGGCGCTGCAGCGGTGTCCTTGCCAGCTTTCGCTGAAAATCATGCGATGGGCAAAACAGATGCAATGAATATTGTAGAGAAAGCGGTAGAGACAGAGAGCTTGAGTACTTTGGTTGCTGCTGTTAAGGCCGCCGGTCTGGTAGAAACGCTTTCCGGAGAAGGCCCGTTCACAGTATTTGCACCCACCAACGAAGCGTTTGCAAAGCTGCCTGCAGGCACCGTTGAAACATTGTTGAAACCAGAGAATAAAGAACAGCTTGAGTCGATTCTGACCTATCACGTATTGGCCACCAAAGCGCCTGCAGCGGCGGCGATCAAAATGGTTCAGGATGGCGGTGGATCGGCCTCAGTAGCGACGGTTCAGGGCGGCGAGCTTACGTTCAGCCTCCAAGGTGATTCGTTGATGATCGAAGACTCGAAAGGAAACATGGCCACAGTGGTGGCAGCAGATTTGATGCAGTCTAATGGTGTAGTGCACGTCATTGATGCGGTGCTGATGCCGTAGAGTCAGACCAGAAAGAGATTGAATAAAAAAGACGGCCTTCGTGGCCGTCTTTTTTTGGTTAGGCATAATATTGGTTTTTTCTTAACCGACAGTCAGGCATCGTGATGTATTACTTTGCAGAAGGGTAATTGCATCAGATGTCTGTCAGCAGGATTGTGACCCAACCATGACGGCCTATTTCATTCAGGCGTTTATTTACCTTTTGGCTGCGGTGATCGCAGTGCCTTTGGCAAAACGCTTCGGCCTGGGTTCGGTGCTTGGTTACCTGGTTGCTGGTGTAGTGATCGGGCCGGTGATGGGTCTGGTGGGGCAGGAAACCAGCACTATTCAGCATTTTGCGGAATTCGGTGTTGTCATGATGCTGTTTCTGATCGGTATGGAAATCGACCCGAAAGCGCTTTGGGCCATGAGGGTTCGCCTATTGGGGCTTGGCGGTCTGCAGGTTACGTTGACGGCGGCCGCAGGGATGGCTGGCGCCTGGTGGCTTGGGCTTCAGTGGCAGACCGCCTTGGCGGTTGGCCTTATTTTCGCGCTGTCGTCTACGGCCATTGTGCTACAAACTCTGGACGAGAAAGGGCTGTCGAAGACAGAAGGTGGCCGCAATACATTTTCTGTGTTGCTGTTCCAGGACATCGCTGTGATTCCCATGCTAGCCCTGATTCCACTGTTGGCGTTGCCAGGATTGAAGGGTAATTTCACCTCAGGGTCCAGCCAAGACGCGGGCCTGAGTTTGGTGGCTGGCCTTCCGGGCTGGGCTCATGCCCTTGTGGTTGTCGGCGCGGTCGCTGCTGTCATTGTCGGCGGTTATTACCTGAGTCGTCCGTTGTTTCGTTACGTGGTGAAGTCCGGGTTACGAGAGGTTTTCACCGCCACAGCGCTGATGTTGGTTATTGGTATTGCGGCACTCATGAGTGTTGTAAACCTGTCGCCCGCCTTGGGGGCCTTTTTGGCAGGTGTGGTTTTGGCTAACAGCGAGTTCCGTCACGAGCTGGAAGCCAACATCGAGCCGTTCAAAGGCCTGTTACTGGGTCTGTTTTTTATCACCGTGGGTGCCGGAATCAACTTCGACGTATTGTTGGCCGAGTGGGGCACCGTTGTTTCCTTGGGCGCAGCGGTTATTGTGGTTAAGGTGCTGATTCTACTCGCGCTGGCGAAGATGTTCGGAATTCACAGCAGCAACGGCTGGCTATTTACTCTGGGGCTGGCGCAGGCAGGCGAGTTCGGTTTTGTATTGCTCACCTACAGTGTGCAAAGCGATGTTATTCCGCTAGAAATTTCCCAGATTCTTTCCCTGGTTGTTGCTCTGTCTATGTTCCTCACACCTCTGTTGTTTATCGTTTACGACCGTATTGTGCTGCCGCGTTACCGAAGCTCGCAAAACGGTGATCGGGATGCGGACACCATTGACGAGCAAGCCCCGGTTATTGTGGCCGGCGTGGGGCGGTTTGGGCAGATTGTCTGCCGTTTGCTGCGGGCTAACAGCGTTCCTATCGTAGTGCTCGACCATGAGCTCGAGCAGATTGAAAATGTTCGACGAATCAACATCAAGAGTTTTTTTGGGGATGCCAGTCGCCCCGATTTGCTGGAAAAGGCGGGTATTGAACAGGCTCGTTTGTTGATTGTGGCGATTGATGATCGGGATCGCGCCGTGGCAATGGTGAAACACGTGAAGAAGTTTTTTCCCGGTGTTTGGGTGCTGGCGCGGGCCTTCGACCGTGGTCATGGGTATCAGCTTCTGGAGGCGGGTGCTGATGATGTGATGAGCGAAACGTATCACTCTGCGCTGGAGTTGGGCGGCCATGCGCTTACGGCGATGGGTGTGCACCCCATGCGGGCAAAACAGCTGACCTGGGCCTTCGTCGAAAATGAGCGGGCCCACGAAGCACAGTTATTCGAAGCCTGGAAGGAAATTGAGGAAGACATTAACTTCAGCCCTCGCTATGGCGAGCTGTTCATGAAGCTCGAAGAAGCCTTGAGCACGTCCATGCAGGGGGACTGGGAAGCCCCAAAGCCCGAGGATGTTCCGGTCTGGAAACCCCCTGGAATGGATTAAAAGCCTGCCTTAAAAGCGGCGGGCTGAAGCGCACTTCCATGTGAACCAGGCAGAAACACGTTGCCGTGCTCGCTTAGCGACGTTTGCGGAGATTATTGATCGCTCCCTGGAGCCACCCCTTCGCGGTTGCCAGCGAATATTTACCCTCGACCAGCCCACGCAAATTGCTCAGTTGTTGCTCGAACATACCGGTACCTTTCAGATCATCGGGTGTTTCGTCAGGACCAAGGGGCAGAATATTTTCAAGATATGTCCCCTCCAGAAACTGGCGCAGCAAGCCCTCGCCGAGAAATGCCTCGTCATTGTTCAGTGTGCGTGTTGCCCGAAGCAGGCGGCGGATGTCGTACTGGCCCGGGTAAATATCGGGCACCTGCTTCTTGACGCCCAGCAGACTGTAGACACCGATGCGTGCCGTGCGCACGGAGCTTTCGAGGGTAAACACCACGTCGTTATGGGTTTCAACGAACTGACCGAGGCAGGCGAGGTTGGTAGAGCCTGTTGGCACCGCCCAGGGACGGTCTCCTTGCGCACGGGGCATGAATTGAGCGGTGATGTAGGGCATGAGCGCGGAACGTACTATGGTCGCGGCAATGACGTCGCCAACCTGATCAATCAGCCCGAAGTGATAGCACAGTTCGGTCAGGATTTCCTCGCCGGTGCATTCCGGCATAGGTTTTTTCACATAATCGCCGGGCTTGTCCATGAGTAGCCCGTACACCCAAGGCACGATCACGTCGGCGGGCTGGTCCAGAAAGTGTGGTTGGCGGTTGACGGTCATGCTCATCAGCCATGCGGAGTCAGTGAAGGTCACGACGCCGCCGGTTACGGTTTTTCCGGAATAGGGGTCGTTGACCGCCAGTTCCTTGATCTTCTCGGTCAGGGGGGAGGGTTTGCAGGTTAATGTTGCCGATTCCCAGGTTGAGCTCGGCACGTCGGTACAGAATTTCTCGGGTCGCCCGAAGCCTGGGGATTTCTCGGCGAGCTTTTTCCAAAGCTGCCAGCTTGAGCCAGTTTGTGGATCTGGCCGGTTTACCTTCAGTTCGGGCACCGTATCATTCGTTCCGTAGGCGGTGTCTTCGACGATGGAGCCGATGGTCACGAACACCAGGTCGCGCGGGCGGACCTTTATGGTCTTTTCGCCATCCGTGGTGCGGCACTGGATGGCAGTGGTGATTTTGGACTCGCCTCGGATATCCATCTCCAGGTCACGCACAACGGTGTCGTACTGAATGTTGACGCCCTGATCCCTTAGCCAGCTCATCAACGGCCGCACAAAGCTGTCGTACTGGTTGTATTTGGGGAAAACGAGGGCGGTCATGTCATTCAAACCGTCCAGAAGGTGCAGGAAACGGTGCATGTACAGCTTCATTTCCAGCACGGAATGCCAGTTCTGGAAGGCGAACATGGTGCGCCAAAAGGTGTAGAAATTGGTGTTCAGGAAGCCTTCACTGAACCATTCCTCAACCGTGATATTGTTCAGGTCTTCTTTGCGTGCGAGGAAAAGCCGAACCAGTTCAAGCTGCTGCAGGCGGCTGAGGCCCATGGTTGAGGAGTCCTGAATCTGGCCCTGTTTTTCCAGAAGTCGGACTTTTGACCAGTTTTTGTCGGCGTCGTTAACGATCCGGTATTCGTCGAGTACGGTAAAGGGTGCTGGTAACTCGAGTGCTGGTATTTCCGAGAAAACGTCCCAGAAGTTCTGGTAGGTTGCCTCCATTTCGCGGCCACCGCGGACAATGTAGCCTTCCTCGGCATTGCCCGCGCCGTCCAGTGCGCCGCCCTCGACCTTTTGGGACTCCAGAATGGTGATGTTTTCTGCCGGCATGTGACCGTCGCGGATCAGGAAGAAGGCTGCAGACAGGCCGCCGATCCCACTGCCCACAATGTAAGCATGGCGCTTGTCGACGCCTTCGGTGGGGAGAGGGCGATGGTTGACATAACTCCCATGCAGATCCGCAGGTGGCAATGGGGTATCCACACCATTGTGCAAGTGCCGGGACGAGGCGTCCGGAGATACGTCCACTGTTTGCTGCGCCATGGCGTCAATGTGGGTTTTCAGGCGAGAGGTATCGAAACGGGGTGGGTTGCGGCGGGGCATGTTGATCTCCTTCCTTAAACAGCTGCGTGCGGCCAGCGGTCTTATGGGTTAATCGGACATTTCTTCTGAAAACTCCAGCCAAAACGGCTCCATCAGCCGGTACACTCGAGCCGATTCGCCATCGTCCAAGGTTAGTTCTACTCGCTCATAGCGTACACCCAGCTTGCATTGTTTGTTTGTGTCTTTATGGCAATGCAGTTTCGACGTTGGCTGCGTTAGAGTTTAACGGTCAATAGCCGATAGCGATCCCTTAATCATCCCAGGAGAGACTTGTTTATGAGTACCTATAAAGCGATCAATCTGGTGAAGCACCTCAAGGGAAAGCCCGGCCCGGAACTGTTCGAGGTGGTGGAAAAAACCGTACCGGAACCTGGCAACGGCGAATTTCTGGTTAAGCAGGCTTATATGTCTATGGACCCGGCCATGATGGGTTGGATGACCGGCGACACCGACAGTTATATTCCGCCAGTAGAGCTGGGGGCGGTGATGCGTTCATCCGGCGTTGGTGAGGTGGTTGCATCCAAAAACGCTGATTTTGCCGTGGGCGATCGGGTGATGGGAATGTTTGGCTGGCAGGAAATGGCTCTGACAGACGGCAAAGGTATCAACAAGGTGGATAAAAACATACCGCTGGAAATGGCGCTGGCGGTTTTCGCGCTACCTGGGCTGACCGCTACTCAGGGGCTGTTCGGTTGTGGTCATCCCAAGTCGGGTGAAACGCTGGTTGTGTCCGGAGCGGCAGGCTCTGTTGGCTCAATTGTTGGCCAGCTGGCCAAAGCTGAAGGCCTGCGGGTTATTGGTGTTGTTGGCAGCCAAGAGAAAGCAGACTGGATTATTAACGAGCTGGGTTTTGACGGTGCCGTAAATTATAAGACCGACGATCTGAGCGCAAAACTGGATGAATTGGTGCCGAATGGCATAGACGTGTATTTCGAAAACACCGGTGGGCCGATTCAGCACCACGTGTTCGATCGCATGAACGCGCACGGCCGTATTGTGGTGTGCGGTATGATTGCGGATTACACCGCCGAAACCCCGCGCCCTGGCCCAAGCTGGATGCGTGTTATCAAAAAGCGCCTGACCATTCAGGGCTTCACTATGCCGGATCACATGCACAAGGCGCAGGAGCTGCAAGCCAAATTGGCCCCTTATGTTCAGAACGGCGATATCAAATATCGGACTCACGTTCTGGAAGGGCTGGAGTCGGCTATGGACGGCCTGAATCTGTTCCTGAGCGGTGGTAACAAAGGCAAGTTGATGGTGAAGATCTAGTGTTTCCTTTTAATTAAAAGCAAGGAGATTCAAATGAAAGCTGCTCGTTTTTATGACAAAGGTGATATTCGTGTTGAAGATATTCCGGAACCGATTGTAGAGCCAGGCACCGTGGGCATAGATGTAGCCTGGTGCGGTATTTGTGGTACTGATTTGCACGAATTTATGGAGGGGCCCATCTTTATCCCTCCGTGCGGTCACCCCCACCCGGTCTCGGGAGAATCGGCTCCGATCACAATGGGGCATGAGTTCTCCGGTGTGGTTTACGAAGTGGGTGAAGGTGTAGACGACATCAAGGTTGGCCAGCACGTTGTTGTCGAGCCTTATATTATTGCGGATGGCGTAGACACAGGCCCGGGCGCAAGCTACCAGTTGTCCAAAAATATGAACTTTATTGGCCTTGGTGGCCACGGTGGCGGTTTATCCGAAAAAATCGCAGTCAAACGTCGCTGGGTGCATCCGATTTCTAACGCTATTCCCCTCGATCAAGCCGCTTTGATTGAACCTCTTACGGTTGGCTATCATGCGTTTGTTCGCAGTGGCGCAAAAACCGGTGATGTTGCCCTGGTGGGCGGTGGTGGCCCTATTGGTTTGCTGTTGTCTTCAGTATTAAAGGCCAAGGGTATAACCGTTATCCTCACGGAATTGAGCGCAAAGCGTAAGGAAAAAGCGGAAGAAACTGGCGTTGCGGATTATGTTTTGGATCCCTCTGAAGTCAACGTGACCGAAGAGGTTATGAAGATAACTGAAGGGCGGGGCGTGGATGTTTCGTTTGAATGCACCAGCATCAACGACGTTCTGGATACCCTGATCGAGGCGACAAAACCGAGCGGAACCGTTGTCATTGTATCGATTTGGAGCCATCCGGCGACGGTGAATGTACACAGCGTTGTGATGAAAGAATTAGACGTGCGCGGAACTATTGCGTACGCAAACAACCATGCAGACACCATCAAATTGGTGGAAGAAGGCAAAGTAAACCTTGAGCCTTTTATTACTCAGCGAATCCAATTGGATGATCTGGTTTCTGAAGGTTTCGAAAGGCTGATTCATAATAACGAATCAGCAGTGAAGATAATTGTTCATACATAACAGAAGTCTTATATAACAAAATTAAAGACAACGTAGATCGTATTAAAATTGTTGAAGAAATTGGTTAACGCTAAGTTATAGCTCATAAATATTATGGCTATAACTTAGCTTTTTTAAGGGTTTACGCGCCCTTTTTCTGCATTATATGGACTCTGAGGCCAACCCTTCAGGCCGCGCGGATGAAGTCCCGCAGCCGCGGCGCAATGGATTCGCGCCATTTACTTCCATTGAATACACCGTAATGACCAACGTCCGGCTGCAGGTGATGCAGTCGGCGGGAGTCTGGCACATTGACGCACAGATCTTGCGCGGCCCGGGTTTGTCCGGGGCTCGAAATGTCGTCGTTCTCACCTTCAATTGTCATCAGGGCGGTGTTGCGAATGGCCGCCGGATTCACCAGGCGTCCGCGGTGTTTGAAGCAGCCCCGGGCGAGATGAAATTCCTGAAAAATGCGCTCTATGGTGTCCAGATAATAAGTGGCTGGCAAATCCATTACCGCCAGGTACTCGTTATAGAACTCGCGGTGGCGGCTGACCTTCTCGGTCTCTTTGTCGCGGATGGATCTGAATAGCCCGCGATAGGCGTCAACGTGACGGTCGAAATTCATGTTTACAAACCCGGTCAGCTGCAGGAAGCCGGGGTAAACCTTGCGCATGGCTCCGGGGTAAGGCGCGGGTACCGGGTGGACCAGATTGCGTTTGAACCATGCCAGGTTGTGTTCGGTGGCCACTTTACAAGGCGCAGTGGGGTCGACGCGTCCGTCTATGGGGCCGCTCATTAACGTCAACGAGCGAGGTGCTGATGGATGGCCGTCCTCGGCCATGATGGCGGTGGCAGCAAGCACTGGCACCACTGGCTGGCAGACTGCCAGTACGTGGGTGTCCGGCCCAAGGTGGTCGATGAAGTCGATGACGTAGTCGATGTAATCATCAAGACCAAAATCACCGTCTGACAGCGGAACCTTGCAGGCATCGCGCCAGTCTGTAATGTACACATCATGGTCCGGCAACATGGCCTCCACGGTGCCGCGCAGTAGCGAGGCAAAGTGGCCGGACAGCGGCGCTACAATTAGCAATTTCGGGTCATCGGGCCGCGCTACGTCTCGTTTGAAGTGTTTAAGCTGCGCAAACGGCTTGCGGCATAAGATGGTTTCATGAACATCAACTTGCTGGCCGTCGCAAATGGTTGTAGGCAGATTGAAAGCCGGTTTCGAGTAACGGTGGGTGAGATCCCCGAACACATCGTAAGCCGAAGCAATGCTGCGTGATCCGGGAATGTGGGATAAGGGGCTCAGGCGGTGTTGGAGCAAGGTGCTGTGGGCGCTGGTGAGCATGCGCATGGGCTTGAGCGCGGCGCGGCCTATCTCGTGGGCAAAGTACATCATGTGATTGTCCTGCTTGAGTTCTGGGTTGCGACACTGTCGAGCAGGTTCCTTGGCTCATGCATCACGTGATGGTCGTTTTCGAGGCGCGGCCCCGTTAGAAGTACCTTTGGGGCAGCGCTTATGCCCCGGTAATTCTTGGGGGGATAGTGGCTAATAACCTAGCATATTTTATCAGGTAAGTAGTAAGCAAATTTTGTGCCCACTACGCGTTTTGCGGAAATGCCCCTTCTGCCTGTCCGCCTGGTGCGAAAAAACGAAGGTTGGCCCTGGTCGGGGCTCTCAGGATGAACAGTGTCAGCTGTTCTGCTAATGGAACGATCGTAATTACCTGGGTACAAAGAGCGATCCGGACATGACCTATTAGTGGGTACGGTAATCTCGCCATAAGAGCATCAGCAAAGCGACGGCCGCCACAGCGCCAACAAAAACGGAAAAGATAATACCGGTTGCCTTAAGGCTGAGCAGGCTGGCCATCAAGCCGATGCCGATCACCGGCACTGAGATGGCAATGTAGGCGATAATAAAGAAGGTGGAGGTTACCGCGGCGCGCTCCGCTGGCGGGCAGGCCGCGTTTATAGCGCCCATGCCGGCGCGAAAAGCGACACCCTGGCCCATGCCAGCGATGACCGCACCCACCACGAACAGGGTGAGAGACTGAAAATGAATACCGAGCGCTACGGGCATCACGCCAGCAACAAGTGTGGCGCACCCGATTGGCAAACGCAGGCGCAGAGGCAGTTTATTTTGAAGGAACTGGCCGAGTGTTGAGGCAATAAAGATACTGCCTGCGACAACGCCGATCAGCAGACGATTATCATAGCCCAATACATTGCCCATCATCGCTGGTGCAATCGATGTGAAAAAACCACAAACCGCAAAGCCAGCAAAGCCCGCGATGGCGGCAGGTACAAACACACCGCGTACTTCCGGAGGCACATTCAGACGCTGTAGTGACAGCTTTGGGTGATGCGGTCTTTTTACGGTTTCCGGGGCACACCAGATGCAGACGAATGCCAGCAGGGCAAGCGCGATGTGTATCAGGTAGGTTAATTCCAGTGGAGAGGGCAGGTATTGTGAAAGCGCACCCGCAAGTATAGGGCCAAGCCCCAGCCCACCCATATTCGCGGCGGTGGCAAAAAATGTGGCCCGTTCACGCCATTGCGGCGGCGCCAGTTCCAGCACCGCCACGGTCGCGGTGCCGGTAAAAATACCCGCCGAAAGCCCGGACAGGACACGACCCGCAAGAATCATTACCAGCCCGTCGGCCTGCCAGAACACCAGGTCGCTTATGATCGAACACACGATGCCGGCAAACAGCAACGGCCTGCGGCCCAACTGATCAGACCAGCGCCCAGTGATCACCAGTGCTGCAATGACACCGAAGGCGTACGCCGCAAAGATAATGGTGATCATCAACTGGGAAAACCCGAAAGTCTCCCGATAAATGGGGTAAAGCGGCGTCGGCATGGTGGTGCCAATCATCACCACGCTGAATGCAAAGGCTGCGCCGAGAAAAACCAGAGATGTTATTAAACTGTGAGGGGCTGTGTCGGTAACTGATGATTGCATAATGGTCTGGCGAAGGGCTCCTGGGTTACTTTCCCGTCTCTACTTTGGTCTTTGGTTGAATTGGATTTAGCGAGGTCGATACATCTGAAATTTTTGTGATGCGCCCACTGTAAAGTAGTCCGCCGGGCCCCCGCCTCGCATTATCGGTTCGGCCGCAGCAGTATCGTAAATCCCATCTTTCAGTAGGTGTTGCGCGATATGCACACCGACTACCTCGCCCAATACCATCCAAGTGTCGACTTTCTGCCCATTGGCGCCCACAAGCTGGATTACTTGGGTAACCCGGCATTCGAAGGTTACCGGGCTTTGCGCTACGTGCGGCACCGAGATAACCCGAGAGGGCTTTGGCGTCAGGCCAGAGAGGGCAAATTCATCCACGTCAGGCCCTACATCGGCGCAGGTTTGGTTCATGGCTTCCGCCAGGGGGCGAGTGGCCAGATTCCAGCAAAACTCACCGGTTTCCTCAGCATTACGTACGGAATCCTTGTAGCCGATGCTGGAGAACCCGACGATGGGAGGCTTGTAATTAAAGGCGTTGAAAAAACTATAAGGTGCAAGATTAAGCACGCCGTCACGGCTTTTCGTTGAAATCCATCCAATCGGTCTGGGTGCCACCAGGGCATTGAATGGGTCGTGTGCCAGTCGGTGACCACTGGCGGGTTCGTAGAAGTGGATATCTTCCGGCATAGCAGATTCCTGATAAAAAACCAGAGTTTTACGCTTGGTTATAACCAGGCCACCGTGGGACGTGGCCTGGTTAAAGTAGGCGTCTGTATTAGAACTCCAGGCAGATCTTCCCGAAGTGCTTGCCGGATTCTTCATGGCGAAAAGCATCGGCAATTTCTTCCAGCGCAAAAGACCGGTCAAGAACTGGATGCATGCCGTTTGCTTCGATTGCGCGAATCATTTCTTGCTGATGGGTTCGGCTGCCTACAATCAAACCTTGCAGTCGAGCCTGTTTGGCCATCAGTTTCGAAGTAGGTACATCGCCTGCCCGGCCGGTGAGTATGCCAATGAGCGCGATATGGCCCCCAATGCGAACGGCATCAATGGATTCTGGCAGAGTGCCAGGGCCACCCACTTCGATAACGTGATCAACACCCACGCCGTGTGTCAACTCTTGGACCTTCGCGCCCCAAGCCGATGTTGTTTTATAATTGATGGTGTGGTCTGCACCCAATGCTGTCAGCCGCTCCAGTTTTTCGTCTGAAGACGAGGTGGAAATAACCCGCGCGCCCATCATCTTGGCGAACTGCAGTGCAAACACAGACACCCCACCGGTACCCAGCGTGAGCACGGTATCGCCTGCTTTTAAGCCACCATTAACCACCAGTGCTCGCCATGCTGTTAAGCCTGCGGTGGTCAGAGTGGCCGCTTCAGCATGGGTATAGCCCTTTGGTGCGTGAGTAAACCAGTTGGTTGGGCGAACGACCTGTTCGCGGGCGTAACCATCCTGACCGTCACCGGGCGTGGTGCTAAAGTTATCAATAGGGGCTGGGCCAGTCAGCCACTCAGGGAAGAAGGTTGACACCACATGGTCGCCAACCTTGAATTCGCTGACATCTTCACCTATGGCCTCCACAACACCAGCGCCATCCGCCATGGGGATACGCTGGTCTTCGGTTGGGATGGCCCCGACAACCACTGCATAGTCGTGATAGTTCAGGGAGCAGGCATGAATGCGTACCCGAATTTGGCCGGGCCCAGGCGCACCAAGTTCCGCGCTATTGTTAAGTTTGAGGTGTTCCAGGCCGCCGGGGCTTGAAAGGGTAATGCTTTTCATATTAATGGCCTTTGATGGTTGCTGCGATTCTAGTCGTTGTGCCCGAAGCTTACTGAAGTCTTTTGGTAAATGATAATGAACAACCTGTACTGCGAGAGCCAGCAGAAGATTTTCTTATGTACGCTGGTTAAATGGGTTAAACGACATCGTATTTTCCACCATCTACTATATATCCCGCTCGATAACCGTGCTAAAACCATTTCCCCCCGACAGCAACCTGCGTTTATAGGCTCGGGCACATCGTTTTTACCCATCAGAGATAGCAGCATGTCCGACAAGTTCTTTTTTAAAGGCAGGCAGGATGCCCGTCAGCACCACACGGCGCACGGCGGTTTTCAAATTAATGCCAACAAAAAGCCGGGTAGTAAGAAGTTCCCGTTAACGCTGGTTGTTACCAGTGAAGCACGAAAGCAAGAAGTTGAAGTTCTCGTAGCCGAAGCAGGCCTGTTCGCCAGCATTACGGTAGACGCAAGTGCGAATGCCGTTGAGTCCATTGGTGAGCTAACGACGATTCTGGACAAGGGCGAAACGGTAACGCAGGCTAAAGTGCCGGCCCGGAACGACCCTTGCAGTTGCGGTAGCGGTGTTAAATTCAAAAAGTGCTGCGGTTAAGCCGCGGGGATGGTGTATGCGCGTTTGTGGTGTTGAATTAACCGGCTCAGATGCCGTGGTGTGTTTGCTCAACCTGGATTTGGGGCATTTTAGTCTGCCAGACAGTAACGTGCGTAAGTTAAGTTTGAAGAAAAATCACACCCGTGGTGATCTTCAGGAGTTTCAGGTGTTGTTTATGGAGTTTCTGGTGGAGCATGGCGTTAATAAAGTGGCCATCAAAGAGCGTATGCCAAAAGGCAAGTTCGCTGGCGGTGCCATCGGCTTCAAGTTAGAAGCAGTTATTCAATTAATGACCAGTGCCGACATTGAGGTTGTTTTGCTTCCGCCTGCACTGATTAAATCGACGCTCTCATCGAACCCTTTGCCTGTCCCGTTTGCAGACACCGGGTTGAAGATTTTTCAGGAAACCGCGTTTACCGCGGCTTATGTGGGGCATATGGCAAAGTAGCGCCTGCAATGTTCAGGTTCACTTGTTCACTTTGAGGAATTAAAACGCTTTATGCGATCTGTAGTACTTCTTGATGGTGGCCTCGGCCAGGAAATTTACCGGCGTGCTGCGAATGTCAGTTCGCCGCTATGGTCGGTTGCGGTTATGCACGAGCAGCCAGACGTGGTTACCGCAGTACACGCTGACTTCATCCGCGCTGGTGCCAAAACCTTATCGCTGAACACTTACACCGCTACGCCATCCCGTTTACTGCGGCACGGCCAGTTGGAACAATTGGCGGCTATTCACCAACACGCTTTCGAGTTGCTGGGGCAAGCTTTAGAAACCACCGGTGCAGATGTGGATATTGCCGGTTGCCTGCCGCCCCTAGCCGGAAGTTATCAGGGCCAGCCGGCGCGTTCGTTTGAGGATTTACGGGATGAATACGCGGTGCTGGTAAAGCAGCAAGCCACCGCAGACGTGCTGTTGATTGAAACAATGACCAATACCCTGGAAGCCTGTGCGGCCTGCGCTGCCGCGAGTGAGCTAGGTAAGCCTTATGGCGTCGCGTTCCGCCTTGAAACAAACGGAAAGTTAATGTCTGGTGAAACCCTAGCTGAGGCGGTTTCCGCAGTTTCACCATACTTGCCCACGGCGATAATGTTGAACTGCTGTGATCCCGAGTTAATTTCTGCTGCGATGCCCGAGTTGGTTAGGTTGCACCCGTGCGTCGGAGGTTATGCCAACGCCTTCAAGTCGGTGGATGCCTTGGCGCAGGGTGGTTCGGTGGATGCACTGGAGGCGCGGGAAGATATTTCCCCGCAGGCCTATGTGGCCCATGTGCGCCAGTGGCTGGCTGATGGGGCAACGGTTATTGGCGGCTGCTGCGAGATTACACCGGAGCACGTCCGGCATATTGTGGAGGCCCTCGCCGCCGACTATGAGTTTATTCGGTTCTCCCAGCAGCCTGTGTCAAACTCCTGAGCAAGAAAACTCGAGTCCAAATTTTTAAATTGATGGAAGCCTTATGAGCAGTAATGAATTAACCGACGTGCTCGAAATGAACGGCGAAGAGCGCTACGACTACTTTTTGAGCGCCGTGCTTGAAGAGCGGGATATCTGGATACTGATCAACGCCGACAACCGTTTTCTGAAACTTGTTTCAGAAGAAGAGGGCGTGGCGCACGTGCCTGTGTGGCCCAGCGCCGAGTTTGCCACAGAGTACGCTAAGGGATCAGACGACCTGACTCCAAAAAGCATTTCCCTGCCAGACTTTTTCAAAAAATGGGTGCCGGGCTTGACCAAAGACAAACTGGAAGTGGGCGTTTTCCCCGGCGCGGAAGGTACTTTGTGGATAACCTCGCCGGAAGAACTAAAACGCGACCTGCAAGAAGAAATGTCGAGCTTTTAGGTGGAGAAGGGACAGATTTGAAATCTGTCCCCGATCCTATTTTTACCCAGCCGCAGTCACGTATTTCAAAACCTCAACTACCTGTTCAGGCGTTTGTGCCCATGCCATGGCGGCAGAGTCTACTTCTTTCAGCGGGTGGACAATGTCGTCGCCGTGCAGGGTAATGTAAGGCGTGCCCATGGCGGCGCAAAAGCCAGCGTCAAAAGCGGCGTTCCATTGCTTGTACTTGTCACCGAAGCGAATCACTGCAAGGTCGCACTGCTCCAGCATCGTCTTGGTGCGAATACCGTTCACCTTGGATGACTGGTGGTCGCGCCAAAACGCCACATCGGGCTTGCCCAGCATATCGCCCGCCGCATCGCTGGCTTCGTGATGGGTGATTGGGGCGGTGAATTCCACGGGCAGGCCGGCCGCTTCTGCGCCCGCCTGAATTTGTTCACGCCAGTCGGTATGAATTTCGCCAGAAAGATAGACAGTCCAGATCATCGGGTTCTCCTGAGGTCATATTCGAGCAGATTTTCTGCAGTACCAATAAACGAGGCCCCATCATACGTGAGCGGGCAGGGAGATTCATTTCCCGTACGTTTTGGGACCGGCCAGTGTGCTTAACCGGCGGCAACCGTAATAGCACTGTCTGCGCGAACGATGGCGCCAGCAGCTGGGTCCTGGGTGGTGATCTTTGCTTGCGCGTCGATGTCATCCGCCCCATCAAGAACCAGGTCGAAACTCTCTGCCAGAGTTGTTGCCTGGGCGGGCGTCATACCACTGAAGTCTGGCACAACGCGGGCGGCTTCCGCCCCGCTGGGCGCCGGAACAGCAACAATGCGGAACTTGATTCTCGCGCCCACGGTGCCGGTAAAACCGTAGCTGTTGCGATAGCCGCCATCTACCGGCGCCGCATAGATGCGCGGCTTGGCTGCGACGTGTCGATTGAGCATTTTTGTACCTAAGGGGGCCAGGGGCGTGCTGCCTGGAGTCGTTTGTGGCGCTGAGTGACCGGTAACTGTCAGGGACAATGTTAGCTCGCCTTCGGTTTCTGGAATGGCGTAAAACGTTGGCCGATAGCCGGTTTCGCGCATAATTCGTGTTAGGTCGTCTGTGTTTTCATACAGTGCCAGGCACTGTTCGAGCGAGCCGGCATCCAGTGCAGCTTGCGCCTCTGCGACCCCCCGGCCTACCGATGCGATCAAGTCGCCCAATGGGGCTGCGCCAATGTCTTGTGCCAGTTTTCTCAAATCTGACATGTCAGTTGTCCTTTTTTGGCCCGGTGGCGACCATCAGGCGAATGATTGCCTCACGGGGAAGGTTGCCGCCAGCAGCGGGGTTCTGAATGATGATTGCGCCGATGGGCGTGCCGGGGGTCTCGATTACTTCAACGCGACGTCCCAGGGGTCGAAGAATGCGGCCGGCCGAGGCAGGTGTCAGGCCGATGACGTCGGGCATGGCCTGGCCGCCAGATTCTGAGGCCGCTGGTTTAGGGCGGACACCGAAGCTGATTTCGCTGGCTGCGTTCGAATCGACACGGGACAGCTCGGCGGCATCGAAGGGTTTGAATCGTTTGCCGCCATCGGCCAGGTAGCCTTTAAGTGTGATGCGTGCGTCGGCGAGCTCAATGCCTTCGGTTTCGATTCCGCGTAAAGAATTTGCAATGGTGGTGGCCAATGTGCCGATCTGGGGCGCGGCTGCTTCGGCATCTCGTAGCTCATTGAGTTCCTGCTTCAACGCATCGCGCTCGACTGTCAGCCGACTGAACTGCGTCGCCAGGGTATCTGCGCGAGCAATGCGTTCCCGTACCTCGATCTGGGATCCCAAAAGCTGGAGCTTCAGGCGTGAGACTTCTTGCGTTGCCGCTTCGTTCATCGAGGCTGGTTGCGATGCTGTGGTGTTATCGAGTTGTGCCTCGAGATCAAGCAGGCGAACGTCGCGTTGAGCAATTTGGGCGGCAAGTTCATCGCGGTTCTGTTCCAAAGCAACCGTGGCCTGCTTGGCGTCAAGAAATCTCTGCATCAGAACGTCTTTCTCGGCCTTCAGGCTTTGCGACTCACGTTCGATTTTTTCCAGGCGGTCTTCAAGCGGATTAGCTTGTCCGCCGCGCACAGCACGGCCAAAGTCCACAGTTAACAGGGTTCTTGTTACCTCTATTAACGGATCTTCTGCCAATACTTCGCCAAGCCCGGTTGTAAGGCGAAAATGGGGTATAACAGTCAGCTCTTGCAGTTCGCTGCCTTCCATTGCTAATTTAAAACTGCCGTTCAGGCTGGTGCTCGTTTCTGCGATGTTTTGCCAGCTTCCTTTCAGGGTTCGCAGCTGCAGGTTTACAATCAGGTTGGCGGCGGGCCTGGCGCTGGTCTCTAGAAGAGTGCCAGTGCCGACGATGGCTTTGATCATAGATCACGCCTCCTTTTTCAGGCTGATGCGCGTCTCAGCACCCGCAGCCCGCACCAGTACAACGGCGCTTTCACCAGCGCGCAGTGCACTGGGACCTATACCCACGGTGGCTGTACCGGTCTGATCGGTTTGTGTTTGCTGTGCATCAAGAAGAGATAGGCGGCGGGCCGGCGTTAGTGTGGTTCCGTGTAATGCGCTGCTGGCCTCGGCATCGAATTCCAGTTCCACCGGCGTTTGCGTCAAAATTTCGCCAGCGTTATTTGATAGGCGCACCTCCAGTGAGTCACCGCGTTGTATGACGGCGATAAGCGTTTGAGGCAAGCCACCATTGGGAGGCACGGCAACGATTTTACCGCTGATGGTTGAGCTGATGGTATGTCGTGATGACGAGGAGCCAGAAGGCTGTAACAGCCACCTTTTCCCGCTGCTGCTGGCGCTGTCGCTGGCTTCGACCGTTTCTATTTCAAAGGTGAAGTCGAGCTCGGGAATGCGATAGCTTGGCAGGGGCCGGCCGAATGAATCTGCAGGCGGCATTTCTGCCATTGTTTGCTGGGCATCGGTCAGGGCGCCGGCCAGCCCGCCCAGAAGGGCCGCAATGGCGTCAGCTGATATGTTGGCTGTATCAGACATTGTCGTTTCGCACTCCGTATGTGCCGCGTCTGTCTAGTCGAGCGGCATCTCTGCCGGCATCCGCATCGCGCGGCCTGCGATGGCGCTCAAGCCCTCGTTCTTCATCAAAGCGTGCCGTGCGCCGCGAAAGTGCCAGCGCGCGTAATTTGTCTAGATCGCCGGAACCACCGCGCAGAATATCCAACCGTTCAGCGGCGCGACTCAGGGCGCCGGGTCGCTCGGGCAAACGAGGCTCGGGCAAGGCTTTTTCCAGATCACGCAGGGCCGGCGTATCTCGCAAGCGCATCATCCGCTCCAGTGGGTCTGAATCAGTCAGCCCGGCCGGATTATTCAAATTGCGTAAGCCGGTTCGGCCCGCCATGCCTTGAATTGCGCGCTGACCGGTTCGCTGCGCCGGCTCTGAATCACCTGTTTGGATTGTTTGTAGCGCCTGCGCAACGCTGCCGTCATCCAGTTTGTATTGAGGCATAGTGGGAGCGCGTAGCCGATCTCGGGCGGCGGCCCACGCGTCATCTGCGGCGCGGCGCGCTGTCAGAGGTGTGATAGGAAAACGGATATCGCCAGTTTCCGACTGGCGACCGGTCAGAGTCGTCATCCTCGCTTCCAGCGACTCCCGCTGATGCAGCAGAGCACGCAGGTCCGCAGGCAACAGATCGGCGCTCATTTCCGGCGCTCCGGCATCGGCGTTTGAACCTCTCGCATTCAGGTTGCGAAGAGAGTTGCGGGCCATTGCTTATGGGCCCGCTGGCGGAGCAGAAAGAGCACGAAGGCGCTCTTCAAGAATCGCCGGTGCGGGCACAGTAACCAGCTTGGTACGCAGCAGCGATGAACCTTCGGCGCTGTACTGGTACTTGCTGGCATAGCTGGCAGAAACCGTGGATACATTGGCTTTCGCCGAGGCTGAAAAGAACCCCACCTTTCCGGATACCGAGGCCGCAACTTTGGTTGAAGACGTTTTTTGGGTGTCTTCCTGGCTCATGGTGATTGAAATTTTTACTTCAATCAGCGTGTCAACGAACTGGTAGAAGGTTGGGGTAAATCCCAGTTCCAGCAGCGAATAGCTGTCATTCGCCTTGCTGGGGCCGATCTGCACGAGATTTGAGCGTCCTGCGTCGAAGCCGGTTCCTCTTTCATCGTCTTCTTTTTCGGGGCTGAAACCGGCCATAAGGCGTGCAATCTTCATGGACACTATGTCCAGTTCATACTGCGCCTCGGCAATGGCGAGCCCCATCGACCGAATCATCGCGGGGAAGGGAACGTTTAGCAGGTCCTGTCCGATGGCCATCAGTTGATTCTCCGATCAGGGGGTGTCGTCAGTGCCCAGAATCTGGGCGAGACGGGCGCGGCGGGTTTCTTCCTCAATGTCTACAAACCCGCGAATACGTTCTTCAAGAATCGCGGGTGGTGGTACCGGTACAAGTTTGGTTCGCAGCAGGCTGGCTCCTTCTGCGGAGTATGAGTATTTTGACGAGTAGGTTGCATCCACCTGGGTTGTTTGTACCGACGACTTACCCGAATAGCTTCTTGAACGCTTACCACCGAACAGCCCGAAAATCCCGCCGCCACGCTTAGCGCGGTCTGATGATGAGCTGCTGTCGCGGGATGCATTGCTGACGGTCCGCGATGACTCACGAGTGCGTGTCATTTTGATGGCGATCTTCACTTCAATAATGGTGTCAATAAATTGATAGAACGTTGGGGTAAAGCCCAGTTCCATCATCGAAAGGCGGGTGGGCACGCGAATGACCTCGTCCAGCAGCGGCTTGCCATCAATCTGCGCGCTGGCGATTGCGGATCCACCGTTATTGGCCAGATCATTTCTTTGCGTGGCGGTCAGTTGGCCTAGCTCACTGACCAGGTTTAGCACCACTTCTGTTAGTTTCACGGAATCGGCGTCCAGCGCGCCGGTCAAACTGTCGTCGAAGATCGCGTAGGCCAGAGCCGCGCGGACGGTCATGTATTCGTAGCCAAAAAAGATGCGGCTGTCGTCGAAGGTCTGGTTCCCTTTATCGTCGAAAATCGATTGCAGGCCGCCCATCATTTCAGCGGTTCGCATGCCCGACTGGTCAAGCTGGAACTGGCTGTCGGCAATTGCGAAAGCCATGTCCCGGATCATCTCCCCCATGGGGACGTTCAGAAGGTCTTGTCCGATTGCCATGTGTCTAATCCTCTTCCAATGTTACGGGTTTGCCAGTGTGGGCAAAGACGGTATGGTGGCGCGAAGCACCTCCATAAATCGTTCGGGTGGGGGCAGCGATACCAGCTTGGCTGCGATAGACGACGCGCCTTCGGCCGAGACAGAAAACTTGCGTTCGTAGCTGGCCGAGACAGTCGCCGCGGCCATAAAGAACGGTACTCCGCCAGAAGCCGAAACCTCCAGGCTGCCACCTAAGGTTGTGCCTTCGCTCATGGTGTAAGACAGCTTTGCCTCGACCGTGGCTTCGGTGAATGCGTAAAACGTGGGCGTGAAACCGAGGGAGAGCAGGTTGTATTTTTTGCCACCGATTTCTACGTCGGTTTCAGCCATGGTTTTTGCAAGAGAGGCAGAGTTGATGTCCAGCGCATATTGCGCACCCGCGATGGCCAGGCCCAGTTTTTCGACAATATCGGGCAGTGGCGCCTGGGTCAGCGCCTTTGTGGTTTTAACGACGCTGCTCATTGGTCCAGCCCATCTTGATAAGCGCGGATTTGCTCCAGAAATTCTGGCGGTGCGGGAATTGACACCAGGCGCGCCGAGATCGATGAGTTGCCGGTGACTTCCTGATTAAACGATCGTGAGAAACGAGCGTCGATGGAAACGCCGACGGCCATTGTTCGGTTGGCGTCCTGTTTTTGAGACTTCACGGTACGTTGGGTGCGGGTGAACTGCGATGTGATGGTGAAATCACTGCTTTCAGCAATGCTGATTTCGCGATTGTCTTTAGTGAACAGCTGAACCTGGAATGCGTCCTGCGCCCGCGCCACCTGAACCACGTTGCCGGTTGCCCAGGCGCTAAGATTGGGCGCATTGTTGATGTCGCGGGCAAGGTTGTTGGCGTAGGACACTGCCGTTCCGGGGCTACCCAGATTTGCCGAACCACTGAAATTGAATGACGTGCCTTCTACGGTAACGCCGTTGCCGGCTAATACTGACGACAACTCCACAACGTCGTAAAGGGACACATAGGCATTGCCTGGCCCCGTCGGGTTTCCGATATTGTTTGGTGCAATTTCTGCCAGCACGAAATCAGATTTGTTGCCGGCGGACACAAGGTAGTAGTCAAGGTCTAGAATCGTGTAGGACGTTTTTCGGAAGTCCGGATTATCTTCCGGCCCCGTCGGATCATCTGCGCGGTGTTGTGCTTCGCCCCGGCTGCGTGGGTTTGAGTAGGTAACCTGCGCGGCTGGAACGCTGCACTGGTTGATCAAATACGCTCCCGCTTTTTCAGCGCGGGCAATGCCAAGCGCCAGGTTACGTGTTTGCGAGCCTTGGCGATCAGTGAACCCCTCCAGTTCGATGCGCAATCCGGTGTCTTTTAAAATCTGCGCAATCTTGCCCAGTTTAGAAACATCGTCTCCGCTTAGGCTTGAAATGCCGGTTCCGTATTTTGCGGTTCCTGCGGGGCAGCGGGCGCCCGGGTTGATGCGGCCCGTGGTATAACCAGCAGCCTGTAATTGAGATTCAAAATGGGTAACGTAAGCCGGCAGATCCGCCTGTGCAGTCGTCGTCACCGTCAGAGAACTGTTGACGATAAAATCTGTGTCCTGGTTCTCGCGAATACGAAACGCTGCGTTGTCAAAATCCGGGCTTAAAAATGCAATCGTCGGCGAGTTCACCAGTACTTTGTCTGTTGGGGTATTCAGAGCCATTGTTGGACGTTCGATTGGGTCGCGCTCAATCAGTGTGTCTATGCCGCTGTCGCCTGCGGTCAGAAGACGCCGGAGGTCGGCGAGCCTGGCGGCTGGGTTGTTACCGGCCGGTGTAAAGCTCTGCCCGTTGCTCAGCACGAGTGCGCCCTGGCTATCGGCGCGCATGGTCATTTTCGCGCTTTTGGTCTCGGTGCGGTTGCTGCTTTCGCTAATGACTTCCTCCATATCGACGCTTCCGCTCTCGCTGCCGTCGCTGCTGTACTCGGCCCGGGCCGAAAACCCGAACTCGTCACTGCTCCCAACTTCCATGCGCAGCTGCATGGAGCAGCTGATGTCGGCATATTGGTAGTGGTAAAAAGCAGGGGACAGGCCCATATCAAGCAGCGATCGCCCGCCAAGATCGTCACGGCGTTTGGTGAACGCCTCAATCTGGCGGATCGAGTTTTCGTCCAGGTCGACCTGTGCTTTAGCAATGCCTTTTCCGAGCTCTGATATGAACGTGGCGACGCTGGCATCGGCGAGTATCTCGCCCGGCGTCATGTCTTTAATGTCCGGCACAGGCATTCTCCTTTATGAAATGAACTTCACCGGCTGCGGCGTCTGCGTGGCGCAGTGCCTCAGAATTGATAATGCCTTTGTTGTGCTGTCGGCGTATGGCGGACAACCAGCCTGGGGTAATAGTGAGCTGGCGCCTTCTGGCTTCCTGCAGTGCACTCAGAATGGGGCCTCCCAGCTCCGCCGCCTCGGTAAGCGCGGTGTCGGCCTCTTGTTTTCGCTCCAGGATGAACAGCAAAACGACGCGCCGCTGCTGCAGGCTTGCCCGCACACGACGGCCTAGCTCGCCGCCTTCGTCCTTGTGCTCTTCCAGGGCCCGCTCGGTCAGCGCCAGAGCTTGCGGGGCTTCGCCTGCGGCTTCTAGCGCGTCCAGAATGCATTCGGTGTAGTGATACAGAAAAACGGGGTTTGCACGTTTCTGTAGTGCCAGGTGAAGCGCGTGGCGGTAACGTTCGAGCGCGGCAGTGTGATTGCCCTTAAGGCTGTGTCGCTTGCCGGCTTCGGCGATCTGTAGGTGGATCATGGCGCGACTTCTTCGAAACGAATTCGGGCACCGGTTCTTTCGATGCTATAGGCCAGCCATCGGGCGTCAAGGTCGGGCAAGTCGGTGGCGACCCGCGCCGGCAGGCGCTCCGGCCAATGTCTGCCTGCGGCGGTCAAGACCTTGGCCAGCGCGTTGCGGTCTGGGGCGTCTTCGACCACCAGGTCGCAACGCTCAAACCCAGATGCTTCCAGGGTAACCGGCAAACCTGCGGCAGCGGCCCGGCTGACGGCTTCAGATGCCTCATCAAATGCCATGCGTTCGGCTAGTGCCAGAGGCGCATGGGCCTGTAAAAGGGCTACCTGAGCAGGGTTAACGCCAAACAGTTCTGTCAGCACAGGCAGGGCGAGGGGGCTAATGGTGGGATCGGAACCAAGCACAACGTC